>JAHEJV010000007.1 GCA_024638705.1 Deltaproteobacteria bacterium | reverse complement strand
GCGACCCCGCAGATGTCCAGGGCGTCCTTGCAGACGCGCTGCGACAGCGACGTGGTGAAGAGCTTGTACTGCGAGGACGGGATCGTCGGCGGCTTGCCACCTGCCTTCGCCGCGCACACGAAGCGCGTGGACAGCGCCTTCGCGACGGCGGTGTCCGTCGCGATGTGGGCGGCCAGCCGGCGCACGTCCGGGTCGTCCTTGAGCGGCGCGTCGTCGCGCGAAGCAATCTTCACGTGCTCGATCAGCACGCGGGTGCGCTCGGCGATCGGCGAGAGCGTGAACATCGTGAAGCGCTCGAGGTCGAGGGCCTCGGAGATGTACTGGAAGCCCTTGCCGCGCTGCCCGACGAGGTAGTCGTCGGGCACGAACACGTCTTCGAAGAACACCTGGTTCGTGGTGTCCTTGCCGATCGTCGGCAGGCTCTGCACCTCGAGGCCGGGGTGGTCCATCGGGATCATGAAGAGCGACAGGCCGTCGTGCTTCGGCTTGTCCGGGTCGGTGCGGGCGCCGACCCAGTACCAGTCGGCGAAGTGCGCCGACGTCGTCCACATCTTCTGCCCATTGAGCTTCCAGCCCCCGTCCACCTTCTCGGCCTTGAGCTGCATGTTGGCGGCGTCCGAGCCGGCTTCGGGCTCGCTGTAGCCGACCGCGAACTCGACGTCGGCCGAGAGGATCTTCGGCAGGAAATCCTGCTTGAGCTTGTCGTTGCCGTGGCGGATCAGGGTCTTGCCGATGATGCCGACGCCCTTGCCGATCTGCGGCGCGGCGTGGCGGGCGAGCGCCTCGTTGAGGATGTACTCGTAGATGCCCTCGATCTCCTGGCCGCCGTACTCCTTCGGCCAGGACATCCCGAGCCAGCCCTTCGCGGCGAGCTTCTTCATGAAGTCGCGGCGCTCGGGGGTGTCGGCGAGCTGGGTGAAGTTCTCGCGCGTGGGGTCCATCACGACCGGGTCGTGGTTCTCCACGAGCCACTGCTCCACTTCCTCGGCGAAGGCCTGCTCTTCGGGGGTGAAATCGAAGTCCACGGAATCCTCCTGGCACGGGGCGCGCGGATGGAGTGGCGCGCCAGCCCGCGGAGGATATACGATACGCAACGTATCGCAATGTCCGGAGGGCGGATCACCGCCCGTGGAGGGCCCCACGCGCACCCGGCCCGGCCTCGGCCGCCTCGTCCCAGGCGCGCTGCCTCGGGGGGGCCGCCGAGCTGCCCGCGCCGCCTTCGGCGCCGTTCTTCGTGGGCGCCTCTTCGATCCGGAACGACTAGCTCGACGCGCCGCCGACGGGCTCGTCGCCGGGGTCCTGACCGGTCTCGTCGCCCGACCCGCCGCGGCCCGGGCCGTCCCCACTCGCCTCGTCGTCGACATAGCCGAGCGCGCGCAGCGCCTCGATCTCCTCGTCGCGGATCGCGCGCTGCGACTCTCCGCCGGTCCGCGCTTCGAAGAGCGCGACGCTGTCGGACCAGATCGCTTCGAGCCGCGCCTGGCGACGGGTGAGTTCGTCGGGGGCGAGCGCGCCGAGACGGCTCTCGCGGTCGGGGCCGACCGGATCCTCGAAGTAGTGCCAGGTGCCCTCGTCGCCCTTCGCCGGCTTCCTTCCCGGCGTGCCGTCCGGCTGGCTCTCGAGCAGCTTCCCATCGTGGGTGAGGACGGCGCGCATCAGATTGCGGCCGTTGCGCTTCTCGGCGTAGACGATCGGCTCGTCCTCTCCACCGGAGAGCAGCGAGCGTCCCTGCACCTCGGCGGGCGGTTCCACGCCGACGACGTCGAGGACCGTCGGCAGCAGGTCGATCGACTGGCTCAGCTCGTCGACGACGCGTCCGCGCGGCACGCCCGGCCCCCACATCACGAGCGGCACGTGGAGGATCTCGCTGTGGAGCGTGCGCGCGTGGAGATAGCCGCCGTGCTCGCCGAACTCCTCGCCGTGGTCGGACGTGAAGAGGATCAGCGTGTTGGGATGGGTCTCCCGCACGCGGCGGACCAGCGCGCCCACGCCCTGGTCGACCCAGCGCACGGTCTCGTCGTAGACGTCGATGGCCGGCTCGCGAAAGCGGAAGCCGTAGCTGTTCCACATCTTCGGGCCGTAGTACTCGCGCCGCAGGATCGGCGTGCGCGTCTCCGACTCGAACACGCGCTTGCGTCCCTTCGGGAGCACGTAGTTGTGTGGCGCCATCACGTGGCACCACACGAAGGTCGGCCCGCTGGCGGCGTTCAGCGCTTCGAACGCGCCGAGCACCGAGCGACGGTCGCTCGTGAGATCCGCACCGATCTGCTCGAAGCGGTCGAAGCCCTGCGCGTAACCGATCTCGGGCGTGATCGTCGTGTTGGTCATCATTGCGACGGTCGTGTAGCCGTGGCGCTGCAGCACCTCGGGAAGCGTCTCGAAGCTCTCGGCTAGGACGTCGACGGCGCCCTCGGCGACGCGGTTGAAGTCGCCCCACTGCGAGCCGTGCGCGGGCGGCAGCAGCCCCGTGAGGATCGACGCCACCGATGGTTTCGTCCACGGTGCATTCACGAGATGCCGCGCGAAGATCGTGCCCTCCCGGGCGAGCTTCCGGAGATGAGGCGTGGTGTCGCGCTCGTAGCCATAGAGGCTCGTATGATCGGCGCGCAGCGTGTCGACGACGATCAGCAGGACATGGGGCGGCTCGCGGGGCTCGGGCGGCGCGCACGCGACCCATGCGAGCGCCCCCGCGATCACGGCCCAGAGCGCGACCTTCCGCAACGAATGGCGCCCTAGAAATTGGGCGGCAGGCCCAGGCCGCGCCGCGCGATGATGTTCTTCTGGATCTCCGACGCGCCGCCGCCGATCGTGTCCACGACGGTGTAGCGATAGGAGCGCTCGAAGCGGCCGCCGATCGGGGCGTCGTCGTTGTCGGGCTTGAGCTGTCCGGCGGCGCCCATCAGATCGAGCGCGGCGTTGGCGACGCGCTGGCCGTGCTCGTTCATGAAGAGCTTGTACTGGGAAGACTCGACGGTGGGCACCCGGTCCTTGAGCGCCTCGGAGATCACCCGGCGCTGGAGCATGCGCGCCACCTCGAGCTGGGTGACGGCCTGGGCGACGGAGCGCCGCGCGTCGGGAACGTCGCGCCGCGGCTCGCCGTCGCACGTGGACGTTCGCACCCACTCGGTGAGCGCCTCGACCTTCTTCTCCAGCGGACCGACCGGCATCATCGCGAAGCGCTCGAGGTCGAGGGCCTCGCAGATGTACGTCCAGCCGTGGTTGACCTCGCCGACGACGAAGTCGTCGGACACGAAGACGTCGTCGAAGAACACCTCGTTGGTGCGCTCGTCGCCGATCGTCATCGTGGGGTGGATCGTGAGCCCGGGGTGGTTCATCTCGATCAGGAAGAGCGTGATGCCCTTGTGCTTGTGGCTCGTGTCGGTGCGCGCGCCCACCCAGTACCAGTCGGCGAAGTGCGCCGACGTCGTCCAGATCTTCTTCCCATCGAGCTTCCAGCCTCCGTCCACCTTCGTGGCCTTGAGCTGTATGTTCGCCGCGTCGGACCCGGCCTGGGGCTCGCTGTAGCCGATCGCGAACTCGACCTCGCCGCGGATGATCTTCGGCAGGAAGAACTGCTTCAGCGTCTCGTTGCCGTGGCGGATGATCGTCTTGCCGACGATCCCGACTCCCTTCCCCGGCTGCGGCGCGCCGTAGCGCGAGAGCGACTCGGTGAGAATGAAGTCGTAGATGCCGCTCTTCTCCTGGCCGCCGTACTCCGCAGGCCAGGACATCCCGAGCCAGCCCTTGTCGGCGAGCTTGCGCATGAAGGCGCGCTTCGCGGGCGAGTCGACGGTCTGCGATAGCTGCTCGGGGTGCGCGTCCATCACCTCGGGCGATGCGTTCGCGGCGAGGAACGCCTCGACCTCCCGCTGGAAGGCGACTTCTTCGGGTGCGAGATCGAAATTCACGGGGTCTCCATCGCGGCACGGCGCGTCGGACCAATACGATACGATGCGTTCCCGAAATCACCAGTCGCCGCGCCCCAGGCGCGACGGGAGACGCCATTGCTCAAGGACGCGACCGCCATCGTCGGCATCGGCGAGACCGATTTCGCGAAGCGGCTCGAACCGAGCGAGAAGGCCCTCGCCTGCCAGGCGATCCTCAGCGCGCTCGACGATGCCGGCATCGCGCCCAGCGAGGTCGACGGCCTCGCGTCCTACACGATGGAGACGAACGACGAGGTCGAGATCGCGAAGAACATCGGCGCCGGTGAGGTGACCTTCTTCAGCCAGATCCACTACGGCGGCGGCGCCGGGCCGGGCTGTGTCGGACACCTGGCGATGGCCGTGGCGACCGGGCAATGCCGGGTGGGCGTGGCGTGGCGCTCGCGCAAGCGCGGGTCGGGGCAGCGGCCGTGGGCCGGCGCGGTGCAGGCGAGCGCCCAGGCGACGTGGACGCGTCCCTACGGGTTGCTCCGTCCGGTGGACGAGATCGCGATGCTGACGCGGCGCTACATGCACGAGTACGGCGCGACCCGCGACCATCTCGCCAACGTCGCCCTCGCCGTCCGCCGCGCCGCCAACCGCAACCCGCGCGCGGTCATGCACGGCAAGCCCCTCGACCGCGAGCAGTACATGGACGCACGCTGGATCTCCGAGCCGCTCTGTCTCTTCGACAACTGTCTCGAGACCGACGGCGCGCTCGCCTGCGTCGTCGTGTCGGCCGAGCGCGCGCGTGACTGCCGCAAGAAGCCCGTCTTCGTCCATGGCTTCGGCCAGGGTCTGCCGCCCCAGCACCACACGATGGTCAACTACTGGTGCGAGGATCCGCTGCGCGGCCCGGCCTGGACCTGCGCGAAACAGCTCTACCGTCATTCCGACATCCGCCCCGCCGACCTCGACGTGGCGCAGCTCTACGACGCCTTCACGCCGCTGATCCCGCTCTCGCTCGAGGGCTACGGAATCTGCGAGCGCGGCGAGGGCGCGGCGTTCACCGAGGACGGCAACCTCGAGCTCGGCGGACGCCTCCCGATCAACACCTCCGGAGGCGGGCTCTCCGAGGCCTATGTCCACGGCTTCAACCTGATCAACGAAGGCGTGCGACAGCTGCGCGGCGATTCGACGAGCCAGGTGGAGGACGCGCGCACCTGCCTGGTGACGGCCGGCGAAGGCGTGCCGACCAGCGCCGTGCTGCTGCGCAACTGAGGAACGCATGCCGGACTTCCCGAATCCGATGCTGGCTCCCTGCGACGAGGACTCGGCGCCCTTCTTCGAGGGGTGTCGCCGGGGCGAGCTCCGCATGCAGCAGTGTTCCGAGACCGGCCGGCTGATCTTTCCGCCGCGTCCGATGAGCCCGTGGGCCCCGCGCGCCGAGCCGACCTGGACGACGGTGTCGGGCCGCGGGACGATCTGGTCGTTCGCCGTGCCCCACCCGCCGCTGCTCCCGCCCTTCCAGGACCTCGCGCCCTACGTGGTGGTGACCGTCGCGCTCGACGAGGACCCGACCGTGCGCCTGATCGGCAACCTGGTCGCGCGGGCGGGCGACCCGATCGAGGCGTTTCCTCCCGCCGAGGTCACGATCGGCGCACGCGTCCGCGCCGTCTTCGAGAAGATCGACGACGACGTCACGCTCCCCCGCTGGGTGCCGGGCGACTGAGGCGAAGACGCGGATTCGCGACGACGCCCACACGCCCGAGGAATCGGGAACAGGGAGCAGAGAACGCCGCGCGCGCAAAGCTCGACGGGAGGAACGGCGCATGGCGGACGAAAACCGGGAAGACGCGCTGGTCCACCTGCACGAAATGGGGTGGGAGACGGACGACATCGACGCCGCCTGCGACGTGCTCGTCGAAGCGCGCACAGACGGGGACTACGAAGGCCACGAGCCGAGCGAGCTCGACGACGAGCAGCTCGAAGATGTGCTCGTCGGCGAATACTCCGCGCGGGAGCGGAAGGCGCTCGTCGTGCTCGCCGAGATCCGCGCGCAGCAGGATCCGGACGGCGACGCGATGCGCGAAGCACTCTGGGATCTCGAGGAGTTCGCCGACGGTCGTTAGGCGAGCGTCCCGGCCCGGAGACGCACCCCTCGCACCCGGCCCGATCGGGTACGGGAATTCGATCTCAACCGGCGCATCGGTTCCGCCGAAGGCCCTCTCGGACACCGGTCCCGTCCGAGCGGTGGGGCACGGCGGGAGACCCCGGTCATGGCCGCCCCTGCTTTCGATTCCACCACCCAGTCGCTCGAAGCCGAGACGTCGCCGAACCTGGTCGAGGCGCACGGCACGGCGCGGATCGCGCGCCGGCACGCCGGCCGCGAGCCAGGGGATGGGACGCCGCGCGAGATCGCCGTCGTGCTGGAGAAGCTCCCTCCGGGCGAACCGCAAATGCGGGGCCGGATCGCACAGACCCCGAGAAACCCCAGATGACCGTGATCCCGTTTCTCGTCGCCGCCCTGCTCCTGGCGCCCGCCGTCCGCCTGCTGCTGCTGGCGCTCCGGACGCGGCAGATGCCAGAGCTGTGGGCCGGGCTCTACTTCCTCGGCGCCGGCATCGGAATCCCGCTGCGCGTCTACGGGATCGCCGTCTTCACCATCGACCCGGAGAGCGGCGAATGGATCAACATGGCCGGCCATCTCTTCTTCGCCGGCGGCGCGATCGCGATGACGTTGTTCACATGGCGCGTCTTCCATCCCGGCCGGGCCGTCGCCAGCCAATTCGCGCTGACGACGATCGCCGCGATCGTCGCGACCACGGTCTGGACGCTCGTCTCGGGCCAGGGCAGCCAGGAGGATTCGATCGCGATCATCGCGACCAACTTCGCGCGCCTCGTCCCGACGGGCTGGGCCTTCCGCGAGTCGTTCCGCTACTGGGTCGCGATGCAGAAGCGCGTCCGGCTCGGCCTCGCCGACCCGGTCGTCGCCAACCGCTTCGGACTGTGGTCGATCTGGACGTGCGCCGTGTCCGTCCTGCCCGGCATCGCCCTCGCGGCGAGGATGTTGAACCGGGTGTTCGTATTCTGGGAAGCCGGCGGGACTCCGGGAGCGCTGGAAACCCAGATCTTCATGGCGCTGCAGGTCGTGTTCCTGGCGGCCGCGCCGGTCGCCGCCGTCGCGCTCAGCCTGAGCTTCTTCCCGCCCGCGCGCTATCTGGATCGGATCCGCGAGCGCGCCGCCGTCGCTGGCGAGGCCGCCTAGCCGACCGGCGCCGCACCCTTCGTCGGCACGCGTCGTTCGTCCCGGACGAGCGTGAGCAGCGCGAAGGACACGCCGCTCCACACGGCGAGCGTCGCGAAGGCGGTCGCATAGCTCCCGGTCCGATCGTGGGTCCATCCCGTAACGATCGGGCCGAGCGTGCCGCCGGGCAGGATCGTCAGCATCAGGACGCCGTAGAGCTTCGCCAGATAGCGGCTGCCGAAGCAATGGACGAGGACGAGCGGCGTGACGACGTCGCGGGCCGCGTACGAGAAGCCGAAGCTGAGCACGAAGGCCCAGACGACGACTCCATTCCCCGACGGAACGAGCGTCAGCAGCGCCGCCGACACCGCGAGCAGTCCGTAGTCGAGCAGCAACGCGGGCTTCGCGGACAGGCGGTCGGCGATCCACCCGAAGGCGATCTTGCTCACGAGTCCCATCGCGACCGCGTTCGCGAGATGGCCGCCGGCTTCCGCACGGCTCGTCCCGGCGTCGACGATCGCGAGCGAGAAGTGCGCGAGCACGGCATAGAGGTAGACCCAGAAACCGAGCAGCGTGAAGGTGAGGATCCAGAAGCTGCGCGTGCGCAGGGCCGCCGCGAGATCGAGGTCGCGCTCGGTCTCGTCGTAGGCCGGTGCGTCGCGCCGGCTCTCGTCCGCATCCGGCGACGGCGCAACGACGCGGTCGCGCACGGCGAACCAGGCTGCGGGGAGCAGGATCACGAAGGCGCTGATCGCCGCCGCCGCGACGGCGGCGCGCCACGAGCCGCCGTCGGCGATCGCCACCATGCCACGCGTGGCGAGGAACCCGCCCAGGTTCGAGCCGGTGTAGACGATCCCGAGCGCCAGCCCGCGCGAGCGCCGCACCCACTGAGCGACGACGGCGCCCACCGCGATGTCACCGAGGCCAGTGACGCCGAGCCCGATCAGCGCCCACGCCGCCGCGAGCTGCCACCAGGCCTGCATCGCCGCGAACGCGCCGTATCCCGCGCCCAGCACGACCGCGCCGCAACACAGGACCGCGCGCGCGCCGTGGCGCACGACCAGGAACCCGACGATCGGGCTGGCCAGTCCGATCACCCACGACTGGGGCGCCTGCGCCGACGACAGCAGCGCGCGCGACCAGCCCAGCTCTTCGAGCATCGCCGGCGCGAGCGGCCCGATCGCATAGCCGATGCCGAGCCCCATCTGGCAGACGAGGCAACCGAGCACGACGAAGAGCGCGCGCCCGCGGATGTCGCCGAAGAGTTCGCGCACGGGCGGGGCGTTCGCGTCCTAGGCGACGGCCGTCGCGCGCGCGTCGGAGAGCGGCGCAGCGCGGTCGGCGCGCATCAACCCACCTCGAGCGGACCGCGGCGCAAGCGGACCCAGGCGTCCGTGTCGTGGATCTTCGCGCCCTCGGGCGCGTCCTCGAACGGATCGCCGGGCAGCAGCACGTCCCATTGGCCGTCGCCGAGCGCGAGCATCCGCACGCGCTCGTCCTCGCCCACTTCGTCGCGCAGTGCGGCCGCCATCAGCGCCGCGCTGCTCGGATAGCTCGCGAGCACGCGCAGCATGCCGACCGTCGGCGGCAGCATCACCCGCGCGCCGGACGCGAAGTCCGCGAGCGCGTCGACCGGCCGCACCCACGCGGATTCGATCGCCTCGCGGCGATCCGGCACGGAGACCTGGCCCTTCGGCATCGCGGTGACGAAGAAGCGCGTGTCGTAGCGGCGCGGCGGTCCGAGCGGCGTGATCCAGTGCGCCGCGTAGTGCATCTCGTCGACGGTCAGCCGGAGGTCGAGGTCGCGCACCACGTCGACGAGACGGCGCTCGCCCGCGTCGACGGCGCGACGTTCGGAGGCGAGGCGCTCCTCCATGCCGTCCTCGCTCGGGTCGAGGGCGCGACCGTCCTCGGGATGGCGCGCGAAGAGCACGCCCGCCTCCTCGAAGGTCTCGCGCGTGGCCGCCACCCAGTAGGCGAGACCGTCTTCGGCGAGACCGAGCCGCTCGCTCGCGCGCGCGTCGTCGAGATCGGCGCAGACGGCTTCGACTTCCGGATCGGCGTCGTGGTGATCGACGCCGCCACCGGGAAAGACGTCCATCCCGCCAACGAATGCCGAGCCCTTGCGCCGTCGCAGGAGCAGCACGTGGAGATCGGGTCGGTCGTCGACGACCATCACGGTGGCCGCCGGACGCACCGGCACGTCGGCCGGGTTCCCGGCCTTCATCGGCTTCGCCATCGCGACGGGGCTTCGCGCCACGTCAGGCGCCCTTCCCAGCTTCGAGGTTCGCAGCTTCGAACGCGTCGAGGACCTGCGACGCCTGGGTGACGATGCGTCCGATCAGCTCGGCGCAGCTCGGCAGGTCTTCGATCAGGCCCGTCACCTGGCCGCCCGCCATCACGCCAGACGCCACGTCGCCGTCCACCATCGACGCCTTGAGCAGCATCGGTGAGTTCGCCGCCATCACCACCTGGCTCCAGGAGAGCTCCTGGCTGCGCTTCATCGAGAGCGCTTCGCGGATCAGCTGCGTCCACGGCGTGCCGAGCATCTTCTGGAAACGGACCGCGTTGGCGATCGCGCGCGGCAGACTCGTGAGTGCGTTGGTCTTGTCCAGCTCGTCGACGAAGGGCGTGCGCAGCACGCGGTGGGGATAGCCGTCCACCTGGGTCGTCACGACGGTGTCGGTGACGCGCTTGCCGAGGTAGATCTGCTTGATCGCGTCGGGCACGGGCGAATCGCTCGTGAGCAGGAAGCGCGTGCCCATCGCCATGCCGGCCGCGCCGTAGGCCAGCGCCGCGACGAGACCGCGGCCGTCGAAGAAGCCGCCGGCGGCGACCACCGGGATGTCGACGGCGTCGACCACCTGGGGCAGCAGCACCGTGGTGGGAACGCTGCCCGTGTGTCCGCCGGCTTCGCCGCCCTGGACGATCACCGCGTCGGCGCCCCACCCGGCCACCTTCTCGGCGTGGCGCTTCGCGCCGATCGACGGGATGCACACCAGTCCCTTGTCCTTGAGCGACTTCATCAGCGCTTCACTCGGGGCCAGCGCAAAGGAGGCGACCTTCACCCCTTCCTTCGCCATCAGCTCGGCGCGTTCCATCACGTCCGGGGCGTCCGAGCGCAGGTTCACGCCGAAGGGCTTGTCGGTGCGGGCCTTGGTTTCGGCGATCGCGTCGGCGAGCTGGGGCAGGTCCATCGTCGCCGACGCGATGATGCCGAGGCCGCCGGCGTTCGCCGTGGCCGACGTGAGCTTCGCACTCGCCACCCAGCCCATGCCGGTCTGGACGATCGGATGTTCGACGCCGACGAGGCGACACAGCTCGGTGTTCAGGGCGGGATGGGTCATGCGGTCTCCTTCGTACGGCACACGGGCGTCATGCGGTCTCCTTCATGCGGCGCGCTCCCTCGGATGCGCTGGGCGCGCCGAATCCTCCCACCAGGAAGGGCATCAGCTCGCCGAGCACCTCCTCCCAGGACGCGGGACGTCGGCGCGCGCCGACCACGAGCTGCCAGCTCGCGTCGCTGCCGAGGGTGTGGGCGAGCGCCCCGAGCGCGAAGTGGAAGCGGACGAAGAGCTGTTCTTCGGGAAGATCGGGGAGCGACTGCGCGAGCGCATCGCGGAAACGCTCGAGGGTGGCGCCGTGGTCTCGACGCAGCATGCGCACGAGGTCGCGGTCGGGCTCGTTGTAGGTGCGCCCGAGCAGACGCAGGAAGCCCGCGCCGCCGCGATCGGCGCCGTGGACGAGCTCGAGCATCGGGCCGACGAGCGCCTCGAGCACCGTTTCGAGCGGCACCGCGTCGGGGGCGTGGGCGGCCTGCGCGGCTTCGAGCCGACGCATCCGCTCGGCGTCGAGCGGGGCGAGGCGACGCCGGAACACCTCCCGCACCAGCTCCGCCTTCGTCTTCCAATGGAAATAGATCGAGCCGGGATTCGCGTGGGCGCGGGTGCCGATCTCGCGCAGCGACGCCGCCTGCACGCCCTTCTCGGCGAAGAGCCGTTCGGCGGCATCGAGAATGCGCTCGCGCGAGTCGCTGCGGGCCACGGAATCTCCCCGTCTCCATCACCCAGGCTCCGATCCTCCGATTCGGAGGCCGACTGGGACGCTTCGGAACGGAAGCGGCGCGGGCGCGTCCGGGTATCGGACGTCCACTTAGGCGCCTGACCAAGTGGCGAGTATGGGAGCGCGCCCGGGGAGCGTCAACCGACCCCCCGAGCGTCGGGACCTCGGGCCGGAGTACCTTCGCGCGCGTCCGAGGAGTCCCATGACCGAGCCGCTTCGCTTCGCGTTCAGCATCCGCAGCCCCTACGCGTGGATCGCCGCCCAACGCATCGTTCCGCGGGTCCATCCCGACGTCCCGGTGGAGTGGGTGCCGCTCTTCCCGCTGCCGACCTTCCCGAACTTCGGAGACCTCCTGCCGACGAAGGTCCGCTACATCATCGAAGACCTGATCCGCCTCGCGAAGTTCTACGACCTGCCCCTCGGCCGCCCGCCCGCGGCCGAGCCCGACTGGGCCGTGCCCCACGCCGCCTTCGTCGCCGCCGACGAGCAGGGCTGCGGTCCGGCTTTCGTCCGTGCACTGATGGACGCGCGCTGGTCGCGTGGCGAAGACGTCGCCGGCGAGACCGCACTGCGCCGGGCGGCCGAGGCCTCGGGCGCGGACGCCGCTTTCGTCCTCGCCGCGAGCGCCGACCCCGCGCGGCGCGACGCCCTCACCCGCGCCATCCAGACCCGCTACGACGACGAAGGCATCTTCGGCGTGCCGATGTTCGTCCTGCCCGACGGCGCGCGGTTCTGGGGACACGACCGAATGGCCTGGGCGCTCGAGCATGGCTTCGTGCGCGCGGCGGAATCATGAGCGGCCGGAGGACGGACGCATGATCTGCTGGAAAGCGCACGCGCCATGAACCCGCCCGACGCGATCGAGCCCGAGGGACTCTTCGATGGCCTCTCCGTGGGGGCGATCTTCTTCGGAGCGCTCGTCGACATCGGTGCCACGCTCGTCTCCGGCCTCGTGCTGCTGCTCGTGTTCGCGCCCGAGGTGATGTCGGCCGACCCGGCCGAAGCCGACGCGGCGATCCAGGCGCTCTACGCGAGCACCGCCTTCAACGCGCTCGAGCTCGCCGTCGGGCTCGCCTGCACCGGGCTCGGCGCATTCGTCGGCGCGCTGCGGGCGGGCCTGTTGCACGTTCGCCACGGCGGCTGGATCGCCGTGACGAGCACGGCACTCTTCGCGTTCTTCGCTCTCGCACAGCCGCCCGAGGCTTCCGTGCCATCCGCGCCGTTCTGGCGCGAAGCGCTGGGTTGGATTCTGATCCTGCCCGCCGGCGTGGTCGGGGGGTTGCTGGCACGCGCCGTGCAAACGCGATCGCCGGGTCAGACGACCGGCGCGGGAGGCGTCTGATGCTTCGAGGCTGGGTCGCGATCCTGACGGACCGCTGGGACGCGATCCGCGGCAGCTATTGGTTCTTCCCCGCGCAGCTCACCGCGCTGGCGGCCGCCGCCGCGCTCGGGTTGGTCGAACTCGACCGCCGCATCGCCGCCGAGTCGATCGCGATGCCGGCCTGGCTCGGCGAGGTGACCGCCGACGCCGCGCGGTCGGTGCTCTCGACGATCGCCGGGTCGATGATGACGGTGACCGGCGTCGTCTTCTCGATCACCGTCGTCGCGCTCACGCTCGCCTCGTCCCAGTTCGGCCCGCGTCTGCTCCGCACCTTCTTCCGCGACCGGGGCAGTCAGACCGCGCTGGGCTTCTTCCTCGCCACCTTCCTCTTCAACCTGCTCGTGCTCCGCGCAGTCGAGAACACCGAGCGCGTGCCGATCGTCGCGACGGGCGCGGCGGTCGGCCTCGCCATCGCCAGCCTCTTCGTCCTGATCTACTACATCCACCACGCGGCGAGCTCGATCCAGGCCTCGAGCGTGATCGCCGCCGTCGCGTGCGAGATCGAGGAGCATCTCCCCAATCTGTTCCCCGAGGCGCTCGGCAACGATCCGCGAGACAGCGACGCCGCGCCCGACGCCCGCGACGATCGCCTCGCCGCGCTCGAGGCGTCCGGCAAACCGATCCGCTGCGCGGGTGAGGGCTACGTCCGCGTGATCGACGAGGAGACGCTCCTCGACATCGCCGTCCGCGAGGACACGCTGATCGGCGTCGCGGCGCGTCCCGGCGACTTCGTCGTCGATCGCGCGGTCCTCGCGCGCGTGCTCCCGAACGCGGAGCTTCCCGAGAGCTGCCTCACCGAGATCCGCGAGAGCTTCCTGCTCGGCGACCACCGCACCCCCGTGCAGGACCTCGCCTACTCGGTCGAGCAGCTCGTGCAGATGGCCGTGCGAGCCCTCTCCCCCGGGATCAACGATCCGGCGACCGCCGTCGCATGCATCCATCGCCTGGGCGGGCTCCTCGCACGTCTGGGGGATCGCCGGATGCCGTCCGGCCGCCGCCTCGACGACGAGGGTCGCTTGCGCGTCGTCGTCGCACCGACGCGTTATGCCGAGATCGTGGGAAGCTGTTTCGATTCGATCCGTCGCTACGGCGCGGGCGATCCCGACGTCGTCGTCGCGCTCTTCGACGCGATCCACGACGCCGCCACGACGGAGCTCTCGCCTGATCGGGCGAGCGTGCTCGAAGAACAGGCGGCCGAGCTATGCGCCGCGCGCGCGCGTGAAGAGGATGGGTCGAAGCGCGACGCCGCGCGTGTCGAAGCCGCCCACGCGCGCGCCCTCGAGGCGCTCGCGCGCGCGAGGTCGGAGCGCGAGGACGCCTGGATGGAGATCCCGACGATCTCGTGAAGCCAGGTCGGGGAGCATCTCGTGCAGCTCGGCATCGCCTTCGCCCTCTCGGTGCCGCTCGCGTCGGATCGCGAACGCAGCGCGCGCGGTCCGGGGCTGCGCACTTTCCCGCTGGTCGCGATCGGCAGCTGCGCCGTCCTGCTGATCGGCCGGTCCTTCCTCGAAGATTCGGAGAGCCACACCCGATTGCTCTGCCGGCTGATGACCGGCATCGGCTTCATCGGCGGCGGTTCGATCCGCACCGCCGCTGGCGGAACCGCGCTGATCGGCGATGCCGGTTTCGTCCCGAGACGAGCCGAAGCGGGTCGACGGAATCTCCGTCGGCCCGCTTCGCGCTTCAGGGTCTCACCGGGCCGCGGGAATCCGCAGCCGGCCGCTCACGACGCGTCCGATTCCTCGATGGGCACGCTCAGCACCGGACACGGGGCGTTGCGCAGCGTCCGCTCGGCGACGCTGCCGAGGAAGACGTGAGCGAGGCCGGTGCGTCCGTGGGTGCCCATCACGATCATGTCGGCTTCGCGTTCGCGCGCGAACTCCTGGATCGTGACCGCGATGTTCATGCCTTCCATGACGGTCGGCGTCATCTTCACGGCCCCCGAGGCCTGATCGATCAGCCCCGAGAGCGAATCCATCACGCTCTTCCGGATCGGCGCCATGTCGATCTGGGGCGGAACGGCGGCGCCGTAGGCACTCGCGTAGATCGGCGGGGTGATCACGTGGACCAGGTGGATCTCCGCGCCGAGACGACCGGCGAGGTCTTTCGCCACACCGAGTGCGGCCTCCGCGTGCTCGGAAAAGTCGAAAGGGACGACGAAGCTTCGAAATTCACTCATGGGAACCTCCTTGATCAAATCGATTCACGTTTCATGCCAACCGATACGACGCGGTTCGACGTGAGGCGCCCACCGAGCTAGGCGACGCGTCGCATCGGAAACGACTCCATTCCGCGCACGATCAGGCTCCGACGCCAGGCGATCGCGTCCGGGTCGTAGCGGATCGAGCCGAGCCACGGCAGCAGGGCTTCCAGGGCGAGCGCCCCCTCGCGACGCGCGAGGCGCGAACCGAGACACGAGTGGCGCCCCTTGCCGAAGACGATTGCCTCGCGCCGATCGCGGTCGAGGTCGAAGCGATCGGGGTCGGCGAAGACGTCGGGGTCGCGATGCGCCGCGCCGATCCCGAGCAGCGCGAGGCCGCCCTTCGGGACGATGCCGCGACCGTCGCCGAGCGCGACGTCCTCGCGCGCCACCCGCGAGAGGAACTTCCCCGGATGGTCGAAGCGCAGCGTCTCCTCGACCGCGTCGGGGATGCGTTCGGGCCGGGCCTCGAGGCTTCGCAACACTTCGGGGCGGTCGAGCAGCGCCTTCACCCCGAGATCGATCAGGTTCGTCGTCGTCTCCGAGCCGGCGACGAGCAGCGACTGACACAACGCGAGGATCTCTCCGGCGGTCAGCCGGTCTGCGCTCTCGCGCGCGGCGAGCAGGTTCGAGAGGAGATCGTCGCGCGCGACCCCCGCGCGCTCGGCGATCAACCGGTTGAGATAGTCCTCGAGCGCATCCATCGCCGCCGCGGCGCGGATCACCACCGGGTCGGGCGCGAAGGGATCCGCCGCGGCCACCATGTCGTCCGCCCAGTCGGCAAAGCGCGCCTCGTCCTCCTCGGGCACGCCGATCAACCGCGCGATCGCGATCACCGGCACGCGTTTGCTGAAGTCGCGGTGCAGATCGAAGTCGCTGCGCCCGTCGAGCATCGCGGCGCGGTCCCGGACGAGGCGCGCGAGATTGGCATCGAAGGCCGCCATCGCACGCGGCGTGAAGCCCTGGTTCACCAGCCGGCGCAGGCGGGTGTGCTCGGCGCCGTCGCGCGCCGACATCGAGTCGACGGTCATCGCGACGAAGCGCGCGCGGGGGTCGTCCGGGCCGGCGACCGCGTAGCCATCCCACGCCGTCATGTTCATCGTGAGGCGCTCGTCGGAGATCAACTTCGCCACGTCGTCGAAGCGCGTGGCGAAACGCGCCGTCGCCGCGCCGAAGGACATCTCGTAGAGCGGCGCCGTCTCACGCATCGCGCGATAGGTGGGGAACGGATCGGCGTGGAAGTCCGGCGAGAGCAGATCGAAGGCCGGAGCGAAATCCGGCCGAGCAGCTTCCGTCATCTCAGCTCTGGATCTGCAGCGTCGGCGAGGGTTTCTTCTCCATCAGGCCCGCGTAGAAGTCGTCGCCCTTGTCGTCGGTGACGATGAAGGCGGGGAAGTCCTCGACTTCGATCCGCCAGATCGCCTCCATGCCGAGCTCCTCGTACTCCTGCACCTCGACCTTCTTGATGCTGTGGTCGGCGAGGCGCGCGGCGGGCCCGCCGATCGAACCGAGGTAGAAACCGCCGTGACGCCCACAGGCGTCGCTCACCTGCTTGCTGCGGTTGCCCTTCGCGAGCATCACCATGCTGCCGCCCTTGCTCTGGAAGAGATCGACGTAGGAGTCCATGCGACCCGCGGTCGTCGGACCGAAGGAGCCCGAGGCGCGCCCTTCCGGGGTCTTCGCCGGGCCCGCGTAGTAGACCATGTGATCCTTGAAGTATTGGGGCAGATCTTCGCCGGCATCCAGGCGTTCCTTGAGCTTCGCGTGGGCGATGTCGCGGGCGACGATCATCGGTCCGGTGAGCGAGAGACGCGTCGCCACCGGGTATTGCGACAGCTCCGCCAGGATCTCCGCCATCGGTCGCCGCAGGTCGATCTTCACCACCTCGCCGCCGAGCTCTTCGGGCGTGATGTCCGGCAGGTACTTCGCCGGGTTGGTCTCGAGCTGCTCGAGGAAGACGCCGTCGGCCGTGATCTTCGCCTTCACCTGGCGGTCGGCCGAGCACGACACGCCGATCCCCACCGGACACGACGCCCCGTGGCGCGGCAGGCGGATCACGCGCACGTCGTGGGCGAAGTACTTCCCGCCGAACTGGGCGCCGATGCCGATCTCGTTGCAGAGCTTCTGCACCTGCTCCTCGAGCTGCACGTCGCGGAAGCCGCGACCGAGCTCGTTCCCCGTCGTGGGCATGTCGTCGAGGGCGTGGCAGCTCGCGAGCTTCACCGTCTTGAGCGTGTACTCGGCGCTGGTGCCGCCGATCACGATCGCGAGGTGGTAGGGCGGACACGCCGAGGTGCCGATCGCGCGGATCTTCTCCTCGAGGAAGCTCATCAGCGACGAAGGATTGAGCAGCGCCTTCGTCTCCTGGAAGAGGAAGCTCTTGTTCGCCGAGCCGCCGCCCTTCGCGATGAACAGGAGCTCGTACTCGTCGCCCGGCGTGGCGTAGATCTCGACCTGCGCCGGCAGGTTGTTCCCGGTGTTCTTCTCGGTGTAGAGGTCGATTGGCGCCATCTGCGAATAACGCAGGTTGCGACGCTGGTAGGTGTCGTAGATGCCGTGGGAGAGCGCCTCTGCGTCGTCGCTCCCGGTGATCACGCCTTCGCCCTTGTAGCCGGCGACGATCGCGGTGCCCGTGTCCTGACAGCCGGGCAGCTCGCGCCCCGCGGCGATGTTCGCGTTGGTGAGCAGCTCGAGGGCGACGAAGCGGTCGTTGTCGCTCGCCTCCGGGTCGTCGAGGATGCGGCGCAGCTGCGCGAGGTGAGCGGGACGCAGCAGATGCGAGATGTCGTCGAGGGCGGTGGCGGCGAGGCCGCGCAGCACCTCGGGCGACACCTCGAGGAAGCGCCGCCCGCCGAGCAGGGTCGTCTTCACCCCGTCGGAGAGGTCGTCGAGGCGGCGGTAGGCCGTCTCGTCGTGGCCGTGCTCGACGATCGGCTGGTACTCGAATGCGGACATGGAAACCTCCGGGGGCGGCGGACGCGGAAGGGTAGTCGCCGGCGCGCGCGGGGTCACGTCGCGTCGCGGGGGGGGTGGCGCCGCATCCGCCGGCAGCCGACGAGCCGCTAGAATCCGGCCCCGTGAGCGCCCCCCGCCCCTCCGGAACCGTCGTCGTCCTGCGCGACGCCCCGCTGCTCGAGGTGCTGCTCCTCGCGCGCGCCCCGCGCGACGGCAAGCCCGGCCCCTGGGTGTTTCCGGGCGGCAAGGTCGAGCCAGTGGATCGCCGCGATGGCGATGGCCGGGACCCGCTGGACGACGACGAGCGAAACGCCCGTCGCGCTGCCGTCCGCGAGACGCACGAGGAATCGAGCCTGCGCCTCGAACCCGACGCGCTCGTCCCGATCTCGCGCTGGGTCACCCCCAAGGTCTCGCCGAAGCGCTTCGACACCTGGTTCTACGCCGCCCGCATCGCACCCGACACGCGCGTGATCGTCGACGGCGAGGAGATGTCGGATCACCGCTGGCTCTCGCCCGCCGCGGCGCTCGATGCGCATCACGCAAAGGAAGTGCGACTCGCCCCGCCCACGTTCGTGACCGTCACCTGGCTCGCCGAATTCCGCGAGGCGTCCGAAGCGCTCCGCGTCCTGCCCGAGCGCATGCCGCCGCCCTTCCATCCGCGCATCCACCGCATCGAAGCCGGTGCCTGCATGCTCTATCCGGGCGACGCCGGGTACGAGAGCGGCGAGCTCGAGGCGCCGGGCGCGCGGCATCGGCTCTGGGCCGTCGGCGATCCCTGGCGCTACGAGCGCACCGGGGGTTAGGCGATGCCGATCGATCTCGCAGCGCTCGTCGACCCGGCCCACACCGCCGTCGTCACCCAGGAGTGCCAGGAGGGCGTGATCGGAGAGGGGTCCGCCCTGCCCGGCCTCGCCGAAGGCGTCGCCCGGGTCGGCATGATCGAGCACGCCGCCGAGCTGCTCGAGGCGGCCCGCGCCGCCGGCGTGAAGATCGTGCACTGCACCTTCGCGCGCCGCCGCGACGCCTTCGGCGCCAACACGAACGCGCGACTCTTCCAATACATGGCCCGCGCCGAGAATCCACTCTGGCAGGGCTCGGAGGCGGCGGCGCTCGCCGAAGGTATCGGCGCGCTCCCCGAAGAGCCGGTGATCGAACGCTGGCACGGCGTCTCGCCCTTCCAGGGCACCGAGCTCGACTGGGTGCTGCGCAACGAAGGAGTCACGACGATCGTCGGCGTGGGCGTCTCGGTGAACGTCGCGATCCAGAACCTCACCTTCGACGCGGTGAACTCGGGCTACCAGATGGTGATCCCCCGCGACGCCGTCGCGGGCTTCCCCGCCGAGTACGTCGACATGGTGTTCGAGAACACGCTCGGCGTGCTCGCGACGCTCACGACGACGCAGCAGCTCGTCGAGGCCTGGAAGGCCTGAGCCCCGCCCGGCCCGACGCGCGATCGCCTCGGCGATGAACTGACGCGACGGCGCGAAGCGGCCCCGCAGCGCGCGCCTCAGCGCATCTTCGCGATCACCTCGTCGGCGAAGCGCTTCAGCGCGTCCTCCTTCACCTGGAGCGAGGTCGTGTCGCCTCCGTAGAGCAGCCACGGGATCGTCCAGAGATGCGTGACGCCGGCCTCCTCCATGCGGCGGTAGCCGTCGAGGTCGAAGGCGTCCTTCGGCGCGCCGATCACCTCGAGCGGAGCGTCGCCGCGACCGGCCTCCTCGCGGTAGCGCTTGATCTTCGCCACGCCCTCGGCGAGCTCGGGAGTGCTCAGGATGTCCGGGATCCAGCCGTCGCCGAGGCGCCCGACCCGCCGAAGCGCGAGATCGCTGCGTCCTCCGACGAAGATGGGCACGTCGTAGGGCACGGGCGGACGCATCATCAGGCGCGGGAAGTCGAAGTGCTCGCCGTGGTGCTCGACCATCTCGCCGGTCCACAGCTTGCGCATCACCTCGATCATCTCGTCGCCACGCTTCCCGCGCTTCGCGAAGGGCTCGCCGGCGAGGTCGAACTCCTCCTTCATCCAGCCGAGCCCGAGCCCGAGCGACACGCGTCCGCCCGAGAGCAGGGATGCGGTGCCGAGCGCTTTGGCGAGCGTGAAGACGTTGCGCATCGGGACGACGTAGACGCCCTGGTAGAAGCGGATCCGCTCGGTGACGGCCGCCATCGCGCCCGTCGACACCCACACGTCGGGATAGGGATCCGTCGCCTGCCACGGCCGCTCTCCCCCTTCGGCATAGGGATAGGGCGTGTCGATCTTCTCGAGATGGACGAGGTGGTCGGAGAGCACGATGCCGTCCCAGCCGTGGGCTTCGGCGGTGCGCGCGAGGGAGACGTACTGGGTGGGGTCGATCCAGACGAACCCGGTGAGGAACTGCACAGGAAGGCTCCATTCGAAAAGGGGAACGCGCGAGGCGCGGAAGGCCCCCTACTATGCACCGACCCCGCGCCGGCCGCCGCGCCGTTCCGGCTTCCCGCTCCGGGCTGTCCTTCCTGTAACCCGCCGGCATCGGAACGGGCGGAGGGCCCGACATGTTCACGATGACCCATTTTCTGTGGTTCGATCTCGACTGACCGGATCGAGCCCCACCGATTCCACGGAGACTCCATGTCCACGAAGACCGCCTCCACCGACCATCCCGTCCATGCCCTCGTCGCCGAGCGCTGGAGCCCGTATGCCTGGTCGGACGAGTCCGTCGACCCCGACGATCTCGCGTCGCTCTTCGAGGCCGCCCGCTGGGCGGCCTCGTCCTACAACGAACAGCCCTGGCGCTGGATCGTCGCGCAGCGTGAAGACGCCGAGGCGTTCGACCGGCTGCTCTCCACCCTCGTCGAGGCGAACCAGAACTGGGCGCGACACGCTCCGGTGTTGGCCGTCGGCGTTGCGATCACCACCTTCTCGCGCAACGGGAAGCCGAACAAGGCGGCCCATCACGATCTCGGGCTGGCCGCCGGGAACCTCAGCTTCGAGGCCACTTCACGCGGCATGCACGTACACCAGATGATCGGCATCGAGCCCCAGCGCGTGCGTGACCTCTACGGTGTGCCCGACGAGGCCGAGCCGCTGACCGCGCTCGCGATCGGGTACGCGGGCGAGAGCGCTGCGACGCCCGAGGGCATGCGCGACCGCGACGCCGCACCGCGCACGCGCAAGCCGCTCGAAGAGCTCGTGTTCGCCGGGGCCTGGGGACATCGGGCGGCGTTCGCAAAGCCCTAGTCGCCAGCGCCCTCCGCGAGCGCCCCGAGCTCGGCCACCCACGCGACCAGCCGCCCGTCCTCCACCGTCGTGTGACACGCGTGCACGTCGTCGATCTCGATCAGGCGCACGCGTCCCGGCGTGCCGGCACGCGCGAGCACGCGGCTGTCCTCGACGCCGATGATGTCGTCGCGGCTGCCGTGCACGAGCCAGATGTCCTGCTCCTCGGGCAGCGCGGCGGGCAGCCCGCGGCGCAATGCGGCCTGGGCGATGAGTAGCGTCGGCCCGCGCCAGACGCCGCGCTGAATCATCGCCACGAGGATCGCCCCGCCGTAGGAGGACCCGACGATCACGTGGGGATCGAACGCTTCGAGGGCCCGGGTCTGCGCGGCGATGCTGCCCTCGAAATCGCGGGTGTTCATCTCCGGCGTCCGCGCGTCGAAGTGCTCGGCGAGGAGCTGGGCCTTCACGCCTTGCGGACTCGACTCGAGACCGTGGACGAACTGCACGCGGAGGTCGCGACGCATCGAGCGGCTACAGTAGCTCGCCGTGCAGCTCCGCGATGCCAAGTTCTCGATCGGCCAGGTCGTACGCCACCGCTTCTACCCCTTTCGGGGCGTGATCTTCGACGTCGACCCTACCTTTTCGAACACCGAAGAATGGTGGCAGTCGATCCCCGAGGACAAGCGACCGCGCAAAGACCAGCCCTACTACCACCTGCTCGCCGAGAACGAGAAGACGACCTACATCGCGTATGTCTCCGAGCAGAACCTGGTGCCGGACGAGTCCGGCGAGCCGATCGCCCATCCCCAGGTGAGTGAACTCTTCGGCGGCTTCGACGGTGAGCGATACGAGCTGTTGACGCCGCGCAGGACGAACTAGAGGGCTCGCGACCGGCAGCAGGCCGCGGAGACTGCGGCTATCGTCGGCGCCATGCCCGGAATCGAAGCGTACGGCGCGTACATCCCGCTGACCCGACTGCCGCTCTCGCTGATCGCCGGCCGCCCTTCGAAGGAGGGTGGGCCCGAGAAGGCCGTCGCCGACTACGACGAGGACGCGATCACGATGGCGGTGACCGCCGCCGTCGACTGCCTGACCGGTGTCGCGCGCGACACCGTCGACGCCGTCTACTTCGCGTCGACCACCTATCCGCTCGCCGAGAAACAGGGCGCCGCGCTGATCGCGAAGGCCCTCGACCTGCGTCGCGACGTCGCCACCCAGGACCACGCGGGCTCACTGCGCGCCGGCACCGCCGCGCTCGAGAGCGCGATCCACGCCGTCAGCGCGGGCGCGCGCGGCAAGGTGCTCGTCGTCGCGAGCGACTGCCGGATGGGCGCGCCGCGCGGCGCGCTCGAAGGCAAGCTCGGCGACGGTGCGGTCGCGTTCCTCGTCAGCGACGCCCCGGTCGCGCGCTTCGAAGCGGCGTCCGCCATCGCCGACGAGCTCCAGGACGTCTGGCGCAGCGACGGCGAGCGCTTCACCCACACCTGGGAAGACCGCTTCGCGATCCAGGAGGGCTACACGCCGAACCTCGTCGGCGCGTTGCAGGGCCTCTTCGAAAAGACGGGCCGCGGCGCGGACGCCTTCGCGAAGGCCGCCCTCTTCGCGCCCGACGCGCGCAGCCTCGGCGGCGTCGTCCGCAAGGTCGGCTTCAAACCCGCGCAGGTGCAGGACCCGCTCTTCGGGAAGCTCGGCAACACGGGCACGCCCTTCGCGTTGATGCTCTTCGCCCATGCGCTCGAGAGCGCCCAGGCGGGAGAGCGCCTCGTCGTGGCGAGCTACGGCGACGGCGCCCACGCGCTCTCCTTCGAGGTGACCGACGCGATCGCGAAGCTGCCCGCGCGGCGCGGCATGACGTGGCACCTCGAGCGCCGCCGCGCCCTCAAGAGCTACGACACCTATCTCAAGGCGCGGAAGCTCGACCCGAAGGAATGGGAATCCGGCATGGATCTCGGCCTCTCGGCGACGATCCGCTTGCGCGAGCGCGACGCGGACATCGCCTTCCTCGCCGCCCGCTGCCAGAACTGCGGCCAGCTCCACTTCCCGAAGCAGCGCGTGTGCACGAAGTGCTTCGAGAAGGACAAGTGGGAGCCCTTCCGCCTCTCCGACAAACAGGGGAAGCTGCTCGCCTACACCTTCGACTACTTCTTCCCCGCCGCCGAGCCGCCCACGATCATGGTGATGACCGAGGTGGAGGGCTGCCGCGTACAGGTGCAGATGGCGAACATCCGGCCCGGCAGCGTCGCCCTCGACCTCCCCGTCGAGTACGTGTTCCGCAAGATTCACGACGCCGGCGGCAAGCCCAACTACTTCTGGAAGGCGAGTCCGATCTCCCAGATCTGACCGCCCGGTCTTGATCGCGCAGATGGAGCCCTCATGAGCGAATCGATCCGAGACAAGGTGGCCGTGGTCGGCGTCGGCGCGTGCCAGTTCGGCGAGAACTGGGACCAGAGCCGCGAGGACATGATCGTCGACGCGGCCTACGAGGCCTACGCCGACGCCGGCATCGACGACCCGCAGAACCGCATCGAGGCGGTGTTCGCCGGCGCGGTCTATCCGCGCGAGGGCAGCGCCGAGATCGCCGAAGCGCTCAAGCTCTTCGGCAAGCCGATCAGCATCGTCTCCGACTACTGCCAGACCGGCACCGACGCGTTCCGTTTCGGCGTTTTCTCGGTGGCGTGCGGCATGTACGACACCGTGCTCGTCGTCGGCTTCGACAAGCCGAAGGACCGCGGCGTGTCCGGCCCGTCGGTGGCCTTCGACCGCGTACGCGGGCTGCCGTCGACGCCGGCCGGCTGGTTCTCGCTGTGCGCGGCGCGCTACTTCGAGACCTTCGACGCGGGCCGGGAAGATCTCGCGAAGATCGCCGTCAAGAACCACCACAACGGCACGCTCGCGCCGAAGTCGATGCTCAAGAAGGAGATCACCGTCGACGACGTGCTCAAGGCGCGCATCATCTCGTGGCCCTTCGGCCTGTTCGACTGCGCGGCCCAGAGCGACGGCGCCGCCGCCTGCGTCATCACCCGC
This sequence comes from Deltaproteobacteria bacterium, assembly GCA_024638705.1. Classification (GTDB taxonomy): domain Bacteria; phylum Myxococcota_A; class UBA9160; order UBA9160; family SMWR01; genus JAHEJV01. The sequence continues at coordinate 18,107 of JAHEJV010000007.1, read as the reverse complement.
GCCGACCTCGCGAAGAGCTTCCGCGATGACCCGGTGATGGTGAAGGCCGTTTCGATCGCCGTCGCGGAGCATCCCCAGCGCGACCCCGACTTCGACTTCCTCGCCTGGAAGCCGACGATCTACGCCGCGAAGGACGCCTACGCCCAGGCCGGCATCACCGAGCCCTTCCGCGAGCTCGACGTCGTGCAGCTCCACGACTGCTTCACGCTCACCGAGATGCTCACCTACGAAGACCTCGGCCTGTGCAAGAAGGGCGAAGCAAAGGACCACATCGCCAGTGGCACCTTCCAGCTCGACGGCGAGCTGCCGGTGAACACGGACGGGGGCCTCAAGACCTTCGGGCATCCGACCGGCGCGACCGGCGTGCGGATGATCTACGAGAACACGCTGCAGCTGCAGGGACGCGCCGGGCCGCGGCAGGTGGAAGGCGCGAGCCTCGCACTCTCCCACAACATCGGGGGTCCGCCGACGACCTGCGGCATCGCGATCCTGGGTCGGGATTAGGCGAACGGGCTTCCCATGCGGGTGGGGCCGCGAGTTCCCGGGCTCGCCCTCGCCTGCTGAATCTTCGCGGCCGTCTGGTGGCTCACCGGCATCGCGCCGCCCGTGGCCGCCAATCCGATCGCGTCGATGTGCGGATTCGCGGCGCTCGGACTCACCACCGCGCTCCGGCGGCTCGTCGATGGGACACCCCATCGACGAGCGGATCGGCGACTGCGAGTCGCGCGCGTGGTACTGACGGCCGAGCGTCTAAGTGCTGCGAGATGCCCCGGTTCGACCCGTCTGGGCAAGCCGTTCGCCAATCGAAGAAAACTTTTTCCCTTTCTTCGGCGGGACGTTCCGCGTCGGCCTGCGGGGAACAGACGGGATTTCACCTCTCCCGCCCGAACACGGTCGTTAGGGTCCAAACCTTCCGTTTTCGTTGGAAGAATCCGCTCTCGGCACAATCCTTGCTGTCTTCTCCTGCGCGCCCTTGGGAAGGGGGGCTACGGCGTGTCGCCGTGCGTCCGGACTTCCCTGTTCCGATCACCAGGAGAAGTTCCGTGAAGCACCTGCTCAGCCCCTCGATTGCTGCCATTGCCACGATCGCCCTGGTCGCACCCGCAGCCGCGACCACCACGATCATCGACGATTTCGAGTCCGGCGATTTCGTCCTCGTCGACAGCGGCGACATCGCCCAGCCGACCTTCGCCGAGCAGAGCGGGCTTCCCGGAAGCAGCGTGCTCGGTGGCGTCCGCCTCACCAACGCCCGCGCCGCGGGTGTCGGCGACACCGCCACGGCTGAGGTTTCGGGCGGCTCGCTCACCCTCTCGCACGACTCGAGCTTCAACGCCTCGTTCAACCTCTACTACGACGGCATCGCGGACGGCGCGGCAAACCTGATCCCGCCCGGCGTGCTCGGCGCCGACTTCAGCACGGCGACGAACCTGCTGCTCAACGTCTCGACGACCGGTCCGGGGGCCAAGGTCCAGGTCTACCTCTACGAGTCGTTCAACCCGACCAACCCGATCGGACAGGTGAACACCGCGGCACCGGTCGCGCTCACCAACGGGAACAACTTCATCGATCTCGCGATCTTCCCGAACCTCGACGCGAACGACATCCAGACGATCCGCCTCGTGTTCACGAACATCACCAACACGTCGTCGGTCACGATCAGGGAGTTCGCGGCGGTTCCGATCCCCGAGCCCGGCACGGCGCTGCTACTGGGCAGCGGGCTGATCGGCCTCGCAGCGCGGAGGCGCATGCGACGCTAGGCGCGCGCTATTCCCGCGCGGCTCCGGTGCGCCCGAAGGTGCTGCGGAGCCACACCGCGCACGCCAACCAGATCCCGGCGAGCGGGAGCAGGCTCGCGAGCCCCTCGAGCCCGAGGCGCTCGCCGACATTCCACGCGTGGCGCGGCCCGTTCGGTGCGGGCCGGACCATCTCGAACGATTGCCGGTTGCCGGCGAGATCGCCCGCCACGAACCGCGGAATCAGATGCTCCGCGTAGGGACGCTCGATCCGCTCGCTCACTTCCGGGCCGACCGACGTCGCGACCAGCATGAACGCGGCGGAGAGGCCGGCGAGGGCGACGAAAGCCCACCCGAGCCGCTTTCGATGCCGCTCCGTCACCGCGAGGAAGACCCCGGCCACGCCGACGACCCAGAACGGCAGCGACGGCGCGAGGTAGCGCGGTCCCGACGCCCAGCCTCCCTGCCAGTCGAGCAGGGACACGTTCATCCAGAAGAACGCACCGGCGACGAAGAGACCCACCGCCGCCTCCGGACGCGCGCGCTTCCAGAGCCAAAACCAACCCGGCAGAGCGAGCAGCAGCCAGGGCGCGGTGAAGAAGAGTCCGCGGTACGGGGAGAACGTGATGCCGACGATCGCGTCGAGACGCGGCGCGCCGATCCCCATGAAGGCGCCGGATCCGCGGTGGGGTTGGGTCGAGAAGGCGTAGCCCGTGGTGAAGGCGCCGTCGAAGACGGTCGCGTGATAGGCGGCCAGCGCGATCGCCGGGATCGCGCCGCCGACCAGCAACCCGGCCAGGATGCGCGGACGCGCGCGCCAGGGCCGGGTCGCGGCGTAGACGAAGACGGCCCCGGCCACGATCGCGGCGGGATACTCCGCGGCGACGGCGGCACCGAGGGACAGCCCGGCGGCGAGTGACGTGGCGAAGCGCGGCCCCTCTGGATCGTCGCGCCAGCGGACGAGCGCGGCGAACCCGATCGCCCCGAGCGCCGCGGCGACCTGGACGCCATGCAGCAACGTCGCGTAGGGAAAAGCGAGCGTCCCGAACGCCCAGGCGAGACACAACCCGGCGCTCGTCTTCTCGTCGAGCGCCAGCGCGCGGAGCAGGCCGAAGAGCGCGACGACCGCGAGCGCCGCCGGCAATGCCACGACGAAGACGGTCGCGAGGTACGATCCGAGCGCCACCAACGCCGCTTCGCTGCGATCGCCGCGCGCCGACGTCACCGCCGCCCACACCGGGACCGCGAGCCACGAGACGCCCGGCGCCTTGTCCGAATAGTAGTGGTCGACGCCGGGGCGCGCGGCGATGCAGCGACCCTGCGGCCCGCGACACGCCTTGTCGCCGGTGTTCGCCGCATAGGCATCGATCCGGTTCGTGCCCTGCTCGACGATCGCCCGCGTGTGATCGAGCCGGACGTTCTGGTTCCACCCTCCGGCCTGATAGAAATAGGCGTAGGTGAGCAGCGCCATCGCGAAGAGCGCGGCTTCGGGACGCTTCATCACGCCGCGCACGACCCGCATCCGGTCGCCGGGACGCATGATCGGAATCCGGTCGCCGCACCACACGATCCGCATCCGGTCGCCGCGCCGCGCAGGGACGCCTCGGGTCGCTTCGCCATGACGCCTCCCTGCAAGCGTGCGGGAGAGTACCCGCTCGGACTACGCTGCGGAGGATGGCCGACCGCCCAGCCCCGCGCCGTTCCGGCTCCGATGGGCCTCGCCCGACCGTCTCGGCGCGCGATGTCGTCTTCGTCCTCGCGGTCGCCCTGTTCGTCGCGAGCGGTCGGGAGGACGTCCCTTTCCACGGCGACGAATCCACCTTCCTCTGGATGAGCCGCGATGCGTACACGCTCGCCGAGGGACGCGGCGAGACGCTGCGCTTCGATCCGGACACGCGCGAACCCCTGGCCCAGTGGTTGCGGGTGCTGAACGGATCGCTGCATCCGCTGGGTGTCGGCGCGATGCTCCTCGCGACTGGAACGGAGCGCGACGAGCTCAACGAACCCTGGATCTGGGTGCTGCCCCGGCGCCCGGACGCGGAGCAGTGGGACTTCAACGTCGCGGCCGGACGCCTGCCCGACGAGAGTCTGCTGCATCGCGCGCGCCTCCCGGCGGCCCTCGCGACGGCGGCGAGCGTGCCGCTCGTCTTCGCGATCGCCTGGGTCGCGTCGCGCTCGAGGGTGGCTGCCTGGGTCGCGGTGGCGTGTTATGCGACGAATCCGGCGCTCCTGCTGAACGGGCGGCGCGCCATGCAGGAAGGGGCGCTGCTCTTCACGACCGCCCTCGTCGTCTTGTTGGCGCTCCGGCTGCTGCGACGCCATGCACCGTCGCCGTCCGATCCCGACGACGACGGGGACGTCGACAGCGGCGGCGTCCTCCCCCTGCCCTCGCTGCTCGCCCTCGCCGTCGCCACCGGGCTCGCCGTCGCGGCGAAGCACGCGGCGCTCGCCGTCGTCGTGCCGGTCTGGACCGTCCTGGCTTGTCGCCCTTTCCTGCTCGAGCGACGCCCGGATCCACGCGTCCTCGCGCGCGGGTGGCTCGAGCTGCTCGGCGCCGGGATCGCCAGCATCGTCGTCTTCACGTGGCTCTCGCCCGTCTGGGGGTCGACGCCGCGCACCCTCGCACTCATCGGGCTCGCCGCCCTGTTCGCCGGCACCGGACTGCCGCTCGCGCGGCGCGCGGGTTCCGCACTTCCGATCGTCTCGATCGCGCTGGTGATCGGTGCCTGCGTCTACCAACCCGATCTCGGTTCGGTCACCCTGCGCGACGTACAGCACCTCGTGAACGAGCGCCGGGCGCTCGTCGCCGAGCAGATCGCGGAGACGGACCGCTCTCTGGGCGAACGCGTCGCGACGCTCCTTCGGGAAGCCTTCGTCGCGGAGCCCGAGCTCTTCGAAGATCCCGCGTGGGCAGGCTTTCCCGAGGTCGAGGAACAGAACGAGGCGTATCTCGCGACGTGGGGGACGGGTCGCACCGGCGCGTGGCGCTGGCTCGGCCTCGGCGTCGCCGCGCTCGTCGCCGTCGGCGGGCTTGCGCTCCTCCGCCGTCCGCGCGAAGCGGAATCGGTGTTGCTGTTGGCGTGGCTCTTCGTCCCGGCGTTGGCGCTGCTCGCGAGCCCGCTGGGTTGGCAGCGCTACTTCCTGCCGATCCACGCGCCGCTCGCCGTCCTTGCGGGCCACGGGTTCGCCGCGCTCTGGTCTCGCCGCGGGAGTGAGGCAACCGGATGACCGCGCCGCGCCCGCTGCTCTCGAACCGCGCCGCTCTCGCGGGACTTTCCGGCTTCGTCCTCGCGCTGACGCTCTACGCGAACGCGTCGTTCCTCGTCACGGATCGTGACGCGCTGCGCTTCTTCCCTCCCTTCGTCGCCGGCTACGACGCGAACGCGAACCGACATCTGGGCGCGGAGTACATGAATATCGCCCGCGCCCTCGTCGCCGGGCGCGGCTTCGCCGACCCGTTCTTCGTCGAGTCCGGACCGACGGCCTGGATGCCGCCGCTCTATCCCGCGCTGCTCGCGGGCCTCCTGGCGGCGACGGACAGCGAGGCCGCCGTCGCCGCCACCGTCGTCCTTCTGAAGGGAGGCGTGCTCGTCGCGACGGGGATGCTCGTCTTCCTGACGGCCGGTCGCTTCGCGCGGCGACTGCGGCCCGAGTTCGCCCTGGTCGGGTACGCGCTCTGGCTCACCGCCCATTTCGACTGGTTCTTCCAGATCACCCACGACGTCTGGCTCCTGATGGGATTCGTCGACGGGCTGCTGCTCGGCGCCTGGCGACTGCTCGAGACCCGAGAGGTCCGACGCGCGTTTCTCGGCTGGGGCGCGCTCGGCGGCACGACCGCCCTGGCGAGTCCGGTACTGGGCGCGGCGTGGGGTGTCTTGACGCTCTTCCTCGCGCGCGAGCGACGCGCGTGGCCCGCCGCAGCGGCGGCGATCACGCTCGCGGTCGCGCTCGTCAGCCCATGGGTCGCGCGCAATCACGTCGTCTTCGGCGAGTGGATCCTCGTGAAGTCCAACCTCGCGTACGACCTCTACCAGGCGAACTACGTCAGCCGAAGCGGCGTGTACGACGAGCCCTTCCTCCTGCGCCATCCGGTCTGGACCACGATGCGCGCGCCGGATTCGGTCTATCGCACCCAGGGAGAGGGCGCGTTTCTCGCGCGCTATCGCGTGCTGCTCGCCCGGGCCTCCCAGGACAACCCGGCCGCCCTCGCCCTCGGCACCGCCCGCCGCGCGCTCGCGGCGACGCTCGTCTATCCACCCTATCGCCCCCGCGTCGAGGGCAGGCACCCGCCGCTGCGAACGCTCCTGCACCCGCTCCCGTTCCTCGGCCTGATCTGTCTGCTCGCGTTGCGCCGAGACCCACTCGCGCGCCCCCTCGTCGTGGTCGCCCTCGTCTACGGGGTCGTCCTCGCGCCGTACGTGCTCGCGGCGTTCTACCTCCGCTACCTCCTGCCGCTGACCCCGGCGCTCGCCCTGCTCGCCTTCGCCGGAGCCGAGGCGCTGGCGGCAAGTCGCGACGAATCCGCCCGATCCTGAAAGGCGATTCAAGGATTCGCGCGGTTCCTCCGAATCGGCAGCCGTGAAGGTACGTCGTCGCTTCCTCCGCTTGCACTCTCGCTGGATCGCCCTGGCCGCCATCGCGGTGGTCTGCATTCCGGCGAACGCGACGATCACGCGGGTCCGGGAGCAGCGCGAACTCGACTTCGGACTGATCGCGGCCGGGCAGTCGGTCGGCGCGGTGACGCTCTCGCCGCAGGGGGCCATTTCCTGCGGTCCCCATACCTGTCTCGGCGGGCACCAGGCGGCGCGGATCCGCGTCAGGGGAGATCCTCGCGGCGTCTACGACGTGAGCTACAGCAGCGGCGACACGCTCAACCGCGTCGGCGGCGGCGGCAGCGTCCCGATCGGTAATTTCACCGACGACACCAACGGCGGCACCCTGGTGCTCAACCCGGGCGGCCAGGCACGCCTCCACGTCGGCGGCGACCTCACGGTCGGACCGACCACGATCGGCGGCGACTACACGGGAAACTTCACGATCCTCTTCAACCTGCAGTAAAGCCATTCCGCTCGGGCTGGAACGGGGCGTTCGACCCCTCAAGGTTTCAGCGTACGACACCGAGGAGTGACGAGATGCTGGGGTCACGCGACCCCCTCACCTCGACCTCGAAAGGAATGCTGATCATGCAGAAGAACAAGAAATGGCTCGGGCTCGCGGTCGCGTCGATCGCTGCAATCGTCTTCGCCGGTTCCGCGTCGGCACAGTCCGTGTCCGCCACGGGCAACGCGACGATCCTCCAGGCGCTCACCCTCACCGAAGACGTCGAGCTCGACTTCGGCCGCATCCTCGCGGCCGTCGGCTCGGGTACGGTGACCGTGACGCAGGCAGGTGCGCAATCGTGCGTCACCGTCACCTGCTTCAACGACGCCATCGCCGCCGAGTTCACCGTGACCGGCACGGCCGGTGAGACCGTGGACGTCACCACCGACGCCGCGTACACGCTGACCGGCCCCGGAGTGGACATGGCCGCCACGACGGACGCCCCGGCCACCGCCACGATCGGCGGTGGCGGCAACGTGACGTTCAACGTCGGTGGCCAGCTCACGGTCGGTGCGTCGCAGGCTGCTGGCGACTACTCCGGCAACTACAACGTCACCGTCGCCTATCAGTAGGCATCGTTTCGCACCTCCCGACCGGCAGCGGAGACACGCTCCGCTGCCGGCTCGGGGGTCTCAACGAGCACGCCGGGGGGGCGCGGCTTGTACGAGAGAATCGCCACGGCGATCGTCTGTGTCGCTGCGCTCTTCGGCGCGATTCCGCCCGCATCCGCGGGCGTTCTCGTTGCACCCACGAGACTGATCTTCGAGGGCAACGAGCGCAACGGGGAGTTCATCCTCGTCAACAAGGGCGACACGACCGAGCGCTACCGGATCTCGCTCGTCAACCGCCGCATGAACGAGGCGGGTCGCATCGTCGAAGCGCCCGAGGCGCTGCCTGACGAGAAGTTCGCGGAAGGGATGATCCGATTCTCGCCGCGGACCGTCGTGCTCCCGCCAGACGAGCCGCAGACGATCCGCATCCTCGTGCGGCGTCCCGACGACCTCGGCCCTGGCGAATACCGCTCGCACCTGATGCTGAAGCAGATCCCCGACGCGCCTCCGGCCGCGCTCGAACGCGATCCGAGCTCGGCCCGCGGCATCTCGATCCAGATCAATCCGATCTACGGCATCACCGTTCCGATCATCGTTCGCAATGGTCGGCTCTCGGCCGAAGGCGCCCTCTCGGAGCTTTCGGTCCATCAGGGCGAGCGCCCCACGCTCGGCGTTCGCCTCCACCGCGAGGGCACGCGATCGCTCTACGGCGATTTCGAAGTGACCTGGGAGGCTCCCGGCGAGCCCGATCGCATCGTCGGCATGGCGCGCGGCGTCGCCCTCTACACCCCCAACACGAGCCGCCCTTTCGAGGTGCCGCTCGAGTTCCCCGACGGCGCGATCCCGGCCGCGGGGCGGCTCCGCGTCGAATACCGCGACGCCGAGCCCGGCGCGTCCAGCCTGATCGCTGAGGCGGCCATTGGGCTTCCGAGCCACTGAAACCGTTCTCCATTTCGGAGGTCGACGCTGGCACGCCGCGTGGGTGATGGGTGTGTGCCTGCTCGTCGCGGGCGCAGCGAACTCCGGGTTCGCACAGGAGCGCGCGAACGCGAACGTCGGTCCGGCCGACCTCCTCCCCCCGGTCGAAGCGCCGGGCTACCGCTCGACGGTGGAAGATCACGAGCTCTGGGTGCTCCAGCTCCGATTGGGAGGGCGCGTGCTCGCGGACGGCGTCCTCGCCATCGATCGCAGCGGCGAGATCCTGCTTCCCCTCGACGTGCTCGCCGACGCCTACGATCTCGCCATCCGCGTGGACGCCCGGCGCGCGCGGGCGGACGGTTGGATCGTGCACCCGGGACGCCCCTTCGAGCTCGATCTCGGGTCGGACGTCCTCTCGGTCGAGGGCGCGCGGTCGACGCTCGACACCGCCTCGATCGTCATCTGGTCCGGCGACATCTACGTCGATGCGAAATCCCTCTCGACGTGGTGGCCCGTCGACATCGAAGTCGATCGCCGCAAGCTGCGCATCGAATCCATCCCTCGGGAGCGGCTGCCGGTCGAGGATCGACTCGACCGCGAGCGTCTGCATCGCCGGATGGGAATGCGCAGCGGCGCCATCGAGCGGGGCGGCAGCCGGCGCGAATACGAATGGGTCTCGACCCCCGCCATCGATGTGAACCTCAACTCCCGCGTGCTGCGCCCGGTGCTCGGCGGTTCGCACGATCTCGAATCGCGCTACGACATCGCCACGGCTGGCGATCTCCTCCAGCTTCACACCGAGACCCTGTTCACCGGCATCGCCGACGAGTACGGCAGGTTGCGCGCGCGGGCCGGGCGCCGCGACATCGACGGCGAGATGGGCGGTCCGCTGCGGATGAAGGAGTTCGCCGTCGGGGACGTGCACACCCCGTCGGTCTCGCTCCTGTCCCAGACCCGCGGCGGGCGCGGCGCCCAGATCTCGAACTTCCCGATCGACTACTACGCCGAGCTCGGCCAGCTCACCCTCGAGGGCGACCTGCGCCCCGGCTGGGACGTCGAGCTCTATCGCGACGAGGTCCTGCTCGACTTCGCGAGCGCCGACAGCGCGCTCCGCTACCGCTTCGAGGACGTCCCGACCGTGCCCGGACTCAACGTCCTGCGCCTCGTCTTCCACGGTCCGCGCGGCGAGCTGCGCGAGGAGGAGCGGCGCGTGTGGATGGACGGCGGCCTCGCCCCCTCCGGCGAGACCCGATACCGGCTCACCTTCAACCAGCACGACGAAGACCTCGTCCGGTTCGGGGACGTCGGCGGGGAAGAGGACCTGCGCGGGGAACCGCGCGGCATCGCCGAGCTGGAGCACGGTTTCAGCGATGCCTTCACGCTGGCGCTCGGCGCGGCGACGCTTCCCCTCGCCGACGGACAGCACGAGTACGCGAACGTCAGCGCGCGGAGCCAGCTCGCCGGATCGCTGGTGCGCGTCGACCTGCTCGGCGAAGGCGACGGCGGCTTCGCGGGCGGCGCCGGCTGGCAGACGCGCCTCTACGGCGTGACGATGGGCCTCCAACATCACGAGTACCGCGACTTCCTCTCCGAGCGGAACCGGACCTTCGGCGGCGAAGACCTGCTCGGCCGCACCGAGGCGAATCTGTCCGGGCGCGTCGCGCGCTTCGTCCAGCCCTTCCAGTACCGCCTCGCCTTCGGTGCTTCGCGCCTCGCGGGCGGACGGCTCGACACCGACGGCCTGCTGCGCGTCTCGACGTGGCTGCGACCGCTCTGGCTGACCCACACGCTGCGCGGGAACCTCGACCGCGGCGACGGCGTGAACACGCAGCAGCTCGATGGGGACTTCCTCGCCAGCTATCGCCGCGGCGCCCTCGGAATGCGCGGTCGCCTCGCGTACAACGCCGATCCGGGCGATCTCACCAGCGCCTCGCTCGTCGGCGACTGGACCCCACTCCCGCGCACCACGACACGGCTCGGTGTCATCCATACCTTCCGGGAGCGGACGACCGTGCTCGCATCGCTCAGCCGTCGACTCGGACCGCTCGTGTTGAGCGCCCACGTCGAAGTCGACGACAAGGGGCTCTCCCAGGCGGGGGTGGGCGTCTCCTTCGGCTTCACCCCCGACCCCTACGCCGGCCGACCGCGCATCCAGGCGCCCGGCGCGACGCGCAGCGGCGCCGTCGGCGCGCGCGCGTTCCTCGACGAGAACGCGAACGGGGTGTTCGACACCGACGAACGCCCGCTGCCCGGGATCGGTTTCCGCGCGCGCGGCGTCCGAAACGCCCGGACGGAAGCGGATGGAACGACGCTGCTGACGGACCTCCCCGTCGACCAGCATCTCTCCGTCGGCCTCGACCCGGGGACCCTGGAAGATCCGCACTGGGTGACCCCGCGAGAGGACGAGCGTGTCGTGCTGCGCCCCGGCTCTCCGGTCACGCTCGACTTCCCGGTCGTACCGGTCGGCGAGGTGGACGGCTTCATCCGGCTCGGAAGCGGTGAGACCGCGAAGCCCCTGCCCGGCGTGTCCGTACAGCTCGTCGACGAGACGGGCGAAGTCGTGCAGAGCACGCGCTCGGAGATCGACGGCTTCTTCCTCTTCCAGAAGGTGATCGCCGGGCGCTACCACCTCCGGGTCGATCCGGAACACGCGGCACGGCTCGACCTGGTGGCGCCGCCCGCGCTCGAGCTGGAGATCGATACGGCCGGCGACATCGTCTCGGACGCGGATCTCGAGCTGACGCCCGACTGCGCGCGATCGCAGCCCGGCAATGCACGCGGTACGATCGGCGGTCTGCCCCTCTGCCCGTCCCCCGTACTCCCCTAGAAGCTGGATCCATGCCGCGCACCTACTACGAACGCCTCTCGCCCCAGAGTGCGAGCTTCCTGGTCCGCGAGGGATCGCGGACGTTCTCGCACAGCGCCGTCCTGCTCGTCTTCGAGCCCGGCGACCTCGCCCACAAGGCGGGCGGCGTCGACTTCCTCGCGATCCGCGACGGCATCGAAGCGCGGCTGGCCACCGTCCCGCGCGCGCGCCAGAAGCTGCGCTGGATCCCCTTCGAGGATCACCCGATCTGGGTCGACGATCCCGACTTCAGTCTCGAGTACCACCTGCGCCACACGAGCCTGCCGAAGCCCGGCAGCGAGGATCAGCTGCGTCGGATGGTGTCGCGCATCCACGCCCAGCGCCTCGATCGGCATCGGCCGCTGTGGGAATGCTGGGTGATCGAAGGCCTTGCGGACGGTCGTTTCGCGATGCTCTGGAAGACGCATCACTGCATGGTCGACCCGGCCGCCGAAAGCGATCTGATCGAGGCGCTGCTTTCCGACGAGCCCCACCCGCCCGAACCGCGCATCGCGAGCTACAAGCCGCGCCCGATGCCCTCCGCGTTCGAGCTCGTGCGCGACGAGGTGATCCGCCAGGCGCGCATCCCGCGGCGACGACTCGAGCGCCTCGAAGGCGTGCTCCGCAATCGCGAGTGGCGCCACGACCTCGAGCTGCGCGCGCGCGGCGTGGCCGGTCTGCTCGGTTATTCGGTGAAGCCGCGCAACGAGACGCCGCTCTCGGGACCGGCCGGTCCGCATCGTCGCTTCGCTCGCGGCGTCATCCCGCTCGAGATCGTGCAGCACGCGCACCGTGTGCTCGACGCGCCGATCCACGACGTGCTGCTCGCGGTGCTCGCCGGCGCGATCCGTCGTTTCCTGAGCGAGCGCCTGGTCAACCCCGCGACGATCGACTTCTGCGTGTCGGCGCCCGTCACTCTCGACACCGAGGGCGGCCACGAGACCATCGGCGAGTGGATCGTCGAGATGCCGATCTGGGAGAAGGACCCGCGTGCGCGGGTCGCGCGGATCCAGACCCAGACCCAGGCGCTGCGCGACGCCAACCCCGCGCTCGGCGCGCGCACGCTGGTCGGCCTGGCCGAATGGACGGGCTCGCGTCGCCTGAGCCTCGGCGCTCGCGCCATCTCGCGACGGCCCGTCGACCTCGCGGTCATGAACCTGCCCGGCCCGCAGACGCCGCTCTACTTCCGTGGCGCGCGTCTTCTCGAAGGCTTCGGGATCGCCCCGCTGCGCGAGGACCACGCGCTCGCCGTCGCAATCATGAGCTACGACGGAAAGCTGTGCTGGGCGCTGAACGCCGACTTCGATCGACTGCCCGACATCGATCGCTTCGCGGCCGCGCTCGAAGCATCCTTCGACGAGCTCGCGGAGTCGTCGCGGAGCAGAGCGCCGCTCGAGATGGTGAAGTCGGCCGAAGCCTGAGCGGCAGAGCGATGCGCCGGGCTCAGTCGCTCCGGCCGAGGCTCTCGATCAACGCCCGCTCCACGAACGGCGTGACGCTCCGATTGAACTGCGCCGCGACGTGTCCGCCAGAGAACCAGTGGATCGCGCAGCGGTCCCAGTGACGCCAGAGTGCGCGCGCCTGGTCGGGGCGCGCCACGCGGTCGGCCGTGCCGGCGAAGATGTAGCGGCGCTCGACGGGCACGCGCGGGGCGTGCGCCAGGGGCGACACCGCGTGGGTGGCGCCGCGCACCTCCTCCCAATCGATCTTCTGGTCTTCCCCGTAGCGACTCATCACCCACGGTTCGTTGTCGCGCGCCACGTTCGGGAAGTCGACCGCGGGAATGCCGGCGATCACGCCGCTGAGATCGTCTTCGAGCGAAGACACGAGTGCGCTGACATACCCCCCGAGCGACAGCCCGTAGAGCGCGATCCGCGTGCCGCCGCGCGCGCGGATCCAGGCGATCAGGCGGCGGACGTCCCAGGTGCCCTGGGCGAAGAGGTGCGCGAGCTGGAGATAGTCGGGGGTGAGCACCTCGCCCCCGGACATGCGCGCGCTGCTGCGGGGCCCGTGCAGGGGCAGGCTCGGCATCACGACGTTGTACCCGAGCTCGCGGTGGAGCCATTCCGCCCGGAACGCGGCGAAGTTCGGCACCGGCGTGCCCATCCCGAAACCATGTACGCACACGACCCAGGGCCTCGGCGCGCCCTCGTGCTCGAAGAGCTGGGCAGCGAAGGTGTGATTCGTCGGATGCTTCAACCAACGACGTCCGCCCGGCTCGCCCGCGTGCGGGGCGTACGCGCTCGGGAAGCGCAGATCTTCATAGCTCGTCGGTCGCGGCCCCGCCCAGGCGCGCGCCGCCTTGCGCTGCACGTCGGCCGGCGCCTGGGGCGTGCGGTGATAGGAGGCAGGGTCCTCGTGGAAACCGCTCTCCGCCGCAAACCGCGCCATCGCCTGCGCCTCGGCCTGCGCGCGCCGCAGCGTGGTCGGATGCGGCACGCCGGTCAGCAGGTTCATCCCGATCGAGAAGCTGCGATCCAGCGCGGCTTCCGCCAAGACGCGGAGCGACGGCTTGACCGGCGGCACCTCGGAGTAGGCAGAGTCGCCGCGCGCGGCGGCCATGCCTTCGATGACGAAGGATCCGAAGCCGAGCGTCGGCAGCGCCAGGAGTCGCCAGGGCGAACTCATGCGCGCGGGAACCCGAAGAGCTTCGCCGTCTCGGCCGGCGTCGCGATGCGACGCCCCACTTCGTTCGCCATCGCGACCACCTCCTCGACCAGCTCCGCATTGCTCTCGTGGACTCCGTTCAGGGCCACCTCGATCACCACGGGATCGTCGCGTCGCGCCATCAGCTCTCGCCGCCTCCCGGCACTTCCACCGTGTCGGTGTCCCGGCCCGAGCGCAGGACAGTTCCCGGCAGCGCGCCGGTGTGCTCCCCGCCCCGAACGATCTCGGTGCCCGCGACGAAGACGTGCTCGATGCCGTGGGCGTCGGCGTAGAGACGTCCAGCGCCGGCGGGCAGATCGTGGCGCGTGTAGGTCGGGCCCGACTCGATCTTTTCGGCGTCGAAGATGGTGACGTCCGCGTGCCAGCCCTCCTCGAGACGACCGCGCTCGCGCAGGCCGTAGAGACGCGCGGGCACGTCGGTGAGCTGACGCACCGCCTCCTCGAGGCTCATCACGCCGTGGCGGCGCACGCCATTGCCGAGCACCTGGGTCGCGAGGGCGAAGGTGTCGATCATGTCGAGATGCGCACCCGCATCGGAGGCGCCGATCACCGCGCGGTCGTCGTGCCAGACGCGACCGCGCGCCTTCCAATCGTCGTCGGAATCGCCGGCGCCCGGCGGCATGAAAGACGTCTTCAGCTCGTCGGCGATCGCGAGGTCGATCATCGCGTCGAAGGGCGTCTTCCCCTCCGCCTCCGCGATCTCGCCGACCGTCTTCCCCGTGCAGCCCGCGTTCGCCTCGGAGAACGCCTCGATGACGCGCATGTTCTCCCACTTCGCGAGGCCGCGGAGCAGACCCGCCGCCTCCGAGTTGGCGCCCTCATCGAGCTGCTTGCGGAAGGCCGGGTCGCGCAGCTTCGCGATCCGCTCGGCGACGGGAAGCTGGAAGAACGCGGCCCACCCCGGCAGCGCGTCGAAGACGAAGCCGGAGAGCAGGTTGATCCGCACCGTCATCGCCTGCGGCACGGTGAGGGCGATCACCTCGGCGCCGCGCTCGCGCGCGAAATCGGTCGCGGAGAGCTGGGCCTCGACGTAGTCGCCGTTGCCGGCGCTCGGGGCGAGGACGTTCCAGTTGAGCGGACGCCGCGCGGCGAGCGAGAGGTCGGCCATCAGCTGCTTCTGCTCGTCCTCGAACTGCGCGACGCCCGGCAGGAACTCGAGCGTCGTGCCGGGGAAGTCGCGGACGACCCGCGCCAGGGCGAGCAGCTCTTCGCGGCTGGCGTGGCGCGACGGCACGGGCTGTCCGTCGCCGTCGTTGTGGGTCGGCGAGATCGTCGACGAGAAGCCCATCCCGCCCTCGCGCAGCGACGTCGCGAGCAGCGTGCACATCGCCTCGAGCTCGGCGTCGGTGGCCTCGTGTCCCACCGCGCGCTCGCCCATCACCACGCGTCGCAGCGCGGAGTGGCCGACCATGAAGCCCGCGTTCACCGCGAGCCGCGGCTCGACGCGGTCGAGATACTCGCCGAAGGAGCGCCAGTCCCAGGGCACACCTTCCTGGAGACTCTCGAGCGGCATCCCCTCGACGCGCGCGAGCATGCGCATGAGGTAATCACCCGCGGTGTCCGAGAGCGGCGCGATGCTGAAGCCGCAATTGCCTCCGATCACCGACGTGACGCCGTGAAACGACGAGGGCGAGAGGGTGCCGTCCCAGAAAACCTGCGCGTCGTAGTGGGTGTGGACATCGACGAAGCCCGGCGCGACGATCTTCCCCGACGCATCGATCGTCGTCTTCGCGTCTTCGTCGACGTCGCCGAGCGCCACGATGCGCCCTCCTCGCACGCCGACATCGCCGCGGCGCGCAGCGGACCCGCTGCCGTCGACGAGGGTTCCACCGGTGATCTTGAGGTCTAGCATCGCGGACTCCGTATTCGGGGGTGCCGGGCAGTATACTCGCCTGTAACGTCCCGCCGGAATGAACTATTTCGCACACGCCCTGCTCGCGTCGAGATTCCGCGACGACCCTGGTTTCGTCCTCGGTGCGATGTTGCCGGACTGGTTGCGATGGATCGGAGCGCGCCCCGATGCGGCCCCGGACACGGCGCTCGCAGCGGGCATGCAGTTCCACCATCGAAGCGACGGCGCCTTCCACGCAGCGCCCACGTTCGTCGCACTGACTCGGGAAGCCGCGGAACAGCTGCTAGACGTCGGCGTGGGACGCGGTCCGGCGCGGGGCGTCGCGCACGTGGGGGTCGAGCTCCTGCTGGACGGGGCGCTCTATCGCCGCTCGCACCCGGCGGCGGTGCGCCGCTACGCCGCGGCGCTGTCGGCCGCTTCGAGCGCCAGTCGCAGCGTCGGCTGGAGCCGGCCGGAGGGAGGGGTGCGGATGCGACGCGTCGCCCGCCACCTCGGCGCCGACGATCCCGTGGCGCGGTACGACGACCCGGACCGCGTCGCCCAGGCCGTCGAACGAACGCTGCGGGCACGTCCGCGCCTGCGCATCGCTCCCGATGAGATGCCCCGGGTTTCCCGCTGGGCGCGGTCATGGCAACCGCGCATCGAACGCCTCGCGGAGATCCTGGTCGACGAGACCGAAGCGGGGCTCGGGGCCTCCCTTCGCGGCGCCGATGCCGGCTCGCAATCCCAACCCGGAGCCGACGCTTGAGAGAATGGATCAGCCGATTCGCCCTGCTGGCCGGCTCGCTCGTCTTCGTGGCGGCCGCCGTCGAAGTCGCGCTGCGCATCGAGCCCGAGCTGTTCGGATCGCGCACTGCGAATCAGATCCTCTCCGCGTACACGACGAAGCCGGGCGGGATCTACTACTTCGAGCGCACGTCGGAGATGAACTTCATGCACCCGAACGACGCGCGTCGCGCCTACTTCAACGGGTATGCGTGGAGCCACCGCACCGACGAGCGGGGCTTTCGCAATCCGCCCGGTCGTCCGGTCGACGGCGCTTTGCTGCTCGGCGACTCGATGATCTACGGACACGGCACCGAGGAGGAAGACGGCGTCGCGAGCCAGCTCGAGCGCCGTGGGCACTCTGTCTACAACCTCTCGCGCCAGGGCGACGGTCTCTACCAGCACTACGTCCTGCTGCGCACCTTTCTCGAGCCGTTCTCGCCGCAGCAGGTCGTCCTGTTCGTGTTCTACAACGACTTCTCCGACCTCCTGCAGTACCGGGGCCTCGATCGTCTCCGCGAGATGCCGGAGATCCACGCGTTCGACTACGAAACGCTTCGCGGAGAGATCCTGTCGCGTCCGTCGATGCCGCATTCCCGTCTGCGCACACTCCGGTATCAGTCTCGCACCTACCGGCTCTTCCTGGCGCTTCGCAGCCGGATCCAACGCGGCAACTGGGCATCCAGCGAAGCGGAGCGCAGCGACGATCCGAGCCCGTTCAACACGCCGCTGCTGGAAGACGAAGCCCACGCCGTGCTCTCCCACTACTACGAGCGGATCGTCGGCGACCTCGCCGACCGCTGCGGGGCGATCGGCGCGGATCTCTATCTCGTGTATCTCGACGCCTTCCCCGTGTCCTCGCCAGGCGACGTCGAGGGGAAGCGTCGCGCCCTCGAACTCCTGCGCTCCGCCGCGCGAAAGGCGCAGGTCCGCTACCTGGAGACCGGATCCCTCCTCGAGTGCGACGCGTGCGCGCTCCCTGGCGACGGCCACCTCACCGCGGAGGGACACCGCCGCCTCGCCGAATTCCTCGACCGGGCGCTCGGCCCGACCTGAGCCGTCAGTCCTCGAAGACCGGCCTGCGCTTCTCGAGGAAGGCGCGCATGTTCTCCTGCGCGTCCGGGTGCTGCGACGCGCTCGCCATCACCTCGGTGGCGTATTCGTAGGCCTTCGGCTGATCGAGATCGACCTGGGCGTAGTAGGCCTGCTTCCCGATCCCCTTGCTGAAGGCGCTGCCGCGCGTCGCCCGCTCTAGGAGATGCCAGGACTCCTCCTCGAGCCGATCCGCCGGGACGATGCGGTTGACGAGCCCCCAGTCGGCCGCCGTGGCGGCGTCGATCGGGTCGCCGGTCATCAGCATCTCGAGAGCGCGCTTGCGACCGATCGACCGACTCACCGCCACCATCGGCGTATGGCAGAAGAGTCCGCCGCCGCCACCGGGCACGGCGAAGCGCGCCTCGCTGGACGCCACCGCGAGGTCGCAGGTGGCGACGAGCTGACATCCCGCGGCCGTCGCGAAGCCCGCCACGCTCGCGAGCACCGGCTGCGGGATGCGCTGCACGCGCCGCATCAACGAGGCGCAGCGCTCGAGCAGCTCGCGCATCCCGGCGAGGTCGCGGCCGGCCATGTCGCCGAAGTCGTGCCCGGCCGAGAAGACCGGGCCCTCGGCGTCGAGC
>JAHEJV010000112.1 GCA_024638705.1 Deltaproteobacteria bacterium | reverse complement strand
GGGCGCCGCAACGGCGCTGCCGAAGACGGCGGCGAGCGCCATCGGCAACAGACACAGCACGCCGAAGCTCGCGGCGGCGCCGAGTCCGCCGGCCCTCGCCCAGGTGCGGAAGCCGTGCGTCGACTGCGGCTCCGAGTCATGCCCCGAATCCGCCGCGGCGAGCGAGGCGAGCACGCCGACTGCGGGATCGGCGCCGCGCACTTCGAGTCGCAGCGATCCGTCCGCGCGCGGCATCACTTCCCACGACACGTCGCCGCAGCACTGACGTTCGAGCGCGACCCAGCGCTCCACGTTCTCGCGTCCGGCGGCGGCGCATTCCCACGCGAAGCCGTCCGCGAGCGGTGTCGCCTCCTGCACGTGCGGCAGCACTTCGCGTCGGATGAGGCCGAGCCGGTCCTGCCGACCCGTGTCGTCGAGGGTGCAGGCGCTGTCCTCGGATCGGGTCTCGTCGACACTCGCAGGTCCGCAACATTCCATGGCGCTCTCCTTCGCGTCCGGGAAGGCTACCGCTTGAAGTGCACTTGAAGTCAAGGGGGCGGCTATCATGCCCGCGCGTCCAGGAGGCCCCATGACCGTCGAGCTCAACGGAATCGCCCACATCCAGCTCACCGTGAACGACCCGGACGCGTGCTGCCCGTTCTGGGAGAAGCTCTGCCACTTCCTCGAGATGAAGACGCTGATCAAGGGCGAGGGGATCGTCTACTGCATCGGCAGCCGCACCGGGATCCTCGTGCGCGGCGCGCCGCCCGACAAGCGCGACCGCCCCTACGACCAGGAACGCCCCGGCCTCCACCACTTCTGCTTCCGCGCGCGCGAGCGCGAGCACGTCGATCAGATCTACGATTTCGTGAAGGAGATGGGTGCCGTGATCGTGCATCCGCCCGAGGACGGCTCGCAGTTCGCACCGGGCTACTACTCGCTGCTCTTCGAGGACCCGGACGGCATCCGCGTCGAGGTGAACCACGTCCCCGGGAAGGGACACCTCGGCGGCAAGGGCCGTCTGGCCGAAGGCGGCGCCGGTCCGAACGATCATCTCCCGGAGGGTTAGGCGATGGCCGACGTGGAAGCGACGCTCAACTACCTCGCCCCGATGGACGAGCGTCCCTACTACTACAACCACCCGCCGCCGAAAGGAACGCCCTGGCGCAACACGCACGGCGATCGGCGGACGGTGCGGGTGTACGACGCGCGCAACACGCCGGGATCGTCGCTCGACGTGGAGGGTTTCGAGCTCGTCCGCATCGAGACGAAGCTCGAAGACGCCTACGACACCGATGCCGTGAAGGCCGTCTACTACCCGGAGATGGAGGCCCTCGTCGGCGGGGCCACCGGCGCGAAGCGCGTCCTCGCCTTCGATCACAACGTGCGCAACCCGAAGCGCGCCGGGAAGGACGACCTCTCGCAGAACCCGGTGCACTTCGTGCACAACGACTACACGGTCGCGTCCGGGCCCCAGCGCGTGCGCGATCTCGTCGGCGGCGAGGAAGCGGAGGAGCTGGTGGCGCGGCGCTTCGCGGTGATCAACGTCTGGCGTCCGCTGCGCGGACCGGTCGAGGAGAATCCGCTCGCCTTCTGCGACGCATCGACGATGCGCCCGGAAGACTTCGTCGCCACCGACCTCCGCTACGCCGATCGCAACGGCGAGATCTACTCGATCCTGTTCCGCCCCGAACACCGCTGGCACTACTACCCGGCGATGCGCGCCGACGAGGCGCTGCTGCTCAAGTGCTACGACAGCGATCCGGACCGCGCGAGCTTCACCGCCCACTCGGCGATCGAGGACCCGAACTCCCCGCCCGACGCCGCCCCGCGCGAGAGCATCGAGGTGCGGACGCTGGCGTTCTTCTAGGCTCGGCGTTTTCGGGTTGCGTGGCGTCGTCCTTCGCGCCGTCTTACCTCCCCGAGCCCGCGAGCAACGACGTCGGGCTCGCGAGCGCCGGTCGCGTAGAATGGTGCGATGGCGTCCATCTCCGTCCGTCCGCTCACCGGAAGCCTCGCCGCCGAAGTCCGCGGCGTCGATCTCGCGAACCTCGAGGGCGACGAGTTCGCGGCGATTCGCGAAGCCTTCCTCGCGCACCACGTCCTGGCCTTCCGCGACCAGAAGCTGACGCCGGACGAGCAGATCGCCCTCGGTCGCCGCTTCGGCGAGCTGCACGTGCATCCGATCGTCCCGCACATCGAGGGACATCCGGAGATCATCGCGATCGTCAATCTCGGCAAGAAGCGCACGGTCACCGAGACCTGGCACTCGGACGTCAGCTTCGAGCGCACGCCGCCGAAGGCGAGCGCGCTCTACGCGAAGACCCTCCCGCCGGTCGGCGGCGACACCCTCTTCGCGAATCAACACCTCGCCTACGAACGCCTCTCCGACGGCATGAAGGCGATGCTCGCCGGGCTGCGCGCGATCCACACCGGCGCCGGGCTCGGCGCGACGGTGGGCAAAGGGGACGCCTGGCGCGAGCACGCCCAGACCCACCCCGTCGTCCGCACCCACCCGGAAACCGGGCGCAAGGCGCTCTACGTGAACCCGGGCTTCACCGTCGCCTTCGAGAACATGACCGTGAAGGAGAGCCAGCCCCTCCTCCAGCTCCTCTACGAAGCCGGCCGCACCCCCGACCTCTGCTACCGCCATCACTGGCTGCCCGGCGACCTCGTGATGTGGGACAACCGCTCCGTCCAACACTACGCCGTCCACGACCACGGCGACGCGCCGAGAACCCTCCACCGGGTCACGATCCTCGGCGACGAACCGCGCTAGGCGCCCCGACCGCCGCCTCCGACGCCCGCACGAAGGCGCGGGTGCAGGGAGGGACGTCCCCGATGTTCAGCGCGCCATGTGCCCGGAAGAAGGATCCATGCCCCGCCGGCCAGGTAGGGGACGTCCCTCCCTGCACCCGCGCAACACGAAACGAATCGAGACCCTACTCGTCCTCGACGATCGCCGGCCGCTCGAGCCCGCGCCAACGCAGATAGGCCTCCGCCTCCGCCCGCTCCGGCTTGTGGATCGCGACCGCCACCCGATCCCCTTCGCCGAGCTTCTCCCGCTCGAACATCGGGAACACCTTCTTCCCGCGCCGCACGCCGAGCAACACCACGCGCTCCCCCGGCTTCGGCGCGCCCTCCGGTTCGCCGGGCTTGCGCACCACCTCCCACTCCTCCACCTCGACCTCGTCGTGGCGGCCGCGCACTTCCCAGCGCTCGGTGTCGTGGGGTCCGTCGAAGAGGACGCGCGCCTCGTCTCGCTCGACGAGGTCGGGGGCGATGCCCGTGCCCGCGCGCGTCATCGCGATGTAGCCCTGGGGCACGCCGAACAGCTCGCGGGCTCGTGAGACGAAGACGCTGTTGAGCACCTGGTTCGGCGTGATGCCGACGGCCGACCCGATGCTCTCGAAGCGCGCACGCTGCATGGTGCGCTCCTGCATGGCGTCGCCGAAGATCACCGAGATGCCGGCTTCCTGGGCCTGACGCACGTGCTCGGGATTCGAGTCGAGAAACACGACCGACACACCGGACGTCTGGAGCCAGCGGCCGAGACACAGGCCGAGCCCGTCCGCCCCGAGAATGGCGATGCGGTCGCGTCCGGGAAGCCGGACGCCGAGCATCGCCGCCACCGGCGCCGCCGTCACGCCGGCGAGCAGCACCGTCCCCGCGATCGTGAGGAAGACCAGCGCGCGCAACTCACCCGCACCGGGATCACCCGCCTCGGCGAGCGCGTTCGCCGTCACCGACGCGATCGCCGCCGCGACGATGCCGCGCGGCGCCACCCACGCCACGAAGAGCCGCTCGCGGGAGGTGAGCTCCGACCCAGCGGTGCACAGCCACACACAGACCGGTCGCACCACGAGGATCAGCAGCCCGACGACGAGCAGCCCCTGCGTTCCGAGCGCCATGACCTCCTCGAGGCGCACGTCGGCGGCGAGCAGCACGAAGAGCAGTCCGATCAGCAGGACCGTGAGCTGATCCTTGAACTCGCGAAGGTCGCGGTCGACACGGCTGCGCAGGTTGCCCACGACGACGCCGGCGATCGTCACCGCGAGGATTCCGCTCTCGTGCACGAAGAAGTCGCAGGCCTGGAAGAGCAGCAGCACCGATGCGAGGACGAATCCGTTCTCGAGTCCCTCCGGGATCAAGCGCCGCGCGCGCAGCACGAAGGCCAGTGCAAAGCCGGTGAGCGTCCCGGCGCCCGTGCCGACGGCGACCTGGAGGGCGAAGTATTGAGCGCCCTCGCGCAGCGAATCCGCCCCGGGCTGGGTGGCCAGCTCGAGCATCAACACCGCGAGGATCGCGCCGACCGGATCGATCAGAACGCCTTCCGCCTCGAGCACCGTCGCGACACGCGGACGCAGGCGCAGCCCGCGCACGAGCGGACCGATCACCGTCGGGCCCGTCACGACGACGAGGCTCCCGAACAACAGCGAGCGCATCAGCGGCCAGTCGAGCGCCCAGTGGACCGCGAACGCGCCCCCGACCAGCGTGACGAGCGCACCCCAGGTGA
Source organism: Deltaproteobacteria bacterium (assembly GCA_024638705.1). Lineage (GTDB taxonomy): Bacteria > Myxococcota_A > UBA9160 > UBA9160 > SMWR01 > JAHEJV01. The sequence goes on along the minus strand of JAHEJV010000112.1, from coordinate 8,172 downwards.
CGAGGCGACGGATCGCCGCCTGTTCGCGACGCAAGCGGTTGATCTCGAGATTGAGGCCGCCCTCGAAGAGGATCACCGCGACAGCGAGCTCGACGGTGGCGATCAGGCCCTCGCCGAGCGCGTCCGGCTGCACCCAAGCGAGTCCGTCCGGACCGAGGCCGGCGCCCGCCGCCAGCAGCAAAACGATGCCGGGCACCCGCACGTGACGCGCGAGCGACTGGCAGAGGATGCCCGCAGCCAGTGCGAGCGCGAGGGTGAACGCGGGATGCGTTTCCACGGCCGGAAGCCTACCGGCTTTCGGACGGATTACCCGGTTGTGTTCGCGAGATCGGACGTGCAAGCTCGGCGTCGCATGGAGGGATAGATGGCACTCGAGGGCTACGACCACTTCGACTTCACCGACGACGGTGTCACCAAGCCCGTCTACCGGCGGGGTTCCGGCCCCGCAGTGGTGGTGATGCACGAGGTCCCCGGCATCACGCCCGAGGTGGAGGCCTTCGCCACGCGCGTCGCCGAAACCGGTTTCACCGTCTACCTGCCCAATCTCTTCGGCACGCCCGGCAAGCCCCTCTCGGCGGGCTATGCCGCGGGCCAGATCGTCCGCGCGTGCATCAGCCGCGAGTTCTCGGTGCTCGCCGCCCGCGCGTCGAGCCCGATCACCGACTGGCTGCGCGCCCTGTGCCGACGCGCACACGCCGAGTGCGGTGGACCGGGCGTCGGCGCGATCGGCATGTGCCTCACCGGAAATTTCGCACTCTCCTTGATGGTGGACGAAGCCGTGATGGCGCCGGTGCTCTCCCAACCCTCGCTCCCCTTCGGCGTCTCGAAGGCGCACCGCACCGGGCTCCACCTCTCGGACGCCGACCTCGCGGTGGTGAAGACGCGAACGAAGGCCGGCTGCGGCGTGCTCGGGATGCGCTTCACCCACGACCCGATGGTGCCGCCCGAACGCTTCGAGCGATTGCGCGATGAGCTCGGCTCTGGCTTCGAGGCGATCGAGATCGATTCGAGCCCCGGGAATGCCTTCGGCATCGGACGCATGGCGCACTCCGTAGTGACGAAAGACCTCGTCGACGAAGCCGGTCACCCGACGCGCGCCGCCCTCGACCGCGTGCTCGGGTTCTTCACCGAGCGTCTGCGACCGGACGAAGCCGTGGTCCTGCGTTAGGTGGCGCCGCTCGTCGACCGCATCGGCGCGAAAGTGCTCGGGCTCCTGCCCGACGGCGCCGTGGCGCGCATCGCCGGTGCACCGACGGTGATCCGCGGACGCACCCTCGACCCGCGGCTCGCGCTCGTCGCGCGCGCGGCGGCGGACCAGCCCCCGCTGCACACCCAGACCCCGGCGGAGGCGCGCGCGGCGACGAACGAGGCACTGGCGCTCGCCGCCGCGCCGACACGCCCCCTCGAACGGCTCGAGGAGCACCGCGTTCCCGGCGCCGACGGCCCGCTCGCAGCGCGGCTGCACCTCCCGCACGGTCTCACCGGCCCGCGCCCGCTGATCCTCTATTTCCACCAGGGCGGTTGCGTGATCGGCAACCTCGATTGGTGCGAGTCGTTCTGCAGCGTGCTCGCCACCGGGGCGCGCGCTCCCGTGTTGTCGATCGACTACCGCAAGGGCCCGGAGCATCGCTTCCCCGCGGCGCAGGAAGATGCGTGGGCCGTCTACCGCTGGGCGCTCGAACACGCGGGCGACTTCGGAGGCGACCCGACACGGATCGGCGTCGGTGGCGACTCCGCGGGCGGCGGGCTCGCGGCGATGATCGCGCAGCGCGCGAAGACGGAAGGCGTCGCGCCGCCCGTGTTCCAGCTCCTGATCTATCCGTGGCTGCTCGGCCGCGCCGACAACGCCGCCTATCGCGACTTCGGCGCCTGCTATCCGCTCCCGGTCGAAGCGGTGGACTGGTTCTGTCGGCACTACCTCAACGACCACGCCGAGCTCGAAGACCTCCGCCTGGCGCCTGGCCTCGCGACCGACCTCACCGGTCTCGCGCCCGCGCTCGTCTACACCGCCGGCTTCGACCTGCTCTGCGACGAGGGCGAGGATTACGCGAAGCGTCTCGAATCCGCCGGGGTGCCCGTCGTGTTCCGCTGCTACGAATCGCTCACGCACTCGTTCACGAGCCTCGGCGGCGCCACACCCACCGCCGCACACGCGCTCGACGAGATCGCCCGCGACGTCGACGTCCTCCTCGCGAAGGGAAATGCATGAACCTCGTAAAGACCGCTCTGTTGTGGTTGATGGCCGCCTTCTACTTCGGCGCCGGCGTCAACCACTTCGTGAACCCCGACTTCTATCTCCCGATCATGCCGCCCTACATCCCGTGGCACGAGGCGATGATCTTCCTCTCGGGCGTGGCGGAAGTGATCCTCGGCATCGCGTTGCTGATCCCGCGAACGCGCGTGCTCGCCGCGTGGGGGACGATCGCGCTGTTGATCGCGGTCTTCCCCGCCAACCTCCACATGGCGCTCGCCGACGTGCCGGTGGGCGACCCGCCGGAGTCGGCGGGAGTGATGCGTTGGGTGCGCCTCCCGCTCCAGGGCGTGTTGATCGCCTGGGCGTGGTGGTACACGCGGCCGGACCCGCGCGGCTCTCGAGCGGACGTCACGCCGAGCGCGTGACCTCCTCGAAGGTGGCGCCGAACGCCTCGTTCTCGAGCGCGAGTCCATTCACCAGGAAGCTCACCGTCGTGTACATGCCGGCGGTGTAGATCAGCTCGAGGATCTGCATCTCGTCCCAGTGTTCGCGCAGCGCCGCCCAGCAGTCGTCGCTGATCGTATGGGTGTCGTGCAGCTCGTCGCAGAGGCGGACGAGCACGGCCTGCCGGACGTCGAACGCCGCGTCGTCGGCATCACCCTCGACCGTCGCGCGCAGCACGTCGTCGCCGAGGCCGAGGGGACGGCCGAAGGCGTTGGCGTGCACGCCCCACTCGTACTCCGCGCGGCAACGCGCCGTCGTGCGGTGGATCACCACCTCGCGATCGCGGATCGGAACGGGGCCCTTGTCGAGCACACCGGCGCGCATGAAGCGCGGAAAGAGGCGCTCGCTCTTCGCCATCACGCGGAAGAGCACGAGCGGATCCATGCCTTCGGGCATCACGACGTCGAAGAGCTTCTGGATCTCCGGCTCGTAGGGCGGGTCGAGGGGGGCGATGCGGCTCATGGGGTTCTCCCGGGGCGGACGCTACATTTACCGTAGCACGAATTTGCTACCTTTTCCGTAGCATCTCCCCGGAGACCCGATGCCGACCCCCAAGCCCGGATCCCGCGTGCGCGGCAGCCAGAGCGGCCGCCCGATCATGGCCCTGCTCGACCTGCTCGGACGGCGCTGGGCGCTGCGCATCCTCTGGGAGCTGCGCGACGGACCGATGACCTTCCGCGCCCTCCGCGAAGCCTGCGACGACGCGTCCCCGAGCGTCCTCAACGCGCGCCTTCGCGAGCTGCGCGAGGCGAAGCTGGTCGAGCAGCGCGAGGGTGAGGGCTATGCGCTGACCCGCACCGCCGAGGACCTCGGCGCGATGCTGCTCTCGATGGACGGCTGGTCGAAGCGCTGGGCGCGGCGGCTCGACTAACTCGTCACCGCCTCGATCAGCGACGGACCGGGCTCGGCGACCGCGCGGCGGAACGCCTCGGCGAACCCTTCGGCCGTGTCGACCGCCACACCCGGCACGCCCATCCCCTTCGCGAGCGACACCCAGTCGAGCTCCGGATGGGTGAGGTCGGTGAGCGACGCCGCCTTCGGACCGGGCTCGAAGATGCCGGCGCGGCCGAGCTCGGCCTGAAGGATGCGATAGGCGCGGTTGGACGCGATGACGACGGTGACGTCGAGTGACTCGCGCGCCATCGTCCACAGCGACTGCAGGGTGTACATGCCGCTGCCGTCGGCCTGAAAGGCGATCACCTTGCGGTCGGGGCAGGCGACCGCGGCGCCCACCGCCGTCGGCAGGCCCTGGCCGATCGCACCACCGGTGAGCGAGAGACAGTCGTGGGCGGGCGCGGCGGCGGAGAGCGCGAACCAGGCCAGGCCGCTGGTCGCGCCTTCGTCGACGACGATCGCGCCTTCGGGCTGGATCGCGGCGAGCGTCTGACCCAGCGCGCCGACGGTGAGTGTGCCGCTCGCCGGGCCGACGCGCTCCGGTGTCGGTCGATCCACCTGCTTCGGCGCGTTCACCCGCTCTGCGAGCGCTTCGAGGGCGGCGGCGATGTCTTCTTCGGGCTCGGCGAGCGTCGAGACGTTCGTCGCGTCGTCGGCGAGCCGGCTCGGGTGGTCGGGATAGCCGAAGAACGCCACCGGCTCGCGCGCCCCGACGCACACCAGCTCGCACAGCGATTGCAACCGCTCGGCGCCCTGCTCCGGGAAATAGGGCAGGCGGTCGACGACGGGACGCCCCGCGCCGCGCTCGATGCGTGCGAAGAAGGTCTCGTGGATCAGCGCGCAGCCGGTGGCAGCGGCGATGCGCTCGGCGATGCGCAGCGCGTCCTCGCGCAGCGCTGCGCCACCGAGGAAGAGCGCCGTGGCGTTCCCGCCGCCTAGCACGTCGGCGGCGGCCGCGATGCGCGCGTCGTCGACGGAAGCGGGCGCGGGCACGGCGACGGGCTTCGCCGCGCCGGGCGCGTCGTCCCAGGTGCAGTCCTGGGGGATGATCAGGCTCGCGACGCCGCCGGGCGGTGCGAGCGCCGCGGCGATCGCCGACGCGCCGTCGGCAGCGAGGCTCTTCGCGTCGCGAGTCGTGTGCACCCAGGTCGACACCGGCGACGCCAGCGACGCGATGTCCGACGTGAGCGGGGCGTCGGCGGCGAGATGCCAGGTGGCGTGATCGCCGATCCAATTGACGATCGGCGTGCGCGCGCGGCGCGCGTTGTGGAGGTTTGCGATGCCGTTCGCGAAGCCGGGCCCGAGATGGGTGAGGGTGATCGCGGGGCGACCGGTCATGCGCGCATAGCCGTCGGCGGCGCCGGTGCATACGCCCTCGAAGAGGCCGAGCACCGCGCGCATGCCGGGCACGCTGTCGAGTGCGGCGACGAGCTGCATCTCCGTCGTGCCGGGGTTCGCGAGACAGAGGTCGACGCCGGCGGCGAGTGCGGTGCGAACGAGGCTTTCGGCTCCGTTCACCCGAGCACTCGATGGGTGCGAGCGGTGAGCGCGCCGATGTCGATGCCGTGGGGACAGGCGCCGAGACAGGACTGGTGCGCACAGCCGTCGCACGCCGCCGCGCCGGAGCCGAGCTTCGCGTAGTCCTCGCGCGCCAGCTCTACGTCGGCATAGTCCTCGGCGTACATGCGCGTGCGCAGCACCTCGTCGATCGGCACCTGCTCGGGACACGCCGAGAGACACGTGCCGCAGCCATAGCGACACTGCGTCCCGCCGTTCAACCCCTCGTAGGCGGCGAGCAGGGAGAAGTCGGCGCCCGACACACGGGTCGAACCAGAGGCGCCGAGATACTCGTCGATCATCTCCGGGCTCTTCATCGTGACGACGAGCGCGTCGACGCTCGGCCCCGAGAGCACCCAGCGGAAGGCGGCCTGGGCGAAGGTGCCGTCTTCGCGCTCGTAGGGACGCAGGTCGTTCAGCTTCCCGCCACGCAGCGTCTTCATCGCGATGACGCCGACGTTCTTCTCCTTCGCCTTCGCCATCATCGCCGGCAGCTCGGGCTGCACCGCGACGAAGTCGAGGCTCTTCGTGAGCCGCTGATGGAAGGCCGGGTCCTGGCCGAAGTTGTGGCCGACGAGCAGCACGTCGGCGAGGTCGTGCTCGAGCGCGTGGTCGATGCACTCGGCGAGGCGTCCGCCGTGGCCGGAAATCCCGGTGAAGCGGATCTTCCCCTGCTCCTTCGCCCTGGTCACGAACTCGCCCCAGGCGTCGCCCGTCAGGCGCGCGACGTCGTTCACCGCGTGGTTGAAGTAGATCTCGACGCGGTCGGTGCGGAGCCGGCGCAGGCTGGCCTCGAGCGCCTCCATCAGGTCGCCCACGTCGTGGTGGGCTTTGCAGGCGACCTTCGTCGCCAGGGTCACCTGCTCGCGGACGCCTTGCAGCGCGCGGCCGAGCGTCTCCTCCGACGCGCCGCGCGTGTAGCCCTCGGCGGTGTCGAAGTAGTCGATGCCGCGGTCGAGCGCATGGCGCACCAGCGTCTCGTCTCCGCGCAGACGGCTCGCGCCGAAGCCGATGTCCGGGATCTCGAGGCCGGTGCGCCCGAGCGTGACGCGACGGCGCACGCGCGGCGGCTCGGCGGCGGCGCCCGGAAGCGGCAACAGCGAGAGCGAAACGCCGGTGGCCGCACTCCCGCGCAGGAAGCTGCGCCGGTCGAGCCCGTCCTCCGTTCCGGTGCGCGGATCGCGCGGCGCAGGCGAATCGACGTCGTCGGACCTTCGGGACATGAGGACTCCACGTGGAGCCCTCATCTTAGGTCGTCGCCGGCGGAAACGTGAGCCCGTCTAGGCGGCCGCGACCGCCTCGATGGATTCGCCGGCGCGGACGCGGCGCTCGAGCTCGATGTCGTGGTCGACGTCGGAGGTGGTCTCGTTCTCGTACTGGAGGATGTCGATCGCGTGGAAGCGTTCGCGCTGCCTCTCGGAGAGGAGCCCGAGGCTCTTCACGTTGGGCACGATCTTCGAGAAGAGGCGGTGCCGGAACTGGGCGGCGAGGCCCCCGTTCTCGGCGTGGTGGATGCACTCGTCTGGGTCGAGGCCCATCCGCTCCCAGACCTCGCGGCTCTGGATGCGGTCGCGCATCAGCACGCAGGCCTCGTAGACGAACTCCTCGCGCTCGGTCTTCTCGGCTTCGGACAGGTCGTTGCAGTACTCGCGCAGCGAAAGCACGCCGTAGGCGACGTGGCGCGACTCGTCCTCCATCACCGCGGCGGTGAGGTCGCGCAGCAGCGGGTTGGTGGTCGTGTCGCGCAGCGTGCCGAAGGCGGCGAGCGCCAGGCCCTCGACGATGATCTGCATGCCGAGCAGCTTCATGTCCCAGCGCGAGTCGGTGAGGATCTGGTCGAGGAGCTTCTTCAGCTCGGGGTTCACGTCGTACTCGTTGCCGAGCTTCTCCTGGATGAAGCGGCGGTACACCTCGACGTGTCGCGCCTCGTCCATCACCTGAGTGGCGCCGTATTGCTTCGCCTCGTACCACGGGACGGACGTGACGATCTGCGAGGTCGCGAGCAGCGCCCCCTGCTCGCCGTGCAGGAACTGACAGAGCTGCCACGTCACCTGCTCGTGGCGCAGCTTCTCGATCTGCTTCGCGTCGAGCTTCTCCCAGATCGGCGTGCCGTAGATGCCGATGGCAACGTCGGGAAGCAGCCCTCTCTCCGGATCGACGTCGATCGACCAGTCGAGGCGCTCGGTGGCGTTCCACTGATCGCGCTTCGCATTCTCGTAGAGACGAGACAGGCGCTTGCGCGACGAGTCGTACTCCCAGTTGTAGGAAACGCTCTCGGGCACCTCGAGGGTTTCGATCGCTTCGTGGTCTTTCGGAGTGAACTTGGTCATCGGGTCCATCGGAGGCTCCTTGTGAAGAGTCAAGCGGTCGGGCCGCTGGGGTTGATGCCGAGATAGGCGAGGAAGGCTCGCGTCAGCTCGGCGACGAGCTCGTCGTCGGAGAGCGCTTCGGCGCCGGACCGCGTCTCCCCGAAGAGGATCGTGCTGTCGAGCGTCGCGAAGATGAGCGTCATGCCGAAGGCGGCGGCGCGCTCGGGATCGGGGTGGCGGATCTCGCCGCCGCGTTCGACCAACAGCGCCGACAGTCGCTCGCTCACGTGGTGCGAGAGGCGACCGCGCCGCGCCTGGAACTCCGAGTCGATGTGGTTGCGGAGGACGAAGGCGCGGATCAGGCCGCGCTGTTCGCGATAGATGACGACGAGGAAGGCGACGACGGCGCGGACGAGGTCGTCGATGCCGGCGCTCTTCCAACGCGACGGATCGAGAGCGTCGTCGGCCGTCGCGAGCGCCTGCTCGAAATAGCGCTCGTAGAGCGCGTGGAGCAGCGCGTCCTTGTCGGGGAAGCGGCTGTAGAACGCACCGACCGAAGACCCGGCGCGCGACACGATCTCCGTCACCGGTGTGTCGTCGAAGCCCTTCTCCTGCACCAGCGACTCGGCGGCATCGAGGATGCGGTCGAGCGTCTCCTGGCTGCGCACCTGCCGCGGCGGCTTGACCCAGCGGAGGCCGGCGGGAGTGGTGTGA
>JAHEJV010000111.1 GCA_024638705.1 Deltaproteobacteria bacterium | reverse complement strand
CTCCTGCCCGGCCAGTCCCAGCTCCGACTCCACCTCGGAGAGACGCGCCGGAAGCTGCCGATCCTCGAGGCCCGTGGACGCGGTGCCGACGCTTCGCGCGAGGGGTCGCACCACGAGGAACGCGAAGACGACGAGCGCGAGCATCGCCACGACCCCGCGGATCGCGACCTGGATCAGGGGCGACCACTGCGGCCAGGCGCTAGGCGCCTCGAAGGGGACGGAGAGATCGGGCTTGAGGAACGGGGCGCTGCGCACGGTGATGCGATCGCCGCGCTTCTCGTCGAAGCCGGCAGCGTCGCGAGCCAGCGCCTCGAAGAGCGACAGATCCTCGGGGCTCCACGGACGGCTCGCCTCGGTGGCCTCTTGCGCCTCTCCGGCCGGCGGGGTCTGGTCGGCGACGAGCACTGCGATGGACAGGCGCTCGACCCGCCCCATGGGCACGACGGTTCGCGAGACCGACTTGCTGATCTCGTAGTTGATCGTCTCCGTCTCGTGGGACGACTGGACCTGCGACTCCTCGCTCGCGCCTGCCGAGACGTCGGGCAGGTTTGCCACGACGCCGGGAACGCCACCGACGGCTTCGTCCCGTGTCTGCTCCGCGCTCGTGTGCTCGCTGCGCGCGACCTGGGAATCCGGGTCGTAGACCTCCTCGGTCCGCTCCACCTCGCTCCAGTCGAGCGACGCGCTGACGCGAGCCACGACGTTCCCCGGCCCGACGGTCTTCTCCAGGATCGTCTCGATCCGCTCCGAGAGATCGCTCTCGATGCGGGCCTTCATGCTCGTGACGCCGGCGGTGGTCACGGCACCCGGTCCGCCGTCGTCCAACGGAGCGAGCAGCCTGCCCGCGTCGTCCACGACGGTCACCTGGGACGGGTCGAGTCCCTCGAGCCCCGAAGCGATCAGGTGGACGACCGCCCGCACCTGACCCGCCTCGAGCTCTCTTCCCGGATGAAGCTTCAGCACGGCGCTGGCGCTGGGCTTGCGTTTGCCGCGGTCGACCATCTTGCTGCGTTCCGGAATCACCACTTGCACCCGAGCGCGGTCGACGGGTGCGAGCTGCTCGATGCTCCGCGCGAGCTCTCCTTGCACGGCGCGCACGTAGTTCACCCGGTGGACGAAGTTGGTGACCCCGAACGCGGGAGCGTCGAAGAGCTCGAATCCGGTGTTGCCGCTTCCGGGAAGTCCGCGGCCGGCCATCCGGATGCGGGCCTCGGCGACCTCCGATGCGGGCACGAGGATCGCGCTGCCGCCATCGGAGATCTCGTAGTCGATGCGCTCCGCGGCCAGGGCATCGGCCACCCGCGCGGTCTCGCTCTCGGGCAGCCCGCGGTAGAGCGCGCGGTATTCCTCCGACGTCGCTCCGCTGATGAGCCAGCCGAAGAAGGCGAGCGATCCGAGGGTGGTCGCGGCCAGCACGGCCTGCCGCGCGGGCGGCAGGCTGCGGAGCTGCGAGAAGAGTTCGTCGAGCCAATCACTCATGGTCTAGAGCTGCAGCCTCATGACTTCTCGGTAGGCTTCGAGCGCTCGCGTCGTCATCGATACGGCGTGACGCAGCGACAGCTCGGCCTTCGTCAGGGAAAGGACGGCTTCGACCGGTCCCACACTTCCATCTGCGACGCCCTCGGCGGCCTGGTTCGCATCCTGGAGGAGCTGGTTGGTGTCGGAGAGCGCTTCGCGCATCTGCGAGGCGAAGCCGGCGCCCTCGTTGCCAGGACGCACGGCCTCACGCAGCGGGGCGGTCGTGGTCGCGCCTGTGGCGGCGATCGGGTCCATGTCAGCGGCCGATCTGCATGGCGGCGTCCGACATCTCGCGCACCTTCCGCACGATCACGAGGTTCGCCTCGAACGAGCGACTGGCCGACATGACGTTGACGATCTCTTCGACGGTGTCGACGCGGGGCGTCGCGACCATGCCCTGCTCGTTGGCGTCCGGATGACCCGGATCGTGATGCATCAGCGGCGGGCGGGAATCGATCTCCACACCGCGCACGGAGACCCGACGCATGGCATTGCGCAGCGTGTTTCCGAAACCGCCGTTCAGGGGCTCGGACGCAAAGACCGGATCACGGCGGCGATAGGGTCCGCCATCGGGACCGCGCGTGGTGTGGACGTTCGCGAGGTTCGACGCCGCGGCGGCCATCCGAACCCGCTGCGCCGACAGGCCGGAGGCTGCGATGTCCATGATGTCTGCGAGCTTCAATGTCCGTTCCTCCGCGTTCAGCGCGACTCGCCGGTGGCGCCGATTCGAGCAATCGTGAAGAGTCGCGCGAGAATGTTGGCCTGGTTGCCGAAGGCGCCGGCGTTGCGCGAGAGCTCCAACGCCTCCTGGTCACGGTCGACGCCGCTCGCGTCGGGCCGCGTTCCGCGCGGGCCGCGGACGACCCGGAGTCCGCGCTCGCCTTCGGCGATGTGGCCCGCATGGGTGCGTTCGAGCGACACCGCGTGTTCGAAGGCGTCGCGAAAGGACACGACGTCCGCGCGCCGGTAGCCGGGAGTGTCTGCGTGGGCGAGGTTCGTCGCGAGCACGCCCTGACGCTCGAGACGGAAGCGCATCGCACCTTCCAACTCGGCGATCGTTCCGCTCAGCAGACGTTCCATCGCGAATCCCCCCACGGTGTTTCCGTTCCGGCCCTCGACAGTGCAACGCTCGTGCCAAGCAGAGTCATCCGCTCGAAGCCCAACGTGAAGCGCTCTCGCTGCGTGCGAACCGTTTTGGCGGAGTTCGTGGAGCTCGCGCGGCTTCCAGAATGAACCGGGCCCGATCCGATTTGAAACGGAGCGGGCACTCTCTGCCGCGATCCGCAGGCCTGGTTCGGGCGAGCGCTCGTCGGCCGACCCCTAGACGAGTTCGTAGCGGCGGAGCTTTTCGCGCAGCGTGCGGGTGCTGATGCCGAGGGCGCGAGCGGCCCGGGTCCGGTTGCCACCCGTTGCGCGCAGCGAACGGGCGATGGCTTCCCGTTCGAGACGCCGGAGATCGAAGTCGGCCACGGGCCACAGGGTCCGCTGGGACGAAGTCGGGTCGTCGAGGTCCTCGATCGAGAGCGGCGCCCCGCGATAGATCGTGTGCGCCCGACGCATCAACGCCTCGAGCTCGAGCAGGTTTCCGGGCAGGGGCCTCTCGCATAGCTCTGCCACCGCGTTCGGATCGAGGACGGCTCGCGGACCCCCGAGCGTGCGCGCGGCTCCCTCGAGGAACTGCTCGGCGAGCGCGGGAATGTCGGCGCGCCGTTCGCAGAGAGGCGGAATCTCGACTTCGAGGACACCCAGACGCAGCCGAAGGTCCTCGCGGAATCGACCCGTCGCGACGCGCTCCGCCAGGTCGGTGCTGGCCGTGGCGACGACCCGGATGTCGATCGGGATCTCGCGCGTCGCACCGACGGGCTCGACGCACCGCTCCTGGAGCGCGTGGACGAGCCGACCCTGGAGCGCGAGGGGAAGCTCGTGCACGTCTTCGAGCAGGAGGGTCCCGCGATGTGCCGTCTGCATGTGGCCCGGCGCGGAGCGACTTCCCTGCCACCCGAACAACGCTCTCTCGCCGTCGCCGAGGGAGAGCTTCGCGCAGCTCACCTCGACGAGCGGACCCTCGCTGCGCTCGCTCGCGGCGTGGACGAAGCGGGCCATACGCGTCCGGCCGGAGCCGAGCGGTCCGACCAGCAGCAGGGTCGCTTCGCTCGACGCCGCGGTCTCGAGGCGCTCCAACAGATCCTGGCTGCGCCGATCCCGCGCGATCAGGCCTGGATCCACCGGCGGTCGTCGCGATCGCCGTGACGCGATGGCGAGGGAACGTTCGAGCGCGCCGACGTCGAAGGGTCGCGTCAGGATCGCGTCGGCGCCGGTGCGGCGCGCGTCGAGCGCTGCCGCTCCGGCATCGTCGGCGATCGCGAGTCTTCCGACTTCGGGGCAGCTGTCGCGCAGCGCTTGCAGGACGTCGATGCCCTTCTCGTCGGCGAGATCGACGATGACCGCATCCGCTTGCTCGGCCAACGGAAGATTGCCGACGTCGGCGGGGTTCAGGATCGAGACGCCGTGTCCCGTGCGGCCGAGTGCCAGTGCGACGGACTCGCCGAGTCCCGGATCCGCGATGTGGAGGAGGACGTTCACGCCGCCTCCCCGTTTCCGGGGAACCACAGCGTCGCGCTCATCTCGTTTCCGCCCCGTGCCGGAAGGGGCTGATCGAGCACGCCCCCGACCATCTGGGCGAAGCGCCGCGCATCGTCGAAGGGTCGTCTCGCGGGCGCTCCGGTGCCGGGTTCCGTCGCTTCGTTGCTGCGATGGGCCGCGACGCGAACGCCCCAACGGCCCGAGTCCGCCAGCAGCGAAAGCCTGAGTCGACCGCCGGTTCCGGTCCAGCTTCCCGCGCCGCGCAGCAGACGAAGCGCAGCGCGTCGCGCCAATCCCACGTCGCCGCGGACTTCCCGCTCCGCGACGTCGAGCGGATCCAACTCGCGCGAACGCGCGGAGAACACGGGGTGGAGCTCGCTCACCAGACGGCGCAGGGCTTCGCCGCAATCTTCCTCGTCGGTGGCTCGCCGCGGGCGGCGCAGCGTGACGACGGCCTCGTGAAGCTGGACGTCGAGGTCTTCGACGGCGCGATGGATCGACTCGATCAGATCGCGCGTCACGATTCCCCTCTCGATGCGACCGAGCTGGCTGGCGGCCAGCTCGATCCGGCTGAGCGGGTCGCGCATGAACAGCAGCGATCGTTCCAGGTTCGACATGGTCTCCTTCACGAGTCCTCCCTCGGGCGCGCGACCTCGCGCAGAAGCGCGATCCGCCGTTCCAGCTTCGCGAGCCGCGTCCACAGAGACGCGGCCGATTCTTCGTCTTCCATCAGCGCTTCGTCCGAGACGCTGCGACCCGCCCCGTAGGACGCGGCGGCATAGATCGCGCGCGCGCGGCGCGCACCACTCGGGAGCATCTCGATGGCGCGGAGGTAGGCCGCGCGCGCTGCCGTGGCGACGCGCTTCTTCGCCAACCAGTCCGCGGCACCCAACCAGGCGGCTGCGCGCTCGCCATGGGGTTCTTCGGGGAGTGGGATCGCGAGCGAACTCAAGAGCACCGTGCGGAGGGTGTCCGCCCCGAGGTCCGAGCCCTCGAGCTCGACGAGCGCACGTTCGGCTTCGATCCGGATCGGCGCGGGCAGGTCGCTGCGGTCGAGCAGCGCGACGAGACGGCGCCCCGCCTCGACGGAATCCCCTTCGACGATCGCGAGGCGCGCCTCCAGCCACAGCCAGCTCGTCGCCTCGCTTCCCGAGTCTTCCGCGGCGCGAGCGCGGAGCGCAGCGCGAAGGGCGGCGCGATCGCCCATCGCGAAGGAGGTCTTCGCGATGCGGAGTGCGAGCTGGTTGGGACCGAGTGGAAAGCGCCGGGCGAGACCCCGATAGAGCTCGGCGGACGCCTCCGGCATGCCCAGTGTGAGGAAACAGTCACCGAGCCGGAGCAGGGGTTTCGGATCGGCCGAGAGTCGGAGGAACAGGTCGCGACGACCGCCGATCGAACCGACGACGGTGACACAGGGAACGTCCTCCCGCGTCGCCACAACGAGTGCCGAGGCGAGGGTTCGTGCGAAGTGGGGCTTTGCCGCGGCCGGGGCGCCGTCGTGCCCGAGCTCGGAAAGCACGCGCAGGGTTCCCGGCAGGTCGCCCGCTTCGAGGAGGAGGGCGGCACGCGCGTCCCGCGCGCTGGCCACCACCGACGGATGTTCGGAGCCCTCGAGACGCCGCAACTTCTCCGCCCGTTCCGCGATCGGCTCGGGAACTCCGAGCGCCGCGAGTCGCACGAGCGCCAGCTCCCGAGCGGCCTTCCGACGCGCCGTCCGGTGGACCCGGTCGAGCACCTGGCGGGCATCTTCGAGGCGATCCTGAGCGAAGAGGACGTCGGCCTTTCGGATCGATGCGACGCCGGCGTCGTTCTCGGTGCGTTCCGCGAGGGCCAGCCAGCGGTGGGCGACGCGCAGCGAGCCGTCCGCGATCGCCAGCTCGGCGGCGAGCGGCGCCCAGGAGGAAACGTCGATTCCTCCACCGCGCGCCTCGTCGAGCGCTTCGAACAGCGACGCGCGCGCGGTCGCAGCTGCATCCGGATCCGCGACTTCGGTCTCGCGTTGGATCCAACGCAGCCGAGCGGCGAGCGCGATGTTGCGATCCTCTGCCGAGAGGAGCGATGCGAGGATCGGCGCGGCCGCCTCCCACTCGCCCGCGAGGGCGTGCGCCTCGGCGGTGTAGAACTGCGCGATCTCTTCCAGCTCCTCCCGCGGCGCAGATCCCAGGTCCGTGGCGCGTCGCAGCTCGACCCGGGCGAGAGGAGCCCGGCCCTGCAGGAGGTGGAGGCGCGTCAACTCGAGGTGGGCGCAGTACACGGCACGCGGGTCGGCGTCGGGGTGATCCCGGACCGCCTGCTCCAGCCGCTCTTCGTCCCGCGTGTCGCGAACCGCCCAGACGGCCTTCGCGACCGGGCCCGCAGCTTGCGAGCCGAGGGGATCTGCGGCTGCGTAGGGCGTGCAGAGCGGCGCGGCATCGAGGAAGGCGGGCTCGAGCGAGCGGGGTGCCAGCAGCGCGATGGCGCTGGACGGCATGACTTCGCCCGAAGCTGCGCTCGCGAGCAACGGGAGGGCGAGCAGGACGAGCCAGGCGGCTCGGGTCCTCATGTGTCCCGTCGCTCCGCGCGACTGCGTACCCGACTTCGCTCGACGTCGAGCGTGAAACGTACGATGGCGTCGCGATCCTCGGCAGTGATCGCCGTGAAGCGGAGCGCGATGGCTGGGTTTCCTTCCGCGGTCTTCCGGTTGGCGACGACCTCTCCGAGTGCGCGCACGCTGCGCGCGGGCGAACCCGGCAGCTCGAAGTCCACCAGGTGCAGCGAGTGGCCGGATTCCGCCGGAGGCGAGGGAACGGAAATGCCGCCGCCCGAGAGCGTGACCGCGACGGGTCGGGTGGGGCGGACGCCGTCGAAATCGAGCCCGAGGTGAACGATCAGATTGTCGATCTTGGACTCGATGCGATCGAGCCAGAGCGCGAGCTGGGGGTCGAGGCCTTCGACGTCGACGGGCTCGCGCTGCAGGATCGAACCCTCCAGACGCGCACGCTCCTCCTCCCGGACCGGTTTGATCCGAAGCGGAAGCTCGGTGTCGACCCGGAAGTAGTCGCGTTCGCGGATCGCGTTGGGAACGGTTGACATCGCTTGCTCCTCCATCTGCGACGCATGGAGCAAGGAGCGTGCCAGCCGTCTCGACTCCGGAGGCGCGCAATCGCGACGGCGTGGGACGCAGAAGGAAACGAGCGCGGTTCAGTCTGAAACGGGAGGGGAGCTTCCTTCCGGTTCATCCGATTCGTCGGAGGCGAAGGAGACGCGGCAACGTCCCGAACGCTTCGCTTCGTACATGGCTCCGTCGCCTCGAGCGATCCAGCTCTTCGGGTCGTCTCCCGGCACGAGCATCGCCCCGCCGATCGATGCCGAGACGCGGACCGTGTCTCCCTCGAACGGGATCTCCACGTCGCGGACCGCCATCAGGATCCGCTCGCCGTTGTTGGAAGCCTCCTCGGCCGATCGGCTCTGGGTGACCACGATGAACTCGTCGCCTCCGTAGCGTCCGATGAAGTCTTCGCGGCGCCCGAAGACCTTCCGGATCCGCTTCACGATCTGCTTGAGCACCTCGTCGCCGGCAAGGTGTCCATAGCGATCGTTCACCCACTTGAAGTGATCGACGTCGACGAGATAGAGAACCGCGCGGGAGCCGATCAGCTCGCCGAGTCGGGTCACGCGATTCAGGTAGTCGTCGATCGCGCTCCGGTTGTAGGCTCCGGTGAGGTCGTCCTGTGCTCCCTTGCGTTGCGCGTCGACCAGGTCGGCGCTGAGCTCTTCCACCTTCGTCGAAAGGAGCTCGATCTGGGCGCGATGGCGCGCGGCGCGTACGTCGATGACGCCCTCCACCGCGTGCGCGGTGGCGTTCGCCTCGGCGCGGAGCTTCCCGGTGTCTTCGCTGCGGGCGGCCGTGCGAAGGGCCTCGAGTCGCTCTCGCACTCGACCGTCCCCTCGGCGATCGGCCGTGGCGGCCTTCCCGAGCGAGTCGATCAGCAGCCACAGCACCTCGTGCAGGTCTTCGAGGTTCGAGAGCACGCGATCGCGCTCTTCGGTGCGCTGGCGACGCACGAAGCGGTTGAGATCCGCCCAGGAGCGCGCCGTCTTCGAGGACTGCAAGCCTTCGGGCGGGGGCTCGCCGAGCAGGGCGTGGCGTGCCCATCCCTCGAAGAGATCCGACGTCTCCCGCGACGCGCAATTCGGTAGCTCGAGAGAGAGGCGGCCCCACGTCCGCAACGCGGCGGCCAGTGCGTCGAGGCACTCGTCCACATCGAGCGGCGGCCTATCCGACGCCTCTCGCGCGCGCTCGTCCGAGGGAGCCGCGTCGTCGCTGCTGCCCGTTGCCATGGCTCGTCGATCTCTCCCTCACGTGGATTTCGGACGAAGGGTGGGGGAGGAGTAGGGGAAACGGGCGCCTTCGCTCACGAACTGCGCTTTCGCCGCCGGGTTCTGCGTTCAGACACGTATGGCTTCTACGTCGATCACGCGACCCGTGGCGGGGCTTCGCGCCGAGTAGCCCGACGCAGCGGGGGAGGGCGGAACGGGGCGAGCCGCCGCAAAACGGCGTGCGTGCTGCTCGAAGGTGCGGTCTCGCCGCTCGGCCATGCGCCGAGCGATCGCCCTCAGCTCCAAGACGGTGTAGGCGATGCAAAAGCCGCCGAGCAGGTAGACCGGGTCCATGTGAGTGAGTGCCCGGTCGAGAGGGGAGGTGACGCGCGAGCCTCGTGTCATTCCGGCTCGCTCGCCGGCGCGGTCTCGT
This sequence comes from Deltaproteobacteria bacterium, assembly GCA_024638705.1. Lineage (GTDB taxonomy): Bacteria > Myxococcota_A > UBA9160 > UBA9160 > SMWR01 > JAHEJV01. Next base: position 3,840 of record JAHEJV010000111.1, on the reverse strand, counting down.
CCGGGAGAGAGTCGAGGCGGGCACGCAACTCGTCCGCATCATAGGGGCGCATCGCGAAGCTGGCGGCGCCGGCCGCGAGCGCCGCCTCCACCATGCGGCGCGTGGGCGCTTCCGAGGCGACGATCAGCGGCGTCGTCACGCCCCGGCGTCGCAGCGACTCGACCAGCTCGAGACCCGATCGGCCGTCGACCTCGAAGGGCACGATCAACGCTTCGAGATCCGATTCCGCGAGGGAGGTCGGATCGACCTCGGCGATCCCGAACGTCGCGGTTTCGAGCCCGAGCGCCGCGCCGATCTCCTCGATCTGCTCGGCCGGTGTCTCCTTGTCGGAGAGGAAAGCGAGCTTTCCCGGCGCGCTCTCCTCGACGGACTCCTCCGCATCGCTGCTCGAGAAGAGCAAACGCACTTCGGCCTTGGGGCAGGACTCGATCTCGAGCGAGACCCTGAGGGCCAGGAAGTTCGAGCCGCACAGCCAGGTGGGATCGGAGGCCGGCTCCGGAATCTCTCTCGCATCACGCGCTTCCAGAGTGCCCAGGTCTGCCGAGGAGAGGCCGGTGGCGATCGCGTCCACCAGGCAGCGCGCCGCAGCCTTGAATGCCGTACAGCGTTCCGCATCGAGAGGACCGCCGGCTCCTTCCACCGGTTCTCCCATCTGCAGCGCGGCGATGCGAAGCGCGTCCGGTGCGTCGGCGAGAAGGTGGACCTCCTGCCCGGAGTCGCCGCACTGGAGCCAGCACGAGACGTCTACGATCGGCTCGTCTTCGGGCGCGACCTTCTCCCGCGCGATGGTCGCCACGCTCTCGACGCAGACCTCGACGCCGCGTCCGAGCACGGCGCCGATCTGCTCCGCGATCTGCCCCTGGGCATCTCGGGCGATGCGTTCGAGTGCTTCCCCGTCGAGTTGCGGCGTGTCCTGCTCGCTGTCCACTGGAACCTCAGATGAGGTCGTTGACGAAGCGGGCCGGCGTCGGTCCGGGCGAGAGCGAAGCCGCAGCAGCGCGCGCGATGCGCACCTCGGTGAGCTCCTGGCGCGCCGTCGTCTCGATTGCGGTGAGAACCGATCGACAACGCTGGTCAGATTCGAGCACGCGCGCGATGCGTTCGGCCAACTCCTTCGGGACCGGGTGGCCGGAACACGCACGGCCGAGGGCGTCGATCCAGCGCGCGCGTTCGCGAAGCGCTTCGTCGACGGCGTCCAGGTCGCCGTTCTCTACTGCGCGCTCGAGCGCCAGCGTCGCGCGAGCGAGCCCGTCCACGAGATCAGGCTGCGCCACGGGCGACCCCCGCCTCGACGCTCTCGGAGGGCGTGACCGGAAGCTCGGTCCACGCCTCGTGCAGGATCTCGAGCACCTTCAACGCCTCGCCGATGAACTCCGCTCCCGTAGCAGTGCAGGCCAGGGCGATGCGCGAGGTCACGAAGTCGTACAGCGCGTTCAGGTTCGCGGCGATCTCCCCCCCGCTCTCGTGGTCGAGGGAACGCTGCAGCTCGGTCACGATGTCGAAGACGCTGCGCAGCTTCGCACTGCGCTCCGCCGCGTCCTGCGCTCCGATCTCGCCGGCCGTTCGCGCGTCTCGGATCGCCCTCTCGAGGAGGCGCTGCACCAGCGTCTCCTTGCGTGCGGTCCGGACGTCATTCTTGAAATAGGTGTTCTGCCCCAAGATCCCTTCCCAGTGTCAGTCCGCTCGAGTCCGCTCAGAGCGAGGGGGTGACGAGTGAGGCCAGGGAGTCGCCCTGGCCCCGCAGTGAGGCGAGCGTCGATTCGAGACGCGTGAACTGCAGGACGAGCAGCTCCTCGCGCTTCTCGAGCCGGCGTTCGATCCGTTCGACCTGGCGATCGATGCCTTCGATCCGTTCCTCGAAGCCATCGTCGCGGACGGCGAGGATCCCCGTATCGGGTTCGATGATCGGATCGAGGGCGCGAGCGAGACTGGAGAAGGCGCCATCGACGGTGCCGTCGCCGCCTAGCAGCTCGCGAACGCCGCGCGGGTCCTCGTCCAGCGCCGCCGCAAGGGCGTCGGCGTCGAGCGTCAGGCGCCCGCTGGAATCGACGTCCACGCCGACCTGTCCGAGTGAAGTGAACGGATTGTTCGCGAAACTGAACTGATTGACGATGTTTCGCCGGATCGTCCGCTGCACGCCGCGCAGGGTCGAGTCGCCCGAGAGGGTTCCCGCTTGCTCCGATTCGGGATCGATCCGGGCCTGCGACTCGGCGAAGTCGACGACTTCGTTGTACGCGTCGACGAACGTCTGAAGCTTGTCGGCGATCGCGGCGTCGTCGCGCTCCACCTGGACCTGGATCGGGGTCGGGCTCGTGGCGCGCAAGGTCATCGTCACGCCGGGAATCACGTCCGAGACGACGTTGGAGCTGCGCGTGATCGGCACCCCGAAAGCGACGAGCTGGGCGTCGGTCGCGCTCGAAGAGATGTCGGGATCGAAGAATGCGCCTCCGCCGTTTCCGGGGAAGCTGGTGGTGATTCCGACGTCGTTCGCGACGCCGGTGGCGATGCCTTCCACGATGAGCCGGTGTCCCGTGCCGTCGAACAGGACGTTCGCTCGGACCAGACCCCTCAGGTCGGCGTTGTCGTTGATCACCGCGCGCAATCCGACCAGGGAAGTGCCGCCAGCGCCGACCGTGATCTCGACGGTCTGGTCACCGGCTTGGATGGTGATCGTGTCGCCTTCGGCGGCGATGGCCTCGGTATCCGTCGCGAAGCTCGTCGAAACGCGGCGTGCCGTTCTCGCGAGCTCGGAAACGGTGACGTCGCTGGTTCCGGTGCTGGCGTTCCCGTTCGCCGTCGCGACGAGCACGTTCTCGTCCGAAGACGTGGCGAAGAATTCGAGCAGCTCCTCGTCTACGGAGGCTCCCGAGAGCGAGGAGTTCAGGTTGTCCAGCGCCGCGGTGGCGTCGCGGACCGCGAGCAGCTTGCTGTTCAGATCGCGGAAGAGGGACTGCTCGAGCTCGATGCCCGCCTTGCGCTGGAGCGCCTGGTCGAGTGGGCGCCGTTCGAGGGCGAGCAGAGAATCGACCAGGGCTGCAGTATCGAGCCCGCTGACGAGCCCTCCGACTCTGAGACCCATGGCGACTCCTTCCCGTGTGATGCCGGGAGCTGGCGAGTGGCGCCCCCGGGATCTCCGGGGGCGCCCTCTTTGGGTGGCGGCGCATCGTTCCGCGCACCACCGCCAGAACGAACGCCTACTGCAGCAGCAGCAGTGCGCTCTGCGACGAGACGTTCGCCTGGGCGAGCACCGCGATGCCCGCCTGCTGGAGCACCTGGTTCCGCGTGAGGATCGCCGTCTCCGAGGCCACGTCGACGTCGCGGATGCGCGACTCGGCGGCTGCCGTGTTCTCCACCGAGACCGCGATCGAACGGATCGCACTCTCGAGGCGGTTCTGCGCCGTACCGAATCCGGCGCGCAGACCCGAGACCGAGTCGATCGCCGTGTCGAGCGCGGTCAGCGCCGCCTGGGCGTTCGCGACGGTGTCCACCGCGAGGGCACCGACTCCGAGGCCCGTCGTGGTGGCGTCCACACCGGTGACCGAGATGCGGTCGTTGGCGGTGTTGTTGGCGCCGATCTGGAAGTCCACGGTCGGTGCCGTCCCGTCGAGCAGGGCGGTGCCGTTGAACTCCGTCACGGCGGCGACGCGGTCGATCTCCTCGATGAGTGCCGCGAACTCGTCGTTGAGCGTGGCGCGCTCGCCGGCGCCGAGCGTGCCGTTGGCCGACTGGATCGCCAGCTCGCGCATCCGGATCAGGTTGCCGCTCGTCTCGTTCAGCGCGCCCTCGCCCACCTGGAGCATGGACACGCCGTCGAGGCCGTTGCGCTGTGCCTGCTGCAGG
>JAHEJV010000110.1 GCA_024638705.1 Deltaproteobacteria bacterium | reverse complement strand
GGCCTGAAGTTTCCGTCGCGGTTGCGCGCACACGCTCCCCCTCAGGGGGTGGGGTTGCGGTCGCCTCCATGGGTCAGGGGTGGAGTGACTGTGCCGTGTCGCGAAGACACCAGGCTCACCGGGCAATTTCTTCCGTGGCGGTGCGATTGTCAACCGCCATTTGCGCGATCGCGAAAGAAGCTGCCGCGCTTCCCCTCTCGAACGTTCTGGCGCCACCGATTCACTCGTCGAGAACGTAGTCGAAGCCCACGAACGCGCCGATCGCGTAGATCGCATCGGTCACGATCAGCAGCTGGATCGGTTCGAAAGGGGTCTCTCCGGTCGCCAGAAGGCCGCTGGTGGCGCGCACGGCACCCGAGATGACGGGGATCAGCAAGGGCAGCAGGAGCAGCGGCAACATCACTTCCTGGAAGCGCGTGCGGACGGCGATCGCGCCGAAGAGGGTGCCCGCGCAGCACAGTCCGAGCGAACCGAGCGCGACGATCCCTGCCAGGGGAAGCGCCACGGGACGCCAATCGAGGTTGAAGAAGAGCGCGAACACCACGGCGACAAGCGCCTGCACGACCACGAGAATCAGGAAGCTCGCACTCGCCTTGCCGAGGAATACCCAGCCGCGGTCGGCAGGCACCAGGGCGAGGCCCGCGAGCGCGTCGTTTTCGAGCTCGGAGGCGAAGGCGCGCCCCAGTCCGAGCAGCGCCGCAAAGACGTAGGTGATCCAGAGCAGCGCGGGCGCCAGCTCGCGACTGCGCTCGCCGGCGCCGTCGGGCAGGGCGAACTGGAAGATCGCGACGACGACCATCGCGAACAGGCCCATCGCCACGGCGCGGTCGCGGCTGCGCCACTCGGTGACGAGGTCCTTCCAGAGGATCGCGAGGAGGACGTTCACGCCGCGCGGCTTCCGCGCGCGAAGGCCTGCTCGAGGGCGGCTTCGAGCTCGTCGCCGGTGGCGTCGCCCTGCCAGGTGGCGCGTCCGGATTCGAGGACGAGCGCCGTCTCGGCGAGGGCGCCCACCGGTTCGAGGGCGTGGGTGACCAACACCAGGGTGTGTTGGCCGCCGCGCAGCGCGACGAGTCGTTCGGACAACCGCGCCGACGCCCCGCGGTCGAGACCGGTGAAGGGCTCATCGAGCAGCAGCAACGCCGGGTGGTGCACGAGGGCGCGGGCGATCGCCACGCGCTGCGCCTGGCCGCGCGAAAGAGCGGCCGCCCGGGCTTCCGCGAAGGCGTCGAGCGCCTCGTCTGCGATCAACTCCTCGGCGCGCTCGCGCGGTGTCGCCACGCCGTAGAGCCGCGCTGCATAGACGAGGTTCTCGCGCACCGTGAGCTGCGGCGAGAGCAGGGTCGCGTGCCCGAGGTAGCCGACGCGGGCGCGCGACGACCGGTGGGTCGCGGCGCGTCCGTCGATCTCGACCGCGCCTGCCGTGGGCCTTGCCAGCCCGGCGAACAACCGCAGCAGCGTCGACTTCCCCGCGCCGTTCGGACCGAGCACGGCGAGGCAGCTACCGGCCGGCACCGCGAGGTCGACGTCGCGCAGGGCGGCGGCGCGCCCGAATCGCTTCGTCGCGCCGCGCGCGGCGAGCGCCGCGCCGCTCACGCCTGCGACGCCCCGGCGCCGTGCGTCGCGCCGCACTTCGAACAGGACGCCGCGCCCGCTGCGATCGGATGATCGCAGGACGCGCAGCGCAGCGCGGCGCCGCACTGGGAACAGAAGCGCGCTTCCGGAGCGGGCGGCGCGCCGCAAGTCGTGCACACGGGGGCCGCGTCTTCGGAGGCGGCAGATGACTCGGGCTCCGGCGTCGCGGCGGGTTTCTGCAACAGCTGCGCAGCCGCGCGCGTGCGCAGCTCCGCGCGCATCGCGGCGTGGTCTTCGGGCGAGAGCTTTCCGGTCGCGAGGTCGTCGTCGAGGTCTTCGAGGGCGCGCGCGAAGACTTCGCGCTCGATTTCGTCGGCGTCGCGTTCGTCCGTCGCGCGCGGTTCGTCGGCGTCGCCGCGCAGCGGGGCGGCCAGGAAGCCGAGCGCGGCGAGACCTGCGAGCACGGCGAAGCTCGCCGTCGCGAATCCGCCGCCGGCGTCGCGCGGCGGCGTGCGGCGCAGGCCGAGCTCGATCGGCTCGAGAGGTTCGACGGCGAAGGCCTCGAGGTGGAGATACATGCGGTCCGCCGAGCGCACCGCGCGGCGTCGGTGCAGGCGCTTCGTCTCCGCGACGACGCCGTTGTCGGCGACGAGCACGGAGAGCAGCGGAACCTCCCGGTCGTAACGGCGGGTGAGATCCGCGCCGGCACCGGTGGCCGGCAGCCGGTAGCGGATCGCGAGCTGGGTCGGGCCGGCGGGAAGCGGGCCGTGGATCGCGAGGTCGCCGGACGGGTCGCGGCGCAGGCCGGCCTCCATCATCGCGCTGGAGAAGCGCAGCTCGAGCGCGCCGGTGGGGATCGGCATACACAGCAGCGGTTCGCCGAGCGACTCCCCGACCGGCTGCTCCGACACCAGCTCGATCCGCTCGTTCACTTCGAGCGCGACGTCGTCGAGCTCGAGCCACAGCTCGGCGCGCGGCGTCGCGATCGGCGAGGGCGGCCGCTCGGCCAGGGTGACGTCGAGGGGGAGGGTGGCGCCGGGGGCGAGTGCGTCACCATGCTGCACGGTGTAGGGCTGTCCTGCGACGGTGACGGTCGGGGCGGGCGCGAGCGCGTCGGATGCGACGCGCAGGACGCCCTCCGGCGCGAGCACCGATACCTCCGGCGCGCCGCCGGGCAGGCCGATCGCGAAGCGCTCCGTTGCGAGCGGGAGCCCGTAGCCGTACTCCACCTGCTGGGTCCCGGGATAGAGCGGGCCCCAGAAGCGCACCTGCGCGCCGTCGCGCTCGAGTCCCTCCCGACCGAGCATCGACTCGAAGCCCTCGACCCCGTCCGGCAGCACGGCTTCGAAGATCGGGTCGGCGGTGTCGCGCGCCGCGACCGGCACGAACACGACCTGGTCGCCCGGGTTGGTCAGCGTGTGGCTGTGCGACACGCGCAGATGGGTGCAGCCGCGCTCGATGCGGACGTCGACTCCGCCCGCGGCGATCGCCCCGACCTCGGCGATCGGATCCTGGAGCACGAGTTCGACTTCGTGCTCGAGCTCGCCCGGCGCGAAGTTGAATCGGCTTCCGAAGGGGATCTCGTCGGCGCGGGCGCCGACCAGATAGGCGATGTCCGGTGCGTTCGAGACGCCTTCGAAACGGAAGCGACCCGCGGCGTCGCTCCTCGTCTGGCGCAGTCCGCCGCTGCCGTCGGGCGAGAGCGCGTAGAGCAGGATGTCGACGTTCGCGCTCGCCTCCGGACGCGTCGCGTGGACCAGGCGCCCGACCACGGCCCCGGGGCCCGGCGGGACGTCCGAGCTCTCGCCCTGCGCGAGCGCCGCCGTCGCGAGGAAGATCGCGGACCAGGCCGCGACGATCCGGCTCACTGTCATCGCCGCTCCGGGTGCGGCCACATCACGAGCAGCGTCCCGAGCACGAACACCACGCCGCCGATCCAGATCCAGTTCACCAGCGGATTGCGGTAGACCTTGAACGTCGCCGAGCCGTCGTTCTCGATCGCGGTGAGGATCACGTAGAGGTCTTCGCGCAGGGTCGAGTACACCGACGGGATCGACGCGGGCTGCTGTTCGAGCCAGTACATCCGCTTCTCCGGCGTCATCGTGGCCAACGGAGCATCGTCGCGAAACAGGGCGAGGCGCGCGACGGCACCGCCGTAGTGCTGGGCCGGGATCGCGTCGGCGGTCCGATACTCGAGGCGGTAGTCGTGGATGCCGAACGACTCGCCGGGCTTCACGTTCTCGAGGCTCTCCTGGTTGAGCACCGAGCCGGTCGTGCCGATCAGGATGAACACGACGCCGAGGTGCACGACGTACCCGCCGTAGCGCTGCTGGTTCTTGCGCAGCAGCGCGCCCAGCGCCTGGAGGGCGTTCTCCTCGCCCTTCCGCGTGCGCGCGCGGATCGCCCGCGCGTACTCCTGCACGATCGTGCCGATCACGAAGGCGGCGAGGCTCCAGGCGACCAGCGCGTAGAACCCGAGATCCGCTCCGAACACGGCGAGCAGCGCCGCCGCGGTGACGACGAAGCACACCGTCGGCCACACGAACTGCCGGCGCAGGTTCGAGAGCGACGCGCGACGCCAGGCGATCAACGGTCCGACGCCGGTCAGGAAGAGCAGCAGCAGCGCGAGCGGACCGGCCATCGTGTTGAAGAACACCGGACCCACCGCGATGCGGTTGCCGGTGAGCGCTTCCGAGAAGACGGGGAACATCGTCCCCCAGAAGACGACCATCAGGATCGCGATGAACACCCAGTTGTTGAGCAGGAAGCTCGCCTCGCGCGACACGACGCTCTCGAGCTTGCTCTCGCTGCGGATGCCCGCGCGACGCCAGAAGAGCGCGACCAGAAAGACGGCCGCCGTGATCAGCACGTAGGCGCCGAAGACCGACACGAACAGCGGCGTCTGCGCGAAGGCGTGCACCGACTGCACGATGCCGCTGCGCGTGAGGAAGGTGCCGAACAGGCACAGCGTGTAGGTGAGCCCGATCAGCAGCAGGTTCCAGGTCCTCAGCATGTCGCGCTTCTCCTGGATCATCACCGAGTGGAGAAACGCGGTGGCGGGCAGCCACGGCATGAAGGAGGCGTTCTCGACCGGGTCCCAGGCCCAGTAGCCGCCCCAGCCGAGCACCTCGTACGCCCAGCGTCCTCCGAGCAGGATGCCGATCGAGAGGAAGAGCCAGGGGAAGAGCGTCCAGCGGCGCGTGGTGCGGAACCACGACTCGCCGAGCTCGCCGGTCAAGAGCGCAGCGAAGGCGAACGCGAAGGGCACCACGAACCCGACCATCCCGGTGTAGAGCATCAGCGGGTGGATCATCATCACCGGGTGCTGGAGCAGCGGGTTCAACCCGTTGCCGTCGGAGGTGACGTGTCCGGGCGGGAGCTTCTCGAAGGGGTCGGTGACGCCGACGAGGAGCACGAGGAAGAAGAGGGCGTTGGCGAGGAAGACGGCGCTCACCCAGGGCATCAGGTTGCGCACGCGGTCACGGTGGAACCAGATTGCCGCGGCCGCGTAGGCCGTGAGCATCCACAGCCACAAGAGCAGCGACCCGGCCTGGCCGCCCCACAGTGCGGCGATCCGGTATTGCAGCGCCATGCTGCGCGCCGAGTGTGATGCGACGTACACCAGCTGGTAGTCGTGCTGGATGAAGGCGAGGAAGAGTGCGCCCATCGCCGACGTCACGAGCAGGAACACGACGCCGACGCTGCGCTCGGCGACGCGCGTCCACACCGCGCTCCGCTGCACTCCCGCATACACCGAGATGCCGAAGCCCACGGTGGCGATCAGCAGGGCGAGAAGCAGCGAAACCGCTCCGATTTCGGACATGCGAGGACCCTCTCGGCGGCGCTCGGCGGCGTGCGTCGCGCTGCCGTCGCCCGCACCCGGCCGGATCGGACGGGCGCTTCTGGTGTGGGACTAGCTGTTCGTGGTGGGCGCGCCGGGCGCAGCAGGCGGGGCACCTTCGCCGCCCGGAGTCTGGCCCTCGAACTTCGACGGACACTTCGCGAGCACCTTGTCCGCGTGGAACCGGGCCACGCGACCGTCCTTCGTGAGGCGTCCCTCGAGCACGACCTCGGCGCCGTCCTTGAAGAGGTCCGGCGTCTCGAGGCTCGCGAACACGACGGGCATCGCGCCCTCGGCGCTGCCGCCCGCGTGGGGCGGCTCGCCCTGCACGAGGAAGCGCACGCTGCGCGCCGCGACGTCGCGTTCGATCGACCCCTCGGCCACGTAGCCGTGCACGCGCGCGTGGTTGCCGCCGAGCGCGTCCGGGGAGTCGACGAATTCTTCGAGGGACTGGTAGTAGGTGAAGGACGCGCCTTCCTCGAGATTGGTGGCGGCGTACCAACCGAGCAGCAGCGCGATCAACGTCGCGCCGCCGGCAACCTGGAATCCCTTCGACATCGCGCGCGAGAGTATCCGATGGCGAAACCGCGATCAAACCGACCTCTCGCCGGAAATCCTGTGAAATCGAGGACTTGCGCGGCGGCTTTCGGTTGACACCCGACCCTCGCGCGGCTAACCGGGAAAGCATGGCCGAAAAGCGCGCCGCCCGTGTCGCCAAGATCAAGCCCTTCCTGGCGATGGAAGTGATGGAGCGCGCCTTCGCGATGGAGCGCGCCGGCACGCGCGTGCTGCACCTGGAGATCGGCGAGCCCGACTTCCCGCCTCCGCCCGAGGTGGTGACGGCGTGCAGCGAAGCGCTCGCGGCGGGGGAGACCCGCTATACCGACAGCCGCGGGCTCCAGGAGCTGCGGGATGCGATCGCCGGCGACTACGCGACGCGCTTCGGCGTGACCCTCGACCCGGAGCGGGTGCTGGTCACGAGCGGCACGTCGCCCGCCATGCTGCTCGTCTTCTCGCTGCTGGTCGATCCGGGCGACGAGGTCGTGATCGCGACGCCGCACTACCCCTGCTACCCGAGCTTCGTCCACACCTGCGGCGGCATGCCCGTCTTCGTCCCGACCGATCCGCATGACGGCTATCGACTCGACGTCGCGGCCGTGCGCCGCGCGATCACGAAGCGAACGCGCGCGATCGTCGTCGGCTCGCCCGCGAACCCGACCGGCGCGATCCAGAGCCGCGACACGTTGCGCGAGCTCGCGGCGCTCGGACTCCCGATCGTCTCGGACGAGATCTACGACGGTCTCGTCTACGACGACGCGAAGGTCACCTCGGCACTCGAAGTGGCCGACGACGCCTACGTGCTCGACGGGTTCTCGAAGCGTTATGCGATGACCGGGTTCCGCCTCGGTTGGCTGGTCGCCCCGGCCGACGCGGTGCGCTCGCTCCAGATCCTGCAGCAGAACCTGTTCATCTCGGCGAACCGCTTCGTGCAGCACGGGGGTCTCGCCGCCCTGCGGTCGGGCGCGGCGAGTGTCGCCGCGATGCGCGACGCCTATGCGAAGCGCCGTGACCGGCTGGCCGGCGGCCTGCGCGAGCTCGGCTTCGTCATCCCGCAGCTGCCGTCGGGCGCGTTCTACGTCTTCGCCGACGCCCGCGCGTTCGGCAACGACTCGCTGGCGCTCGCGTTCGAGCTGCTCGAACGCGCGCACGTCGGCGTCACCCCCGGTGTCGACTTCGGCGCGGCGGGGGAGGGCTGGCTGCGCTTCTCCTACGCGGCGTCCGAGGCGACGATCGACGAAGCCCTCGCGCGTCTCGCCGACGTCCTGCCGAGCCTGCGATGACGAGGAAGGCCGCGCAAAAGCGGAAGCGCCGCGCTCCGCGGCGCACCGGTCCGGCGGTGTCGGTGGCGGAGCTGCTGACGAGCGCCGCCCACGCGAGCGGCTTCCCCGCCCCCGATGCGCCCGAGGTCGCCTTCCTCGGGCGCTCGAACGTCGGCAAGTCGAGCCTGCTCAACGCGCTGGTGAACCGGAAGGCGTTGGCCCGCACGTCGTCGACGCCGGGAAAGACGCGTCTGCTCAACTGGTTCCGGGTCGTGCGCGCGGGCGCCGAGACCTGGTTCGTCGATCTACCCGGCTACGGCTACGCGAAGGTCGCGAAGAAGGAGCGCGCGCAGTGGAAGGACTGGATCGAGGCCTATCTCGCCGACCGCGAGACGCTGCGCCTCGCCGTCCTGCTCCAGGACCTGCGTCGCGACCCGACCGAAGACGAGACGCTGCTCCTCGAATGGCTCGCCGAGCGCGACGTGCCGACGGTCGTCGCGCTGACCAAGTGCGACAAGTTGAAGCCGATGCGCCGCGCCGAGCGCGTGCGCGTGCTGCGCCGGTCGCCCGACCTGCCGGCGGGCCAGATCATCGCGACGTCGGCCCAGACCGGGCTCGGCATCCCGGAGCTGTGGGCCGCGATCGACGCCGCGCGCGGCTGACGCCCGGTGCGCTCGCGAGGCGCCCCGCCTAACGCGGCCGCGACCCGCCGCCCTCGGCTCCGGGCAGCCCGGGCTGGATGTAGCCGGCGGTGAGTCCGCCGTCGATCACGAGGTCGGCCGCGGTGGCCGTCGGGCAGTCGTCGCTCGCGAGGAAGAGCACGGCGCGCGCGACGTCGCGCACGTGGTCGTCGAGGCCGTAATGCTCGGGCGCCGGCAGGAGCTGGCCCGCGTTGAACTCGGCGGCGCGCTTCGAGTCGATGCCCGGCGGCAGGAACGGAGCCGACATCTCGTGGTTGCCCGCTTCCGGGCACACGGCGTTCACCCGGATGCGATCGCGTGCGAGCTCCATCGCCGCGGATTTCGTGATCCCGCGCAGCGCCCATTTCGTCGACGCGTACGCGACGACGCCGTTCATCCCCTTCACGCCGTCGGACGACGCGACGTTCACGATCGCGCCGCCGCCGGTCTCTCGCATCGCGGACGCGACGGCGCGGATGCCGAGGAAGGGCCCGAGCTGATTCACGCGGAAGAGCCGCTCGACGTCCTCCGGCGTCGTCTCCTCGATCGAGCCGATGTGGAGCAACGCGGCGTTGTTCACGAGCACGTCGATGCGGCCGAAGATCTCTCGCGCGCGGCCCACCGCGGCGTCCCAATCGTCGGCGCGCGATACGTCGAGGGGCTGGTAGACCGCCGACACGCCGAGGTCGGCTGCGACGGATTCCCCGAGGTCGTGGCGTACGTCACCGAGCATCACGCGCGCGCCCTCCTCGGCGAAAAGGCGCGCGATGGCGGCGCCCGTGCCGCGCGCCGCGCCGGTCACGATCGCCGTCTTGCCGTCCATTCGTCCCATGGCGTCCTCCGTCACGCGCCCGGTGCGGGGCGCTTCAAGTAGATGTCGACCCGCGCGATCCGGCCGGCGGAGTCGAAGTCGAAGAGCAGGGCCTCGGGGTGCGTGTGCCGCGCGCCGCCGTGGTCCATCGATTCGGTGAGGCGCACGACGGCGCCGCCGCCCTCGAGGGCGCGGACCTCCTGCACGTCGAGGGCGTAGTTCGCGAGCTTCGGCACGACCTCGGCGAGGAAGGCGACGTAGGCGTCGCGCCCCCGCACCTCGTCCCGATAGGGGCCGGTGCGGTGCACGTCCTCGGCGACGCAATCGGCGAGCGCGTCCCAGTCGTGGGTGCGCAGTGCCTCGAAATAGCGCGCGAGGACGGCGTTCACCGGAACAGGTCGGTGGACGATTCGCGAAGCGTGTCGCGGACGGCGCCGTCGCCCTTCGGTGTCACGCCGTCGACCCAGACCGCGGGGATGCCGGCGTCCTTGCGCATCAGGAGGCCGGCGGCTGCGGCGAGCTGGTCCGCCGTCGCCGTCGCGGTGACCTCGAGCGGGCGCCCCACCCAGTCGGTTCCGCCCCGCAAATCCTCGATCGGCGCGATGCCGGCGCAGCCGAGTGCGACGTCGACGAGGCCTTCGCGCCACGGGCGACCGAAGGTGTCGCTCACGACGACGGCGAGTGGCCCGGCGCCGCGTTTCGCGAGCTCATCGAGGAGCGCGCGCGCGGAAGCGTCCGGGTCGACGGGCAGGAGCACTGCGGTGTCGGCGTCGGCGTTCGAGAGGTCGACGCCGGCATTCGCGCACACGAAGCCGTGTCGCGTCTCGGCGATCCAGGTGCGGTGGCCGTGGCGCACGACGCGCGCCGTCTCGCGCATCACCACCTCGACGTGACGCGGATCCTTGTCGTCCTGCTCCGCGACGCGACGGGCCTCCTGCGAAGGCTCCACGTCGGCGAGCGCGACGAGGCGCCCCTCGGCCTTCGACACGATCTTCTGACAGACGACGAGGACGCCGTTCGCGAGCGCGAGCCCCTGCGCGTCGGCGGCGTCGCCGATCTGCGTCGCGAGGTCGTCCCCGGGGCGCACTGCGGGAATGCCCTCGATGGCGGTGAGCGAGACCCGTCTCAATCCATCCCCCAGCCTTCGAGCAGGGCGCGCGTGCGCCTTCCGAGCGAGTCGAGCGCGAGGATCGCGCGGGCGTCCTCGCCGAAGTCGACGTCGATCGCGAGGGAGGGAAGCGCGAACTCGACGCAGGCGACGCCGGCGGCCGCCGCGGTCTCGCGGTGGCGCTTCGCGCTGTCGCGACCGAAGTGGGCCGCGATCACGTCGTGGGGTCGGCGCAGCAGCGCGGACGTACCGCCATCGCTCGACGGGGCGAGGGCGATGCCGCGCGCGGGTGCATCGGCCACGAGCCGCGCCAGCTCGTCCGCGTCCGCCGCCGCGACGTCGCCGAGCATCACCAGCACGCCGTCGGCGCCGCCGGCGACCTCGGCGCTCGCGCCCTCGATCGCCGGGTTGAGTCCCGGGTCGTCGCGCAACAACGCCTCGCCGCCTTCCGCGATCGCCGCGTCGGCCACGCCGCGATCCGGCGTCACGACGACGACGCGCCCCACGCCGCGCGTCGCGCGCAGGCATTCGATCACGTCGCCCATCATCGCGAGCGAGAGCGCTTCGACGTCGCGGCGCGCGCGATCGGGGAACAGGCGCGACTTCGCATCGGCCAGCGCCTTCACCGGAACGACGGCGGGGATCATTCCGACGCCCGGATCGCGTCGGCCAGTGCGAGCGTGTGGCGGGCGAGGTCGGTGGCGATCTCGGGGCTGCGCATCAACGTCTCGACGACGGTCGTGCGCACCCCGGACGCTTCGACCGCTGCCGCGTGGTCGGCGTCGCGCGTGTCGAGCACGTAACCGTCGAGCAGGTCGCCGTAGAGCGCCGCGACCCCGCGCGCCGATACCTCGTGTCCGAGCCCGCGCATCAGGCGATCCGCCGGCCCCTTCACCGGTGCGCCGCCGATGATCGGCGAGATCGCGACGACGGGGGCGCGCGCCGCGGCGATCGCCTCGCGCACGCCGGGGACGGCGAGGATCGGGCCGATCGAGACGATCGGGTTGCTCGGGCAGAAGAGGATCGTCTCGGCGTGGGCGATCGCGTCGAGCACGCCCGGGCCGGGTCGCGCGCGCTGCGCGGCGGAGAGATCGACGTCGGTGACGTCGTCGGGAGCGCCGTCGCGGGCGAGATACTCCTCGAAGTGCACGCGGCGTTCGCCGGCGAGCACCACCTGGGTGGGGCAGGGATCTTCGGACATCACCAGGATGCGCGACGCGACGCCCTGGGCGCGGCGCAACTCGTCGGCAATCGCGCCGAGGCCGACGCCGTCCCTCATGCGCAGCGAGCGGTGATGGCAGTGCGCGAAGTCGCGGTCGCCGAGGCGGAACCAGGTTTCGTGGCCGAGTGCGCCGAGCGTGTCGACGATCGCAGTCGTGTCGCCCTCGATGCCGTAGCCGCGCTTGCGGTCGACGCGACCCGCGAGGGTGTAGGTGACGATGTCGACGTCCGGCGAGACGTGCACGCCGTAGAAGTCCATGTCGTCGCCGGTGTTGACGATCACGGCGATGTCCTCGGGCGGCATCGCGCGGACGAGGCCGGCGAGGAAGCGCGCCGCGCCGACGCCGCCGGCGAGCGCCAGGACGCGCGCGGGTGCGTCGGAAGCCATGTCAGGGGACATCGCTGGCCGCGGCGTCGCGCTGTTCGCGCAGCGCGCGCAGTTCGGCCTGGAGTCGCGGCAGCCGTTGGGCGATCGCCGCCACCTCTTCGGACGACTGGAGGCGCGCGGCGCGCTCCGGGTCGCTGATGTGCTCGGTGAGCGTCGCCTCGTCGGCGGCGATCTCGCGCTCGAGCGCCGCGATGCGCAGGTCGAGCGAGTTCGGCGTGGCTTCGCTGGCGCCGGTCGCCGGTGCGGGCGACTCGACCGCGGGCAGCCCGTCGCGGTCTGCCGACTCGGGCTGCGTGTGGGGAAGATCCGGTTCGAGATGCGGAATCGCCGGCTCGGGCTCGGGCGGCAGCTCCACCACGGTGGCGTCGGCGCGCCGGGCCAACGGGATCCGTTCGCGCTCGGACGTGTAGCGGACCACGCCGTCTGCATCGGTCCACTGGTAGAGCGGGTCGCGCGGTCCCCCGATGGCGACGCTCGGCGCGAGGCCGAGGGCGAAGAGGACGAGCAGGGCGGTGGCGGCGAAGCGCTTGCGATGGGCCGGCATGGACGGATTCTCGAAGAGGGGGCTGGGACCGTCAAGCGAGGCCGTTCCGAGCGGGGGTGAGCCGGGGTTCGCAGGGTAGAGGTGATTCGGCGTTCACCGAACCCGGTGTGTCGCGGGCGTCGGTCCGGCAACCGCGCGAAAGCGCAGGCATGTGGCTCGCGGCAAAGGTCGGCACGGCGATTGCGTTGGGTCCGGGCATGCGTCGACTCTGCGCCCTCTTCCTGCTCTCGTTGGTGAACGCCTTCGCCGCGCTCGCTGCGGCGGATCCGGCGAGTGGGCCGCCCGCGGACGCCGCGACGGTCGGTGCGTTCTGGACGCGCCTCGGTGCGCCGGCCGGAATCGATCGCGCCGAGGCGCTCGCGCTCGACGGCGCGGGGTCGCGGCTCGCCGTCGGAGGCGAGCGCGGGGTCGCACTCGGGCCCGTGTCCGGTCCGCTCGACCGGGTTCTCGCGCGCGGTCCGGTGCGCGATCTGGTCTTCCTGCCCGACGGCGCGCTGCTCGCGGGCACCGACGCCGGGCTCTACCGGATCGCTTCGGGGCGGGTCACGTCGGAGGCGATCGCGCCGGGCGAGGCCGCCCGCGACGTCCGCGACCTCGACGTGGCCGATCGGCTGATCGCCGCTGCGACGGCTGCGGGGGTGTACGTCGCGCCCGCGGAAGCGAGTCCGAACTGGCGTCGCGTCGCCGGG
>JAHEJV010000109.1 GCA_024638705.1 Deltaproteobacteria bacterium | reverse complement strand
GGGCCGCGACTTGCGCGACCCCGACGCCACGTCCCTCGTGCAGGTCGAGTTCTTCGGCTGGCCCACGCCCGACGCCCGCCTCGGTGGCTACGATCTGCTCCCGTCGCGGGTGGTGGTGCGGGATAGTTACAAGCTGCTGGAGATCGACGGGCGTCGCGAGCTCTACAATCTGGCGGCGGACCCGAGGGAGCTCGACGATCGCGCGAGGCTGAATCCCGACGAGGTCGACCGCCTCGGCCCGCTGCTGCCGCCGCTCGATCGCAGCGCGAAGAAGGTGCGTGCCACGAGCGACGTGGAGGATCGTGAGATGGTCGAGGCGCTGCGGGCGCTCGGCTACGTCGAGTGAGCCCAGAGTCGCGGAGCGCCAACGCGACTGCGCGGCGGTCGCCGTGCTCCTTGCTCCTGGCAGGTCGCCGATCGCCGCGTGCAGCGCTCGCCGTCGGGTGGTCGGATCCTGGGGATGGGCTCCGCTCGTGATCCATCGAGTGATCGAACACTACTTCGACGGATCCTCACCTGGGGTCGTGTCGATCAGATGAAGGTCGTAGACCATCACCGCGCCGGGAGGGATCGAGATGCCCGCACCCCAGTACTTGTGGGCGAGCGCGGGCGGACAGACGAGGCGCAGGCGCGCGCCGGGCGCAGACATCCGGAGCGCCTCCTGCCAGCACGGCAGGGTCTCGCCCAGGCGAGGTCTGACGGGGTTCTCGGGGGGAGCCGATTCCACGACCGTTCCGTCGCGCAGCATCCCGGTGAAGCTCACGACCACCCAGTCGAATGTGTCGGGCGACTCCCCGACGCCCTCCTCCAGCACCATCATGATCAACCCGCTCTCGTAGCGGACGGCACCCGGCTCCTTTGCAGCGGCTTCGTAGAAGGGGCGTCCGGCCTCCTCCTCGACGAGGCCTACCTCGAGAAGCCGCTCCTTCTCGAAGATCGGGAACTTCGTCCCCACCTCGCTCGCCGCGGCTTTGGCTTCCCGATCACCTCGCACGCCGTCGACGAACCCGCGTGCCACTTCCTGCGCCTCGGCCTCGCTCAGGCGATACGAGTCGAACTGCCCTCCCAACATGGCACCGAGCCCGTAGAGGACGCCTTCCTCGGCCGGAGTGAACGCAGGGGCTCGATCTTCGGTGGGCTCGCCCGCGGGCGCACTCCCCGCGCACGATGTCGCGAGGAAGAGCAACGCACAGCGAATCAGGCACGTGGTCATCTCGCGCGGCTGGATCACGAGCGGGTCTCCTCGACTGGGACAGCAGGGTATCCGACCGAAGGTCAGCGGTGCGGTTCTTCCCCGGTCGCGAGAAGCGCCTCCGCCTCGCGTCTGCCTTCCACACAGCGCTCCTCACCGTCGCTGCAGGCATCCCAGATCTGGAGGAGGCGGTTCGGGTCGAAAGGAGCGGCGTGGTGGTAGTAGTCCTCGAAGATCTGCGTGAAGCGCTGAGCCTCGTCGGGGCGGACGCGGCCCTCCATCTCCGGGCCGACGGGCGGGATCGCACCGTCGGGGATCATTCGGGCTGCGGTCACCACGTTCGAGCGGGTCACCGCATTGCCGGCGTCCGGGCTCTCCCTGATCGAGCGGAGGAGCGCGCTCTCGAAGCCCTCGTAGTCCGTGCCCTCGGCGATCCACGCCGCGAGAAGGGTGGTGCAGAGGTCGCCGCGCATCCGGCAGACCTCGGCGACGGCCCTCCTGCGGGCAAGGAGGCGATCGTCTTCGGACAGGGACGCGAGATAGCGGGGGAGCAGCGCGGCCTCGCGACCTGCGCGCGCGGCCTCGCCGTAGCCGCTGAAGGGAAGGGTGCCGATCTCGTTGCCGAAGAAGGCCCGCGCCGCGAGATGGGCCAGTTGAGGATGTTCGAGGGTGTGGAGGGAGCCCGGGAGCGCGGTGTGCTCCAGCACCCCAGGCGGCAGGACCTCGTGGGCGAGCAGGTCGGGGATCGCCCTCACGCCGGCGCGGGGCAGAGCGTCGGCGAAATCCGGGCGCTCGACGCGCTCGAGGATCCGTTCGAGCTGTATCTCGGGCGCAGGCGGCTCGGCAAAGGCCAGGATCAAGAGGTCTCGAGGGGCTCCGTACCAGATCGCGATGTCCGGGAAGACCGCTTGTAGTGTGCGCAGGACCATCTCCACGGTCGCGTCGTCCGTTTCGTAGAGATGCATCCACTGACAGAAGACGCCGCCGGGGGCGAGCCGGGACCGGACCGCCTCCAGGAACTCGCGGCTGTAGAGCATCTCGACGCCCGTGACCCAGGGGTTGCTCGGCTCCGACACGATCAGGTCGAAACGGCCTCGATCCCGCAGCAGCGCGCGATAGGCGTCGGTCGCCATCATGCGCACCTTCGGGTGCTTCCAGGCGTCGTGGGTCGCAAAGCCGAACAAATAGTTGGCTTCGATCACGGCCTGTGAGATCTCGGCGACGATCACCTCCTCGCTGTCCTCGAGCATGGCGATCTCACCCGCTGTCGAACCCGTTCCCAGCCCGATCACGAAGCTGCGCCGCACGTCGTCCGCCAGCAGGGCGGGGATGATCGCGGCGGCGACCATGGTGTCGGTGTCCGTGTTGATGATGGACTCGAAGGACCCCGACGCGATGACGCCGTCCGACTTCCCGTTGGTGGTCAGGCCCATCGCGGGATCTCCGGTCGGGAGAGGGGGGGCGAAGACGGCCACCGACACCGCGGGATCGTCTCGGTAGAACTGGATCTCGCCCATCGAGCGTTTCTGGGCCCGCATCCCGTCCAAGCTCATCTCGAGCGGGCCGCGGGTGCGGAAGAGCCCGATGGAGAGGTCCTCGGGCGACCAGGGGGGCTGCGTGGCGATCCCGATGCCGAGGCCCGCGACGAGTATCGAGGCGATGGCGACGGGGACGCGTCCCCCCCCGCGCTGGACCTGCGCGAGAGCGAGGAGCAGGGTGCTGAGAACGAGCGCCCCCACCGCGACGCGATACACGTGGTGGAGGTCGAGCCAGAGGAAGAGCGTATAGCCCCCGATCAGGGCTCCCAGCAGCGAACCGACCGTGTTCCAGCTGTAGATCCTTCCCGCGGCCGAGCCGAGGTCGCCGTAGCGTTGGCGTAGGTGATCGAAGATCAGCGGCAAGGTCGCGCCCGACAGCAGCACGGCGGGGGCGATGCAGAGCGCCGCGGCGAGGAAGACGAGCGCCTGGTAGGGGTAGAAGGCCGCATCGGTCGTCGTGAAGATGCCGCGGAGCCACTGGGCGCCAAAGGGAGCGAGGGGCACCTTCGGGTAGAGCCAGAAGAGCACCGCGACGAGTGCGAGCTGGCTTCCGACTAACAGGCCGCTCGGCACGCGGCGCAACGATCCGACGAGGAGGCTGCCCGTCGCGATGCACCCGACGAAGACCGCCACCACGATTGCGAACGCGTACTCCGAGGAGCCGAGCGAGAGTCCACCGATCCGGATCGCGACGACTTCGAGCGTCATCATCGAGAAGCCGGAGAGCAGGGCTGCGGCCAGATAGGGAGTGAGCCCGGCCGCGCGTTCGGCGGTGTCGGGCTCACCGAGCTGTGGCGGAAGCTCCGAGGCGTCGCCCGCCCGCCAGAACCAGAGACCGGCGCCGAGGTTGATCAGGGCCATCAGCCGCAGCGTGTTCGGGAAGCCAAGGGCGGCGATCAACCAGAAGCCCGCGAGCAGGGTGCCGACAACCGCTCCGACGGTGTTGATCCCGTAGACGAGGGCGTGGACGCGGGTGGCGTCCTCGACTCCGCGCGAGAGTCCCTGGGTGAGGATCGGAATCGTTGCGCCCATCAGGAAGGTCGGGGGGATCAACAACAGCGCGCAGAGTACGACGTCGATCGCGAAGGCGGGGCCGGGGGAGAGATCCGGGAGGTGCAGGGAGAGCGCCCGAACCGCCGCGAAGAGCAGCGGGAAGGCGAGCGCCCAGACGCCGATGCCGGCCTCGATTGCGCCGTAGAGGGCGAGTAGCCGGGGCGGTCTTTCGCTCGTGGCGGCCGCGACGCGACGGCGGGTCACCGTTCCGAAAAACCCGTAGCCGATCGCGAGCCCACCGAGGAAGAGACCCAGCACGGCAGCGGTCGCTTCTCCGTGGGAGCCGAGCAGCGTGGCCAGGTAGCGCTGCCAGGTCACCTGGTACACGAGCCCCGACATGCCCGTCATCAAGGTCAATGCCAGGGCGATGCGACGCGTCATGGGTTCCGGGGCCGGCGGAGCGCTCCGCTCGGGGAGGGCGGTAGAGGATCGTACATGGGCTGCATCGGTGTCCCGAAGGCGGGCCACACTAGCAGATTCGAGACAGCGGGCGTGATCAGCGGAGCCCCAGGTGAGGCGAAGTCTGTCTCTCGCAGTCGACCTGATCGACGAACCCCATGCCGCTGGTGCTGAAGGAAAGGCGCTGGTCGACCGGCTCTAGCCGATCGTCCGGAGCGCTTCCTCGGCCGTCGCCGCCGAGTCGCGGGCGCGCGGCATCACGGCGATGTCGTCGACATAGCCCCGCACCGCGAGCACGGAGAGCACGGCTTCTGCGAGTACCTCGACCGGCATCATCGTCGCCGCCGGGAAGAGGTTCCGCGCGAGCCACACGTCCATGGCTTCCTTCAGGGCATCGGCGTCCCAGGCGGCCGCAAACTCGGTGTCCTTCGTGTTGCCGACGACGACGCGGGTGAACGCGACATCCGGATGTTCCATCCGCCAGCATTCGATCACGCCGTCGAGGGCGAGCTTCGACACACGGTAGAGTCCGAGGCCGGGGAGTGATTGCCGCACGGCGTACGAGGAGACGTAGACGGCGCGCCCTTCGCTCTCGCGCAGGTGGGGCAGGGCGGCAGCGGTGATCTGCGAAGCCCCGACGACGTTCACGTCGAGGACGCGTTGCCAGGTGTCGCGCGAGGCGTTCTCGAGCATGCCGAGGGGGCTGCCCCCGGCGGCGTAGACGAGCGCGTCGAGGCCGCCCAGGCCTGCCACCGCGTCCGCCACGGCGCGCGCGCAATCGGCATCGTCGGTGACGTCGCAGCGCACGGCGACGGCTTCGCCTGGGGCGCGCGCGACGGCTTCCTCGAGTCGATCCGCGCGGCGTGCGGCGAACGCGACGCGCGCCCCCGCGTGGCTCGCCGCGAGCCCGATCTCCCGGCCGACGCCGCTCGAAGCCCCGACGACGAGGATGCGTCGGCCACTCAGGTCGTAGGAAACGCCCACGGCGCCCACTCTACACGCCCGAACTCGCGGATTTCGAGCCTGCACTAGAATCGCGTCGATGCCCGTCTTCCGCCTGGGAAGCGAGTTCGTGTTCCCGAATCCCGAACAAAGCGACCCGTCGGGGCTGCTCGCCGTCGGGGGCGATCTCTCGCCGGAGCGACTGCTCCTCGCCTACTCCGCGGGCATCTTCCCCTGGTATTCCGAGGGCCAGCCGATCCTGTGGCACTCGCCCGACCCGCGCGCGGTGCTCGCCCCCGACAAGTTGCACGTCCCGCGCAGCCTCGCGAAGACGCTGCGCCGCGACCGCTTCGAGGTGCGCCTCGACAGCGCCTTCGACGCCGTCATCCAAGCCTGCGCCGACGTGCCGCGTCCCGAAGCCGACGGCACCTGGATCACTGCCGACATGATGCGCGCCTACGGGGAGCTCCACCGGCTGGGCTTCGCCCACTCGGCCGAGGCCTGGGAGGACGGTCGTCTCGTCGGCGGCCTCTACGGGGTGTCACTCGGCAGCGCCTTCTTCGGCGAGTCGATGTTCAGCCTGCGCCCGGACGCGTCGAAGGCGGCCTTCGTCGTGCTGGTCCGGCAGCTCGCGCGCTGGGGCTTCGAGCTGATCGACTGCCAGATGCACACCGCTCATCTCGAGCGCTTCGGTGCGGTACTGTGGCCGCGCCAGCGCTTCCTCGCGGCGCTCGAGCGATGCATGCAGCGCGAGACACGCCGCGGCGCGTGGCGCCTCGACCCGGCCGCTGTCGAACCGAAGGAGACCCCGTGACGAAGACACTCGCCGCCGAAGGACCGAACGCGGAGCAGATCGAGTTCTGGAACGGGGAGCAGAGCGCGAAGTGGGTGACGAACCAGGATCGTCTCGACGCGCTGATCGAGCCCTTCGGCGTCCGTGCGATGGACGACGCGAAGGTGGCACCCGGCGAGCGCGCGCTCGACATCGGCTGCGGTTGTGGGACGACGAGCCTCGCGCTCGGCGAACTCGTCGGCCCCGACGGGAGTGTCCTCGGTATCGACGTCTCCGCGCCGATGCTCGCGCGCGCCGCCGAGCGTGCGCGCGAGGCCAGCCAGGCCCATGTCGCGTTCGAGAACGCCGACGCCCAGACCCATGCCTTCGCGCCGGGCTCACGCGACGTCGCGTTCTCGCGTTTCGGCGTGATGTTCTTCGCCGACCCGACGCGCGCGTTCGCCAACGTTCGCAAGGCGCTGCGGCCGGGCGGGCGCCTCTCGTTCGCGTGCTGGCGGTCGGTTCCCGAGAACGGCTGGGTGGTGGTGCCGATGAGCGCGCTCTCGAAGGTGGTCGATCCGCCGCCGCCGCCCGAGCCGGGCGCGCCAGGCCCGTTCTCCTTCGCCGACGCCGATCGCGTGCGCGAGATCCTGAAAGAGGCCGGCTTCGAGGCGATCGACATCGACGCCCACGACGAGAAGCTCGTGCTAGGCGACGGCCTCGAAGATGCCGTCGACTTCTCGCTGAGCAACGGGCCGGCCAGCCGTCTGATGCTCGACGCGACCCCCGAGCAGCGCGTCCGCGCCACCGAGGTGGTGCGCGAGGCGCTCGCGCCCCACGCGCGCGACGGTGGCGTCGCGCTCCCCGGCGCGGCATGGCGGGTGATGGCCTGGAATCCGCGTTAGGCGAGGCGCCGCACCGGCTCGTGATGGCGATTCTCGAGTTCCTCGCGTTCAGCTCGCTGTGGGTGGCGGCTGCCGCCCTGGCGCTGTGCGCCGCGTCGTCGCGGGCGCTCGGCGTTCCCGTCGATGCGAACGCGCTCGCGCTCGCCGCGTCGGGGACGCTCGTCGTCTACAACGTCGACCGCCTGCGCGATACGGCGAACGACCGCGCGACGTCGCCGCGCCGCACCGCCTTCATCGAGCGTTGGGAAGTGCACCTGTTCGGGATCGCTGCGTTCGCGGCGGTGGCGTCCGCGGGATTCGCGTGGCGGGCGGGCCCGGACGTGCTCCTCGTCCTCGCGCCCGTCGCCGCGCTCGGCCTGTTCCACCGACGGCTCAAGCGCTTCGCCTGGTGGAAGCCCTTCTACGTGAGCGGCGCCTGGGCGGCGGTCGTCGTCGGGCTTCCCGCGTCGCAGGCGGCGGAGGTGCGCCATCTCGGATGGGTGGCGCTCGTGATCGCCGCGACCGTGCTCGCGAACGTGATCGCCTCGAATCTGCGCGACGACGAATCACCGTCGGCGCAGTTCGGCGCGAACGTGCCGCTGCGCCTCGCCCGCGGCATCGCCCTCGCCGCGCTGTTCGTCGCATTGATCGCGCCCGCGCCGGTGCGGCCCCTCGGCTTCGTGCCGCTCGCGACCCTCGCCGTGCTCGCGCCCTTCCACGCGGGCGAGCTCTACGGCCTCGTCGCGGTGGACGGTGCGCTGCTGATGGGTGCGCTGGCTGCGCTCGCCCTGATCTGAACCGCGTGCGCTGCGGCGATCAGCCGGCCTGGCGCGCCGCTTCGGCGCGCGCTTCCGCGAGGCGCTGGATCGCACCCTGGATGAAGATGCCGTCGGCCTCGGCGAGGAGCGTGTCGCCGTGGTGCAGCGTTCCGCAGGCGAACACCTTGCGACCCTCGATGCGGTCGATCCAGCCTTCCATGCGCAGCTCGCAGCCGATCGGGGAAGGCTTGCGGTAGACGACGCGCAGCGTGCCGGTCATCCCGCCCACTTCGTTCGCGACGTTGACGCTTCCCAGCACCTCGTCGAATAGCGCCGCGATCACGCCACCGTGCACGCTCGTCGGCGGACCCACATAGGCGGCGCCGAAGGTGACGCGCCCGTGGACGCGGCCGTCGCGCACGTCGAAGGTGGCCGGCGGAGCGAGCGGATTGCGCAACCCGACGATCGGGCTGTAGGGAAAGAAATCCGCGAGATCCGTCGGTGCGGCCGCGATCGGCGACAGCTCGGAGAACCCGAGTGATCGCTGCTGCAAGGCCCCTTCGTACGCGTGCGGCGCGAGCACCTCCGCCGCGTGCTCGAGCGCGGCGAGGGCCTCGTCCGCGTCGGCACCGTGCGCCTGGGTGCGGCGCACGAGGTCGACGACGCGCCGCGTGATGGCGGCGAGCCGCTCCGCGGCGGACGGGTCCGGGGGATCGTGATTCACGAGCGGGATCTCGCGCGAAGACCTACGACTTCGCCGCCTCGAGCCGCTCCTTCATCTTGTCGAGCTGCGCCAGGAACTCCTTCGGCAGGTGATCGCCGAACTTCTCGTAGTACTCGCGGATCAGCGGCAGCTCGCCGAGCCAGCCGTCGATGTCCACCTTCATCAGCTCGGCCAGGTCGTCGGCGTCGATGTCGAGACCGTCGAGGTCGAGCTCGCCGGGGGCGGGCAGGTTGCCGATCGGCGTCTCCGTCGCCTTCACCGTTCCCGCGCAGCGCTCGTACACCCACTTGAGCACGCGACTGTTCTCGCCGAAGCCGGGCCAGAGGAAGTCGCCGCCGTCGCTCTTCCGGAACCAGTTCACGTAGTAGATCTTCGGGAGCACGGCGCCCGACTTCTTGCCGATCTCGAGCCAGTGCGCCCAGTAGTCGGCCATGTTGTATCCGCAG
The DNA here is from genome assembly GCA_024638705.1 of Deltaproteobacteria bacterium. Lineage (GTDB taxonomy): Bacteria > Myxococcota_A > UBA9160 > UBA9160 > SMWR01 > JAHEJV01. The sequence goes on along the minus strand of JAHEJV010000109.1, from coordinate 3,980 downwards.
AAGGGAAGCATGGCCATCGGGTCGCGGCGAAGTTCGCCGACCTTGCCGGCGGCGGCGGCGGTCTTCTCGCTCGAGATGATCGAGCCGAGGAAGGTGCCCTGCTGCCAGTCGCGCGCTTCGTTCACGAGCGGGACGACCGTTGCGCGACGTCCGCCGAAGAGGATCGCGCTGATCGGCACGCCCGCAGGATCTTCCCACTCGTCGGCGATCACCGGGCACTGCGAAGCGCGTGCGGTGAAGCGCGCGTTCGGGTGCGCGGCGGGCGTGCCCTTGTCGGGGGTCCAGGGCTCGCCGTGCCAGTCGGTGAGCTTCGCCGGGATCTCCTTCGTCATCTCCTCCCACCAGACGTCGCCGTCGGGCGTGAGTGCGACGTTGGTGAAGAAGGCGTTCTCCTCGAACGAGAGCATCGCGTTCGGGTTCGAGTGCATGCTCGTGCCGGGCGCCACGCCGAAGAATCCCGCCTCCGGGTTGATCGCGTAGAGCTGGCCGTCGTCGCCGAACTTCATCCAGCAGATGTCGTCGCCGACGCACTCGACCTTCCAGCCGGGGATCGTCGGGTTGAGCATCGCGAGGTTGGTCTTGCCGCACGCGCTCGGGAACGCGGCCGCGATGTACTTCGCCTCACCCTTCGGCGGCGTGAGCTTGAGGATGAGCATGTGCTCGGCCATCCAACCCTCGTCGCGCGCCATCACCGACGCGATGCGCAGCGCGAAGCATTTCTTGCCGAGCAGCGCGTTGCCGCCGTAGCCCGAGCCGAAGGACCAGATCTCGCGCGTCTCGGGGAAGTGGACGATGTACTTGTTGTCCGCGTTGCACGGCCACGGGACGTCCTTCTCGCCTTCGGCGAGCGGAGCGCCGACCGAGTGCAGGCAGGGGACGAACGCGCCGTCGCTGCCGAGCACGTCGAGCACATTCTTCCCGACGCGGGTCATGATGTGCATGTTCGCCACGACGTAGGGCGAATCGGAGAGCTGGACGCCGATGTGCGCGATCGGCGAACCGACCGGGCCCATCGAGAAGGGGATCACGTAGAGGGTGCGGCCCTTCATGCAGCCGTCGAAGAGGCCGCGGAGCTTCGTCTTCATCTCGGCGGGGTCGGCCCAGTTGTTGGTGGGGCCCGCGTCCTCTTCCTTCGCGGAGCAGATGAAGGTGCGGTCTTCGACGCGCGCGACGTCCGCGGGGTCGGACCAGATCAGGTAGCTGTTCTTGCGCTTGTCGAGCTTGCGGGCCGTCCCGCCCTCGACCATGAGGCGAACCATCTCTTCGTACTCGGCCTGGGAACCGTCGCACCATTGCACGCGGTCGGGCTGGCAGAGGGCCTCGACTTCGGCGACCCAGGAGTTGAGTTTGGCGTTCTGGCTGCTCATGACTTGTCGTCTCGCTCCGTTGAATGGGAGTTCCAAAGCGTGGCCGCCCCGCTAAAGAACTCTCGGGGTCGGATCGTGGAACTCGGATCGGTGAATCGGTGGGTGGGGCAGGGCTACCGGGCAGAACGGCCCAGAAGACGGACCGCGGAATCCGCGGCGGCAGAATTATATCCGTGAGTGGCGCGCATTGCCGTAAAGGTCGCAATCTGCACCCAATTTGCCGGCGCCGATCTGGCTCCCCGATCCGGGGATGGGGCCGCCCCCCTCGGGGCTAGCCGACGGCGGAGACGATCGCGCCGATCAGTCCGCCGATCAGCAGCGTCATGCTGGACGCGAGGGTCACGATGAAGCCCGGCCCGCGCTTCGCCGGGTCTTCCACGTAGCCCCGGGCGAAGAGGTAGCGGCCGACCATGAAAACCAGCCCCAGCGCCGCCCCAGCGGGTGCGTGGACGTAGTACGCGAACATCCACAGGGCGGGCAGGAAGATCACCAGCTGCTCGACGGTGTTCAGCTGCACGCGAAGCCAGCGCTCGAAGATCGGGTGGCCGCTCATCGATGGGGCCGGCACGCCGTATTTGCCGCGCGCCTGGCCCGTCTGCCAGACGATCCAGAAGTACTCGAGCAGCACCAGCGCGGTCACGATCGCTACGGGTTCCATCCGGACCCCCTGTTCTCGGCGACGGCCACCGGTCCCCCGCTCATATCATGACTGGGAGTCGCGTGTCGAGGTAGTCCGCAGTGCCGTCGCCGTCCGGATCCGGCTGCTCGAAGGCGGCGAACACGACGAAACCGGCGCGCATGACGGCCGCGTCCTCCGGCCAGCCGCCATCCTGACACGCGGCGCGACGGGGTGCGCCGCCGGCCTACACCTCCGGCAGCGGATAGCCGTCGACGATCGGCTCCTGCTTCTCGAAGTGCGGTCCGAGGTGCTTGTGCAGGTCTTCGGCGTTCCAGGCCGTGTCGTTGTCGAAGGTCGCGCCGTGGGACGGGCGGTTCATCACCACGACCTGCTTCCCCCAGACGATGAAGAGCTGGGCGGTGATGTTCTGCGCCTGCGGGCTCGCCAGATAGGCGAACAGGGGCGACGTGTTCGCCGGGTTCATGTTGTCGAACCCTTCCTCCGGCTCGTCGAACATCGCGGCGAAGGGCCCGCGGTGCGACATGCGCGTGCGTGCGCGCGGCATCACGATGTTGGCGGTGCCGCCGTACTTGAGCAGCACCTTCGCCGTGCCGAGCGTCAGCGAGACGATCCCCGCCTTCGCCGGGGCGTAGTTGGGCTGGCCGGGCGTGCCGAAGAGGAACGACTCGGACGCCGTCGCGACGACGCGAGAGTAGACCGGCCCTCCCTCGCTCTTGCTCTTCTCGCGCCAGTACATCGCGGCGAACTTCTGCGCCGCGAAGTGACCCTTCAGATGCACGCGGACGACGCTGTCGAAGTCTTCCTCGCTCATGTTGAAGATCACCGCGTCGCGGGTGAAGCCCGCGTTGCAGATCAGGATGTCGAGGCTGCCGAAGGAGTCGACGGCGGTCTTCACCATCGCCTGGGCGTCGCCGAAGTCGGCGCAGTCGCCGAAGTGAGGGACGGCTTCGCCGCCCATCTTCGCGATCTCCTCGCAGACGGCGCGCGCGGCGGTCTCGTCGCGGCCCGCGCCGTCGACGGAGGTGCCGATGTCGTTCACGACGACGCGCGCGCCCTGCCGCGCCAGCTCGAGCGCGTGGGACTTTCCGAGCCCGTTCGCGGCGCCGGTGATGACGGCGACCTTTCCATCCAGCGTTCCCATGACTAGAGCCTCTCGATGATGGTGCCCGTGCCCACCGAGGAGCCGCAGCACATGGTGATGAAGGCGGTGGTGGCGTCGCGTCGCTCGAGCTCGTGGAGCGCGGTGACGATCAGACGCGAGCCGGTGGCGCCGACGGGGTGTCCGAGGGCGATCGCGCCGCCGTTCACGTTCACCTTCGACATGTCCGGCTCGAACACCTTCGCCCAGGAGAGCGGGACGGCCGCGAAGGCCTCGTTGATCTCCACGAGATCGAAGTCGCTGACCTTCATGCCCGACTTCTTCTCGATCTCGCGCGTCGCGTCGATCGGGCCGTCGAGGAGGTAGTAGGGGTCGGTGCCGACGACGACGTCGGCGACGATGCGCGCCCGCGGCCGCAGCCCCAGCTCCTTCGCCTTCTCCGCCGACATCCAGAGCAACGCGGCGGCGCCGTCGGAGATCTGCGACGAGTTGCCCGCGGTGTGGATGCCGCCTTCGGAGACGGGCTTGAGCTTCGCGAGCCCCTCGCGCGTGCTCGGTCGGATGCCCTGGTCGGCGGCGACGGTGCGCGTCTCGCCCGTGGGCTGGCCGTCCTCGCCGAGCACGGGGACTTCGAGGGGCAGGATCTCGCGGTCGAAGCGTCCCTCGTCGCGGGCGCGCATCGCGCGCTCCTGCGATTCGAGGGCGAACGCGTCGACGTCGTCGCGCGTGATGCCGCGATTCTGGGCGATGCGCTCGGCGTGGGTGAACTGGTCGGGCGCCGTGTCCCAGCCCCACTCCGGCGGCTGGAAGTAGCCCGGGCCGTTGATCACGTTGGCGCCGAGGCCGACGTGGCTCATCACCTCGACGCCGCAGG
>JAHEJV010000428.1 GCA_024638705.1 Deltaproteobacteria bacterium | reverse complement strand
CGTGCCCCCGCCAGGCCCCCTCCGCCCGGCGCGACGTTTGCCTCGTATCTGGGGTCGGGGCTCTTTCACCAGTGAAAGCACCCCGACCCCTTTCCTTCGGGAGGAGCACCGCATGCAGATGGACCGCTTCACGACGCTCGCCCAGCAGGTTCTCGCGACCGCGCAGAGCACGGCCGCGGAGCGCGCGCACTCCACGCTCACGCCGCTTCACCTGCTGGCGGCGATGCTCGCCGACCGGTCCGGCATCACCCACTCCATCGTCGAGAAGGCCGGCGTGCAGGGCGAGCGGGTCCAGCAGATCGTCGCGAGCGAGCTCGAGCACCTGCCGACCGTGACCGGCGACGTCGGCCCGCCGCAGACGGCGCCCGAGACGATCCAAGTGATCAACACCGCCGAGAAGCAGGCCCGGGAGATGGGCGACAGCTTCGTCTCCACCGAGCACCTGCTGATTGCGCTGCTCGACGTGAAGTCGGGCGCTCGCGAGCTGCTGAAGACGGTCGGGCTCGACGAGCGCCGGGTGCGGGAGGCCATCCAGGCCCTGCGCCGCGCGTCGGGCGTCGACCACGTCAACGACGCAAACGCCGAGTCGACCTTCGAGGCCCTGAAGAAGTACGGAATCGACCTCGTCGAGAAAGCGCAGCAGGGCAAGCTCGACCCGGTCATCGGGCGCGACGAGGAGATCCGTCGCTGCATGCAGGTGCTGAGCCGGCGCACCAAGAACAACCCCGTGCTCATCGGCGAGCCCGGCGTCGGCAAGACGGCGATCGCCGAGGGCCTCGCGCTGCGCATCGTCAACGGCGACTGCCCCACCTCCATGCGCGAGTCACGGATCGTCGCGCTCGACATCGGGCAGCTCCTCGCCGGGGCGAAGTTCCGCGGCGAGTTCGAGGAGCGCCTCAAGGCCGTCCTCCGCGAAGTCGAGGCCTCCGACGGTGCGGTCATCCTCTTCATCGACGAGCTCCACACCATCGTGGGCGCCGGCGCCGCCGAGGGTGCCGTGTCGGCCGGCAACCTGTTGAAGCCCGCGCTCGCTCGCGGCGACCTTCGCTGCATCGGCGCGACCACGCTCGACGAGTACCGCCAGCACATCGAGAAGGATGCCGCCTTCGAGCGTCGCTTCCAGCCGGTCTTCATCGGCGAGCCGTCGGTCGAGGACACGATCGCGATCCTCCGCGGCCTGAAGCCGCGCTACGAGGCGCACCACGGCGTGCGCGTGCAGGATGGCGCGCTCGTCACCGCCGCGACCCTCAGCCGGCGCTACATCGCCGACCGGTTCCTGCCCGACAAGGCGATCGACCTGCTGGACGAGGCCGCCTCGCGTCTGCGCATCGAGAACGACTCCATGCCCGCCGAGCTCGACGAGTATCGGCGCCGCATCATGCAGCTCGAGATCGAGCGCGAGGCGCTCAAGCTCGAGAACGACGACGACTCCAAGAAGCGGCTCGCCGCCATCGAGGGCGACCTCGCCGAGGTCGGCGAGCGCCACCGCGCGCTCGCCGCGCAGTGGGAGATCGAGAAGGCCGAGCTCGACGAGATCCAGGCCGTGAAGTCGGAGATCGACCACAAGCAGACGCAGCTCGAGCAGGCGCAGCGGCGCGGCGACCTCGAGGGCGCCGCCCGTATCCAGTACGGCGAGCTGCGCGAGCTCGACGAGCGTCTCCGCGCGGCCGGCGACAAGCTCGCCGCGCGGCAGGCCCAGGGCAACGCGCTCGTGAAGGAGGAGGTCGACTCCGAGGCCATCGCCGAGGTCGTGGCCAAGTGGACCGGCATCCCCGTGTCGCGTCTCGTGGAGTCGGAGCGCGAGAAGCTCCTCCGCATGGAGGACGTGCTCGAGCGAAAGGTGGTCGGCCAGGAGGACGCGGTCCGCGCCGTGTCCGACGCCGTGCGCCGCAGCCGCGCGGGCCTCGGCGAGGAGACGCGCCCCATCGGCTCGTTTCTCTTCCTTGGACCGACCGGCGTCGGCAAGACCGAGCTGTGCAAGGCGCTCGCGGGCTTCCTCTTCGACACCGAGGACGCGGTCGTGCGCATCGACATGAGCGAGTACATGGAGCAGCACGCGGTCGCGCGGCTCATCGGAGCTCCTCCCGGCTACGTGGGCTACGAGGAGGGCGGCCGCCTGACCGAGGCCGTCCGGCGCCGACCGTACTGCGTGATCCTCTTCGACGAGATGGAGAAGGCGCACCCCGACGTGACCAACGTGCTCCTGCAGATCCTCGACGACGGCCGTCTCACGGACGGCCACGGTCGCACCGTCGACTTCAAGAACGCGATCGTCGTGATGACGAGCAACATCGGCTCGCAGGCGATCCTGGAGATGACGAAGGATGGCGCCGCCGACATCGAGGTCGAGGCCCACGTACGCGAGCTCCTGAAGAAGAGCCTGCGCCCGGAGCTGCTCAACCGGATCGACGACACGATCATCTTCCACCAGCTGAGCCGCGAGGATCTCGGCCGGATCGTCGACATCCAGCTCCGCGGGCTCCGCGGGCGGCTGGCCGACCGCGGCCTCTCGCTCGAGATCTCCGACGCCGCCACGAAGTCGCTCGCCGACGAGGGGTACGATCCGCAGTTCGGCGCCCGGCCTCTCAAGCGCGTGATCCAGCACCGCCTCGAGAACGCGCTGGCCTCGCGCATCCTCGCGGGCGAGTTCGTGGCGGGCGACTGCATCGTGGTCGACGCCGCCGGGCACACGTTCACGTTCCGGAAGGCCGACGCCGCGGACGTGGCGACGACGTCGTAGGCGCGGCCGCACTCGCGGCGGCCGCGCGGATGCGGTACCGTCCCGCTCGTGCCCTATCTGCTCGCGCTCGATCAAGGAACCACCAGCTCGCGGGCCATCCTCTTCGAGCCGGACGGCACGATCGCGGGCGCCGCGCAGCGGGAGTTCGAGCAGATCTTCCCGCGGCCGGGCTGGGTCGAGCACGACGCGATCGCGATCTGGGAGAGCCAGCAAGCCACGATCGAAGAGACCCTGCGCACGGCCGGGGCCGCCGCGGCCGACGTCGCGGCGCTCGGCATCACCAACCAGCGGGAGACGACGATCGTCTGGGATCGCGCGACGGGCGTGCCGATCCACAACGCGATCGTCTGGCAGGATCGGCGGACCGCGGCCGCGTGCGCGCGCCTGCGCGCGGACGGCGTCGAGGACGTCTTCCGCGCGAAGACCGGCCTCCTGCTCGATCCGTACTTCTCGGGCACGAAGATCGCGTGGCTGCTCGAGCACGTCGACGGCGCCCGCGCGCGGGCCGAGCGCGGCGAGCTCGCCTTCGGCACCGTCGACACCTGGCTCGCGTGGAACCTCACCGGCGGCGCGCTGCACGTCACCGACGCGAGCAACGCGTCGCGCACGCTCCTCTACGACATCCACGCCGGCGGCTGGGACGACGAGCTGCTCGAGCTTCTG
>JAHEJV010000427.1 GCA_024638705.1 Deltaproteobacteria bacterium | reverse complement strand
GTACATGAAGCAGCAGCTCGTCGCGTCGAACACGCGCCGGCTGCGCGCGATCGAGAGCGGCGACCTCACCGTCGTCGGCGTCAACGCCTACACCGAGGCCGAGCCCTCCCCGCTCACCCAGGACGAGGGCTCGATCCTCGTCGTCGACGAATCGGCCGAGCGCGAGCAGATCGAGTCGCTGCGCGCCTTCCGCGCGAAGCGCCCGGCGGGCGAAGTCGAGGCCGCCCTGCGCGAGCTGGACGACGCCCTGGCGTCGGGCGCGAACGTGATGCCCGTGTCGATCCGCGCCGCGAAGGCCGGTGTCACGACCGGCGAATGGGCCGACACCTTGCGAAACCGCTTCGGTGAGTACCGCGCGCCGACGGGCGTGGTCGCGACCGAGTCGGCGAAAGCGAGCGACGAGACCGCCTCGGTGCGCAAGCGCGTGCGCGCGATCGAAGCCGACCTCGGCCGCCCGCTCAAGCTCCTCGTCGGCAAGCCCGGCCTCGACGGGCACAGCAACGGCGCCGAACAGATCGCGGTGAAGGCGCGCGACGTCGGCATGGAGGTCGTCTACGAGGGCATCCGCCTCACCCCGGACGAGATCGCATCGTCGGCGCGCGACGAAGGCGTCCACGTGATCGGCCTCTCGATCCTGTCGGGCTCCCACGGCGTGCTGGTGATCGACGTGCTCGAGAAGCTGCGCGCCGTCGGCTGCGGCGAGATCCCCGTCGTCGTCGGCGGGATCATCCCCGAAGAGGACGCCCGCAAGCTGCGCGCCGCCGGCGTCGCCCGCGTCTACACCCCGAAAGACTTCGACCTCACCCGCATCATGGACGAGATCGTCGACGTCGTGACGGAGTCGCGCGCTGCAGCCTGATCTCTTTTCGCGCCTCCGGAGTCGCGACCGGGGCGCCGTCGCCGCTGCGCTGAACCTCGTCGACGACACGCGACCGGGTCCGCGCAGCGAGGCGCTCGCCCTGCTCGACGCGCTCGAAGCCGAGGAGGACTTCCCCGGCAGCGTGCGCATCGGCGTGACCGGAGCGCCCGGCGCCGGGAAGTCGACGCTGCTCGACGCCCTGGTGCGCACCCTGCGGCGCCGCGACCAGACGGTGGGCGTGATCGCCGTCGACCCCTCGAGCCAGCGGACCGGCGGCGCGCTGCTCGGCGACCGCATCCGCATGCGGTCGGGCGGCGGCGACGACGGCGTGTTCATCCGCTCGATGGCGGCGCGCGATCGGCTCGGCGGCGTCGCCGAGAGCACGCGCGCCGCGGTGACGATCCTGGCCGCGGCCTTCGATCACGTCTTCGTCGAAACGGTCGGCGTCGGCCAATCGGAAGGCGAGGTGTCGGGCCTCGTCGACACGCTGCTCTTCGTCGCCAACCCGGGCAGCGGCGACACCCTGCAGTTCATGAAGGCCGGCATCCTCGAGCTCCCCGACGTGTTCGCCGTGAACAAGGCCGACACCGGCGCGGCCGCCGAGCGCACCGCGCGCGAGCTCGAAGCGGGCCTGCGCCTCGGCGAGCGCGAAGCGAAGAGCTGGGAGCCGCCGGTGCGGCTCGTATCCGCGCGCGACGGCACCGGCATCGACGCCCTGCTCGAGACGCTCGACGCCCATCGAGCCCACGCGATCGAATCGGGTGCGCTGCGCGCGCACCGCGAGGAGGGACGCGAGCGCTTCGTGCTCCAGGCCCTCGCGCAGCGCTACGGCAGCTTCGGCATCGCCGCCGTGGGCGGTGTCGACGCGATTCGCGAGCGGATCCGCGCGCAGCGCGACAGCGCGTTCGGAGCGATCGCGCGGCTCGGCGCCGCGATCGAAGGCGCGCTCGGCGCCTGATGCGAGCGAGCCAAGCGAGCGCGCAGCGAGGCAGGGCCGAACGAAGTCGAATGGCCTCCAAGGGACTTCCGATGACCGACCCTTGCGTCCGCGGACCGTCGCGGCGAGTCGTCCACCCGTGACGGCCCTCGACACGCTCTTCGCGGCGATCCGCTCCGCCGCCACCGCAGGCACCTGGTCGCAGGGCGTCGAGCTCGCGCGCGGCGAAGCCGTGCACGGCGAGCGCGACGACGGCGACGAGGTGGTGCTGCGCATCGCGACGCGCGGCGGCCTCGTCTCGCCCGCCGTCCGGCTCTCGCTCGAAGACGAGGACTGGGACTGCGATTGCGCCAGCCGCGAGGACGCCTGCGAACACGTCGCCGCGGCGATGATCGCCCTGCGTCGGGCGCGGCGCGCGGGAAAGGCGTTGCCCGCTGCGGCCGACGCGCCGGGTCGCGTGGGTGTGCGACTCCGCCGCAAGGGTCACAGCCTCGACTTCGAGCGCGTGATCGTGACCGACGGGAAGGAAGTGCCCCTGCGCTCGACCCTCGGCGCGGTTTCCTCCGGACGGGTCGACGGCCCGCCGTTCCTCGCCACCGCCGCAGACATCGCCGTCGAACGCGCCCTCGGCTCGCACCTGCGCGGCTCACTGCCGCGCGGCGTGTGGTCGTCGCTCATGCGCGCCCTGGTCGGCTGCGAGGACATCCAGTTCGACGGCGAACCGATTCGCGCGAGCCTCGAGCCGGTCGGCTTCATCGGCGTGCTCGAAGACGCTCCGCAGGGGTTCCGCCTGCGCGCGCGCCGCGACCCGCGCGTCGTCGAGACCTTCAACTCCGACGTCGCGCTGCTCGACGACGGCACGCTCTGCCCACTCGGAGGGTCGAACCTGCTCGGCCGCGAGCTCGAATCGCTGCAGCGCGGCCGCATCTTCCGCGCCGACGAGGCCGCCGAGCTCGTGACCGAAGTGCTGCCCTCGCTGCGCGAGCGCATCCGCGTCGACATCAAGACCGACCGCCTGCCGCGCACGAGCAGCGACCCGCCGCGCATCCAGCTCGAAGTGAAGCGCGAGGGCGACGCGCTCTCGGTGTTGCCGCTGCTCGTCTACGGCGATCCGCCGACGGCGCGCGTCGACGCCGGGCGCCTCGTACCGCTCGGCGGTCCGGTCCCGCTGCGCGACGAGTCCGCCGAGCGCGCGTTGCTGCGCCGGCTCCAGTCCGAGCTCGAGATCGCACCCGGCCGGAAGATCGTCGCGAAGGGCGAAGACGCGCTCGAGCTCGCCGAACGCCTGCGGCGCTGGCCCGACACCGCTTCGGAGCCCGCGCTCGATACGTTCACCCGAGCCGGCGCCCTCACCCCGCAGTTCTCGGCCGAGGACACGCGCTTCGACCTCTTCTTCTCCTCCGAAGACGAGCGCAGCGCCGACGCCGCGGCCGCCCGCGCTACGGCGAAGAGCGTGCTCGCGGCATGGCGTCAGGGCGAGAGCTGGGTGCCGCTCGCAGGGGGCGGCTTCGCCGAGCTGCCGCGCGACTGGCTCGCCCGACACGGCGACCGCGTCGCCGACCTGCTCGCCGCGCGCGGCGAGCGCGACGAGCTGCCGACCGCCGCCCTG
>JAHEJV010000426.1 GCA_024638705.1 Deltaproteobacteria bacterium | reverse complement strand
CGAGTCTGCCCCGTGAGCGACGTGTGCAACGGCGAGTCTGCCCCGTGAGCGACGTGTGCAACGACGAGTCCGACCCGTGAGCGACGTGTGCAACGACGAGTCCGACCCGTGAGCGACGTGTGCATCTACGAGGTCGGGCCGCGCGACGGGCTCCAGAACGAGCCGGAGACGGTGTCGACCGACGCGAAGCGCGAGCTGATCGCGCGCCTCGCCTCCGCCGGCTTGCGACGCATCGAAGTCACGTCGTTCGTGTCGCCGAAGTGGATCCCGCAGCTCGCCGACGGCGATGCGTTGGCGGCGTCGCTGCCCGACGCGCCGGGCGTTCGCTACAGCGCGCTGGTGCCGAACGAGAAGGGCTACCAGCGCTTCCGGGCGGCTGGCGGCGCGAGCGTCGCCGCGGTCTTCCTCTCCGCGAGCGAGACCCACAATCGCAAGAACGTCAACTGCAGCATCGCCGAGCAGCTCGAGCGCATCCGTCCCGTCGCGTTGCGTGCGGGCGCCGACGGCGCCGGGCTGCGGGCGTACGTGTCCACCGTGTGCGGCTGTCCCTACGAAGGCGCCGTCGCGGTCTCCGCGGTGGCCGAGCTCACCAAGCGCCTGTTCGACCTCGGCGCGACCGAGGTGTCGCTCGGCGACACGATCGGCATCGGAGTGCCGCGCCAGGTGCGCGATCTGGTCCGCGCCGTGTCCGTCGTCGCGCCCCTCGAGCACATCGCGCTGCATTTGCACGACACCTACGGCCGCGCGCTCGCGAACGTCGACGCCGGCTTCGAGGCGGGCGTCCGCACCTTCGACAGCTCGCTCGCGGGGCTCGGCGGGTGTCCCTACGCGCCGGGCGCGTCGGGAAACGTGGCGACCGAGGACGTGGTCGACCTCTTCGAGCGCAGCGGCGTCGCGACCGGGGTCGATCTCGACGCCCTCGTCGACACCAGCATCTGGCTCGAGGATGCGGTGCTCGGGCGGGCTCTCCCCGGCCGCGTCTACCGCGCCGTACGCGGCTTGCGCGAACGCGAGGCGCAGCGCGCCGAAGGTTGAGCCGGCCGGGCGATCAGCGCTCGGCGCGCCAGATTCGCAGAAGCTCGTACGGCAGGGCGACCAGATCGCGCCAGGTCACCTTCGATCCGGCGACGTCGGTCCAGCGGGGCAGGGGCACCTCGTGGACGCGGCGGTGGAGCGCGCTCTCCGGCGAGCCCCCTTCCAGATGGGCGATCCGGGCGAGGATCTCGACGTCGAAGAGCCAGCGGCTGGTGAACGGGCGCTCGAGGAGGTCGTCGAGGCGGGCGTCGTTGCGCAGCAGCTTCGCGCCGCACTGCGAATCGTAGACCGGGGCCTGGAGCGTGATCGAGACGAGCGTGGCCGCGATGCGACCGAGGTAGTGACGCACGGCGCGGCGCTCGATCGGCCGGCCGAGCATCAGGATGCGCGACCCCGCGGCCATGAACAGATCGGGCCGTTCGTCGAGGTGGTCGGCGACGGCGTCGGCGAACTCGAGCGGCGTCGCGAGGTCGGCGTCCCAGTAGCCGACATAACGCGCATCGCGCTCGCGCTCCGCGCGGAGCCCCTCGCGCACGGCCGCGCCCTTGCCGCGGTTCGACGGCAGCGCGACGACGTCGATCTGCTCGGGCCGTTCGTCGGCGAGGCCCATCAGCACCTCTCCCGTCGCGTCCGTGCTGCCGTCGTCGACGAAACACAGCCGCGCGTCGCCGTGCGCGCGCAGGAAGGACAGGAACTTCTCCCGGTCGAGTCGATCCGCCTCGTTGTAGCAGGGCACGACGAGCGAGATGCGCGCCGTCATCGAACGCTCCGGCGCAGGCGTTCGAGGCCCGCGCGCGCGATCGCGTTGCGCACGGCACTCGGTCCCCAACGACCGCGCCGTGCGGTCGGCACTTCGAGCGCGTCGAGAAGCTGGGCGAGGTCGCGCAGCGAGGCTCCGGGGTTCGAGAGGATCAACTCGGCGAGCACGGGCGCGAGCGCCTGGGCGTGGGCGTTCGCGCGTGCGCGCAGCACGGCCACGGCCGCGCGGCTTCCGACCTCGGGCCGCGGCGAGCCGAGCGCGACGCCGCGTGCGCGGGCCGCGCGGAGCGCAGTGCGACTGCGATCGGACGCCTCGGCCTGGGCGTGCAGGGCGATGTCGCGCAGCAGCGAGAGCGTGGGGCGGCGAGTGACGCCGGCGTCCGCCGACACCACCGCGACTCGCGCCGCGAGCACGGCATCGAGGAAGCGGAGGTCTCCGCCCACCGCGGCGAGACGGGGTACGAGCAGGGAGGCCTCGGCCTCGCGGCAGCGATCGAGCGCCCGCTGGAGCTCGGGTCGGTGGCGACCGCGCCGCGTCTCCACGAAGGGTTCGATCACCACGAGGCCGCGCTTCCGGGCGAAGTCTCGCGCCGTGCGGGTGAGCTCCGCGAGGGTCTCGCGCTCGCGGCGGGCGCCACCGGAGAGTGCGTAGTAGGCGACGACGCGCTGGGTGGCGGGCACGATGTTCGGAGCGTAAGCGATCCCTTGGAATGAGAACACTCGGGGAGGGTGCCGTCGCGACCCCACTCTGGGCCCGGTCGGACCCCCGGATCCGGCCCGGAATCGGGCCGGATGGCGCCCCGCCTCCGCCCGTGCTAGCCAGTTGACGTGAGCTGGCAAAGTGAAGCCGCGAGCGAACTCCGCGAGGACGCCGAAGAGCCCCTCCTGACGATCTCCGAGGTGCGCGAGCAGGCCGGCGTCTCCGCGCGCACGCTCCGCTACTACGAGGAGATGGGTCTGCTGCCGGGTGTCCGCCGCCGCGCCGGGGGGCGCCGCGTCTACGGCCCCGACGAGCTCGAGCGACTGCGCTTCATTCAACGGCTCAAGGCGCTCGGGCTCTCGCTCGCCGAGATCAAGGACCTGAACGCGGTGTACGCGATCGGCGGATCGACGAAGGCGATGCTCGGTCGCCTCGACCAGCTGCTCGCCGAACGCCGCGAGGAGATCGATTCGCGGATCCGCGAGTTGTCGGCGCTGCGGGAAGAGATCGATCAGTACCGCGAACGCATCCAGCACCGCTCGCGCGATGCCGCGAACGGGAAGAGGAACGCAAGATGAGCCAAGCCACCGTCACGCCCCTCTCTTCGCACCCCGACGCCCCGCGCGTCCGCGTCGTGACGGCGGCGTCGCTCTTCGACGGCCACGACGCCGCGATCAACATCATGCGGCGCATCCTGCAGGCCCAGGGCGCCGAGGTCATCCACCTCGGGCACGACCGCTCGGTCGAGGAGATCGCCGTTGCCGCCGTCCAGGAGGACGCCCACGCGGTGGCCGTTTCCTCGTACCAGGGCGGGCACATGGAGTTCTTCACCTATCTGGTCGAGCGCCTCGCGGCGCTCGGCGCAGCGCACATCCGCGTGTACGGCGGGGGCGGCGGCACGATCACGCCCGAAGAGGCGGAGG
>JAHEJV010000108.1 GCA_024638705.1 Deltaproteobacteria bacterium | reverse complement strand
GTTCAGGGCTTGAGGGGCATCTTCCCCCGGTGCCGGGTGGATCCCGGCTCGGCCGGCGACCTCGGGAGGGGGACCGCGCAGCCACGAAGGCCGCTCAGTGGACGGTCGTCGAAAGCTTGAAGATCGGCAGGATCAGCGAGCTCACGATCAGGCCCACCACCACGCCCATCACGACGAGCATCGCTGGCTCCACCAGCTTCGCGACGGTGGCGAGCCGGGTCTTCCACTCGCGCTCGTAGTATTCGGCCATGCGCCCCATGACGAGCGCGAGGCTCCCGGTCTCCTCGCCCGTGGCGACCATCTGTCGGACCAGCGCCGGGACGAACTCCGCCTCCTGGAAGCCGGCCGCGATGCCCCGCCCTTCCTGAACGCCGGCCTCGAGGCTCACCACGAAGCGCTTGAAGCGGAGGCTGCTTCCCACCTCGCGGCAGCACCCGAGCGCCTCGAGCAGCGGCACGCCATTCGTGAGCGCAAGGCTCATGATGTGCATGAACTGCACGAGCTGGAAGAGCACGAGAAGCTCGCCCAGGACCGGGGCTCCGTAGAGCGCGCGGTCCGCGATCTCGCGCCCCTTCGGGTGCCGGATCGCGCGCCAGGCCAGAAGGCCGAGGCCGACGGCGCCCATGAGAATGGCCGCGAAAGACTCGCGCAGGAAGGCGCTCACCGTCATCAGGAAGCGCGTCGTGACCGGCAGCTGATCCCAGATCATCTGGAAGAGATCCCCGAACTTGGGGAACACGACCATCAACACGAACAACACCACCGACAGCGAGAAGACCACGAGGAAGGCGGGGTACGAGAACGCCGAGAAGAGCATCGAGCGCAGCTCTTGCCGCTTCTCGTCGAGGTCGCGCAGCCGCTGCAGCACCGGGTAGAGGAATCCGCCGTGCTCTCCCGCGGCCACGACGCTGACGTAAGAGGACGGGAAGACCTCCGGGTGGCGCGACAGCGTTTGGGAGAAGCTCTGGCCTGACTCCACGCCATCGCGGAGATCGTGGATCACGTCCTTCATCTCGCTCTGCTCGGGCTGCTTCGCGAGGACGTCGAGGCTGATGTGGAGGGCGTTTCCGGTCTCGAGCAGGAGGGCGAGACGCTCCGTGAAGAACATGCGGTCCTTCCCCGTCACGCCCTGCTTGCCGATCTTGATCTCGGAGAGAGAACGGCGCTTGGGCTTCTCGCGCGCCACGGGGCTCATTGCCGGGAGCTGGATCGGCATCGCTAGCTGTTCACGACGCGCACCGCCTCTTCGACGGTGGTCTCGCCGGCCAGCGCGCGATCGACTCCGTCCTGGAGGAGCGTCTGGATGCCCCGCGCTGCGAGGTACTCGTCCAGATCGCTGCGAGACGCATTCGCGACGATCAGTCGCTGGAGACCGGGGTCGGTCTCGAGGATCTCGTGGATCGCCATCCGGCCCTTGTAACCGGAGTCGTAGCAGTTCTGGCACCCGCGACCCCGCACCAGTCGGGCTCGCTCCTTCACCTCGACGCCGAAGTGGTCCAGCGACCCCGGCGGCGCCACGTACGACGTCTTGCAGTCCGGACAGGTCCGACGCAGCAGGCGCTGCGCCACCACGCCGATCAGCGCCGACGAGAGAAGGAAGGGCTCCACGCCCATGTCGAGCAGTCGGCTCACGGCACCGATGCTGTCGTTCGTGTGGAGGGTCGACAGCACGAGATGGCCGGTCAGCGCCGCCTGCACCGCGATCTCGGCCGTTTCGCGCTCGCGGATCTCGCCGACCATGATGATGTCGGGGTCCTGACGCAGGACGTGCTTCAGGATCCTCGCGAAGGAGAGCCCGATGTTCTCGCGCACCTGGTTCTGGGTGATCGCGTCCACCTGGTACTCGACCGGGTCTTCGATGGTGACGATGTTCTTCTCGGCGCAGGCGAGATGATTGATGCCCGCGTACAAGGTCGTCGTCTTGCCGCTGCCGGTCGGGCCCGTGACCAGGATGAGCCCGTAGCTGCGATCGAGCAGACCGACCAGCTTCGAGCGGTTGTCGCTGGTGAGTCCGAGCTTCTCCACGTCGAGGATCGACTCGTTCTTGTCCAGCACGCGCAGCACGACCTTCTCGCCGAAGATCCCGGGAAGCGAGCTGAAGCGGAGGTCGACGTTCCGGCCGCTCGTCGACACCTGGATGCGGCCGTCCTGGGGAAGCCGTCGCTCGGAGATGTCGAGCTTCGCCATCACCTTGAGCCGCGATACGAGAGCCGGATGGACGTCGAGGGCGGGCTCCATGATCGGATAGAGCAGTCCGTCGACACGCAGGCGGATCCGGCAGCGCGTGCGCGTGGGCTCGATGTGGATGTCGCTGGCACGATCGCGGATCGCCCGCTGGATCACGCCGTTGATGAGACTGATGACCGGGTTCCCGGCCGCCATCTCGTCGATCGCGGTTTCGTCCTCGGTCTCCTTCACCTCGACGAGCTCGAGGTCGCTCTCGAGAGTTCCGACATACTCCGCGAGGTCGTCGGATTCGCTGAAGGCCGCGGAAGAGATCCGCTCGATCTCCTCGCTCACGGCGAGCACGGGCGCGACCCGACAGCCCGTCAGATCCTCGATGGTATCGGCGACCGGGATCGACTGCGGATCCGCTGTCGCGAAGAGGAGCACGCCGCGGACCACGAATAACGGAAGGACGTTCAGTCGGCGCGCCACCTGACGGTCGAGCTTCCGGACCACCGCGGGGTCGTAGATCCCCGGTCTCAGGCGCACCAGCGTAAGGGAGAGCTGCTCGGCGAGACACTCGAGCAGCTCCCGCTCCGAGAGCCAGCCGTTCTCCAGCATGACCTGGGCCATCCGCTGCCCGCCCTGGAGCTTCAGGGCCTTCTCGATGGTCTCCGCCGTGGTGTAGCCGCGCTCGACCATGATCTCGCCGATCCGGCGTCCGGCGCGCGCGGATCGAGGACGACTGGCGGGCAACTCGCGACCGAGCACCGCAATCCGATCGCTCAAGCCGGTCAACCGCAGGATGTCTTCGATGAGCTCGTTCGGATGGACGAGCTTCAGAGCGCCCCCGACGCGCGCGAGCTGATCTTGCGCGTCGACGAGCGCCTCGATGCCGGCGCTATCGAGCAGCGGCACTTCGGAGAGGTCGATCACGATCTGCAGCTCGCGATCGGCGAGACAGGAGGCGAACACCTCGCGCAACGCATCGATCCGAGCGCCCTCGGTCAGCGGACCGTCGGGGAACAGATGTGTCGCGGACCCGATCCGAGCGCGCGACGCCTCACTCATCAGGAGCGTCGTCCGACTCCGCGGACGTCAGCAACGCACTCGGTTCGCGGACGCACAGATTCTCGAAGGTCTGGACGAGATCGGCGTCGAGCTGGGTGCCCGCCGCATCGCGAATGATCCGGAGGGCGTCGTCGTGCGAGGCCGCAGCGCGGTAGGACCGGGAGCTGGTGAGGGCGTCGTAGGTGTCCCCGATCGAGATGACGCGCGACTCCACGGGAATCTGCTTGCCGCGCAGGCCGTGCGGATAGCCCGTCCCATCGACGCGCTCGTGATGGTAGCGGGCGGCATCCAGAGCCCCCCGGCTCAGCTCCTCGATGTGGCGCAGGATCTCGTAGCTCCGCTCGGGGTGCATCTTGATCATCGTGAACTCGTCCGCGGTGAGCGCTCCCGCCTTGCAGATGATGTTGTCGGGTACGCCCATCTTCCCCACGTCGTGCAGCAGCGCGCCCCACGAGACGTCGCTGATCGAATCGCCGGTCAGCCCGGCGGCCTTCGCGAGCCTCACGGAGACGCTCTGCACCCGTTCCGAATGACCGCGGGTGTACGGGTCCTTGGCTTCGATCGCCTCGATCAGCGCGCCCGCCATCTGCACACCGAACTTCTGCAGCGAGCCCAGCATCGCGTGGTTCTGGATCATGATCGCCGTCTGATGCGCGATGACCGCCGCGAGACTCCGATCGCCGTTCGTGAACTCGGGTCCATCCTCGACCCGCAACAGCACGAGCATGCTGGGGGCCGCACCGGTTTCGACCACCGGACACGCGAGCACCCGGTAGCGCATGTTCGCGAACAGATACTGCCGACGGGGATCGTCCTTCGTGTTCATGACGACGGCGTTCCGCGCGGTACAAGCGAAGCGGAACAGATCGCCGCAGATCGCGGTCAACACCAGGTCACGATTGGGCATCGACGCCGACGTGGGCTCGGCGCAGATCGGGGCGATGTCCCTGCCGCGCACGAGGGCGGCAAAGTCGACCTCCAGCCGCTCGGTGAGATGCTGCAGCAGGGCTTTCGTGCCCGCATCGTCGTGCTCGAACGCGTACGCGTGCCCTGCCACCTTGTAGACGAGGTTGAGCTCCTCGTAACGATTCGAGAGCTCCTCGGCGAGTGCGTTCGCCTCCTGGTTCAGTCGATACTCGCGTTCGCTGCAGGCGACGAGGTCGGACAGGATCACCTCGGATGCAGCCAGTCGGTCCTCGGACAGCTCCGCGTCCAACAAGATCGCGAGGTTCCCTACCTGGCTCGAATCCTGGGCGCGCAGCGGGGCGTGGATCAGCATCCGACCGCTCCCGAGGTCGAGGCGCTGGGGCGTGGTCGAGCTGCTCTCGTACGCGGCCAGCTCGCGCAGGGCCTCCTGCACCGGAGGCAGGTCGTCCCTCTCGCCCGTCCACCAGACGTCGCCGCCCGTCGTCGCGCAGGCGACGGCGCACGAGACGCCGGTCGCGCCCTGCAAGAGGCGTCCATAGCGCTCGAGCGGCAGATCCTTGAGGATCGGATCCCTCATGCGGATTCGCGATCTCCGGCCGGCGTGGCCGTGGTCAGATCCGCGATGCGGGAGATCAGCTGGCGCACACTCGCGGGCTTCTCCAGGAACTCGACGTCGTCGATCTCGCCCGCCCACTTGCGGTGGTTCTCGCCGGGCCGGGCCGTCACCACGAAGATCACCATGTCGCGCTCGGGCATCTCCGCGCGGAAGCTCTGGCACAGCTCCCGACCGTCCATCTTCGGCATGTTCAGATCGGTGACCATCACGTCGAAGTGGCTTTCGCGCAGCAGATCCAGCGCCTCCGCCCCGTTGTTGGCGGAAGTCACCTCGTGGCCCGCGCGCTCCAGACCGAGCTTCACCACGCGGATCACCGTCGGCTCGTCGTCCACGATCAATATCGAGCTCATCGTGTGGAGCCCTCCCCGCCCGCCCGCCTTCTCAGGACGATCGTGAAGACGGAGCCCTCGCCGAAGACGCTCTCCGCCCGGATCGAGCCTCCGTGGAGCTCGATGATCTCCTTGGCGAGGGGCAGCCCCAGACCGTGCCCGGGTCGCTTCTGCGTCTCCTCGTCCTCGGAGCGGTAGAACTTCTCGAAGATGCGGGGCAGATGCTCTGGCCGGATCCCGATCCCGGTATCGCGGACTTGGATGAGCGTCCGGTCGTCGGACTCTTCGACGAGGACACTGACGTCACCGCCCTCTTGGTTGTATTTGAACGCGTTGGTCAACAGGTTGTTCAGCGCCACGCGAAACAGCTCCTTCTCGACGAAGATCGGACTCGCGTCCCTGGGAACGTCCACGAGACAGGTCACCTGAACTTCGCGCGCGCTGCGCGAGGCGGCCTCCACCGCATCCTCGAGGAAGTCCTGCAGGCGGACGCGCTCGCGCTTGATCGCGACGGCACCCGATTCGATGCGGGCGATGCTGAGCAGGGTGTTGATGAGCGACGCCAGGCGTTCGACTTCGTCGCGGATCACGTTGGAGGTCTCGACGCGAAATGCTTCCTGCGCGCCTTCCTCGCCGAGCAGAGACTCCCCGTACATGGCCATCACGTGCAGCGGAGACTTGAGCTCGTGGGCCATCTGAGCGACGAACTCGCCCTGCGAGCGCCTTCCTGCGGACTCCGCGGTGATGTCGTGGAGCACGAGCAGTGTGCCGATCAGGCCTGCCGTGCGGTCGTTGGGCAGCAGCGGACGCGCCGCCACCAGGATCGTGCGGGTGGTGGAACCGTCGAGCGGGAGCTCGATCTCGGCGTCGCGCGACAGCTGACCGGCCCGCTCGCGCGCCTCCTCGATGATCTCGAGCAGCATCGGGTGGGCGCACCACTCCGCGGGCTTGTGGCCCACGACCATGTCCACCGGGACGCCGAGCATCGTCTCCACCTGTCGATTCGCGAACACCACGGCACCCGTCTCGTCGAGGATCAGGGTCGCGTCGGGCAGGCTGCCGATGACGGCCTCGACGCGGGACTTCTGGTAGGAGACCACCTTCGAAGAGGCCACGATCGCGGTCCTCTCGTGCTCGAGCTCGACGATGCGCGATTTCGCGAACTCCATGAAACGGTTGAAGCCGCGGATGAACTCGCCGACCTCTCCGGTGGCCTCGATGTGCACCGTATCGATGCGCTGCCCCGAAACGAGCTCGTTGAGCTGCGCGCAGGCATCCGCCAGCGGTCGCACCCCGCGACGGATGAGGAAGTAGGCGAGCGGAGTCAGGAGGAAGACCGGCAGCGCCATCATGCCCAGCAGCGAGGCCTGCTCGATGTAGTTCGGCAGCCCCGGATCGAGGAATCCGATCCGGACGTGCGCGACCCGTTCCCCTTGCGAGATGATGGGAGCGATGAACTCGCGGACCTGGCGGCCGTTCACGGAGGCCGCCAGCGACCTCTCGCCGATCCAGTCGGCGGGCGCCGCGGGAAGATCGGCGGAAGGCGCGATCACATCGGGCGCCGTGACCTGACCCAGGGTGCTTCCGTCGATCCCGGCGATCACCGCGTAGGCGAAGTCGGGGTTGCTTTCCGTCGCCTTGATCACGTCGAGCGGACCCTGCCGGCCCGGCGGCGGAAGGAGCTGATCGACATCGTTCTCCGCGAGCAGACGGGCCAGGCTCAGACCCTGCGCACGGTTCTGCGCCAGACGCGCATCGATCTGCGACCAGACATGAAGGCCGCTGATGACGGCGATCACCGCGAGCGAGGAGAGGATCAGCAGAAGGCCGAACCGGTCGTCTCGAAGATTCACGACGCCGAGGCCCTTCGGTCGGATCGGACTGTCACACGCTTTCCTCATCACTGGCGATCGGTCGGGCCGCGGATTCCGGTCGATCCGGGTCCTCGGCCGCGCGGAGAGCGCACGGCCCTGCGACGATCGCGCCAGGTCAACGGGCCTATCGGAACGTCGATCGGGTGAACTTGAGCCCGCCCGGAGGCCGCGAGCCGATGCGTCGGGCTCGAAAAGCAGCCCTGTCCGCTCGTTCACCGCCGGCACCCGCGGCGAGCGCCGCCGTCGGCGGGAAGCTGCGGGCGTTTCCCGCGAAGCGATGGAAGCCCTTCCGGGCGCACGCGGGCGGCGGCGCCAATCCCGATCCCCAGGCACACCCGTTCGGACGCGAACGCGGTCTTCCGAACGACCTCGCCGGCCCCGCCAGCTTGCGGGAATCCCTCGGAATCTGCGAAGCTCCGCCGTCCGGTGGCCCGGTAGCTCAGTTGGTAGAGCACCGCACTGAGAATCGGACTAACGTGCCCGAGAGCGCCCCGCAGCGCGCGCCACGCGGTCCAAGCGTGTCCGACCGTCGCCGTTCGTAGCGTGATTGCTGGCGGGATTGCTCGCGCCCCGACGGAAGGAGTTTCGCGTGATGTCGACGGACAAGAAGAAGCCCACGCTCGTCGTCGCCAAGCTCGATGAGAACAGCACGGACGAGGAGTTGCAGGCCTTCATCGATGCGCTCTACGGCGAGACCGAAGACGCGCCAGAAGGAAGAGACAGGTCCAAGGACGCCGACGATTGATCGCTGCACTGCTGCGCCGACCGGAGAGCACTCGGTCCCCGAGAATCCGGCGCGCACGCGCGTGTGGACGCTTCTCGGAACTTCGTCCGAAGATCGAGCTTATACTGCCCACGCTCCACGACTCGAACAGGAGGCTTCCATGTCCAGGCGACAGACGGTGATTCCCAAGGCGATGCAGCCGATGTACGACCAGTTCCACTTCGCGCCGGCGGTGCGCGTCGGCAAGCACGTCTTCTGCTCCGGGCAGCTCGGAAACGGACCTGACGGCAAGCTCGACCCGGACCCGGCGGTTCAGTTCTCTCAGGCCTTCGAGAACGTGCAGACGGTGCTGGGCGAGGCGGGCGGGCGCATGCGGGACATCGTCGAGATCACGACCTTCCACGTCGGCCTCCGGGAGCACATCGGCGTCTTCATGCAGGTCAAGGACGGTTACATCGAGGAGAAGTTCCCGGCCTGGACGGCCATCGGCGTGAGCGAGCTCGCCTTCGAAGGCGCGCTGGTCGAGATCAAGGCGCGCGCCATCATCAAGAAGAAGTAGGGGCAACGCGGAGAGGCCCCCGCGCGCGGAGCTTGAAATCACCTCGGGCTCCCCGTAGGGACGCGCTGCCCCAGCGGGTGCGGCTGGGCCCGACGGAATTGGATCTCGCGAGGACTGGAGGGCGGAAGTGGAGCGACTTGCGCCCTTCCCGACGATCTGGCGGGCACCGCCAACTTGCGGGAATCCCTCGAAATCTGCGAAGCTCCGCCGTCCGGTGGCCCGGTAGCTCAGTTGGTAGAGCACCGCACTGAAAATGCGGGTGTCGCCAGTTCGACTCTGGCCTGGGCCACCATCTCTTCCCCCCGCCCTGACCGTCGCGTTCACGCCCCCCGTTCCTCCGCCATCCGCGAGGCGCCTAGCGCGTGAACTTCAAGGCGAACGAGTCCGCGACGAAGCTGCGAGGCGGCTACTACACCGGCTCGGACGTCGCCGACTTCCTGGCGCGCTTCGCGCTCGAAGGATCGCCCCGGCGGGTGCTCGAGCCGAGCTGCGGCGACGGCGCCTTCCTCACCGCGCTCGCGGCGCGGCGTCCGCGCGGAGTCGCACAGGTGGTGGCGTGCGAGTGGGACGCCGGCGAAGCGGCGAAGGCGCGCGCCCTCGCACCGCCGCCCGGCGCGACCCTCGACGTTGCGCACACCGAGTTCCTCGACTGGTTCCTCACGGGTAGAGACGACGCCCCCTTCGACGCGGCGATCGGGAACCCGCCCTTCATCCGCTACCAGTACCTCGACGCCGACGTCCAGGCGCGCGCCGAAGAGATCTTCCGCCGCTGCGGCCTGCGCTTCACGCGACACACGAATGCGTGGGTGCCGTTCGTGCTCGCGTCGCTCGAGCGCCTGCGACCGGGCGGACGCCTCGGCATGGTCGTCCCCGCCGAGCTGCTCCACATCCTGCACGCGCAGTCGCTGCGCGATCATCTCGCCACCACCTGCCGACGCGTGCTGGTGATCGACCCGGAAGACCTCTGGTTCGACCGCGCGCTCCAGGGCGTCGTGCTGCTGCTGGCGGAGAAGCGCGAGGCGGACGAGCGCGGGCCGGGACGCATTGCGATCCTGCCGACGAAGGACCGCAGCCTGCTCGCACGCTCCCCGGCCGAGCTCGCCGCCGCCGCGTCCTGGACCGACGCCGACGCCCTGCTCGGACGGAAGTGGATGCGCGCCCTGCTCGGCCGACGCGAGCGCGCCCTGCTCGACGACCTCGACGCCCATCCCGCGGTGGCGCGCTTCGCCGACGTCGCCGACGTGGACGTCGGCATCGTCACCGGCGCGAACGACTTCTTCCTCGTCGACGACGCCACCGTCGCGGAGCACGACCTCCACACTTTCGCGCGCCCGATGTTCGGCCGCAGCGAACACGCGCGCGGCGTCGTCTTCACCGAGAGCGACCTCGCCCACAACCGCGACGCCGGACTGCGCTGCCACTTCCTCCACTTCGAGGACGACGACGCGTCGGCTCTTCCGGCCGGCGCACGCGCCTATCTCGCAGCGGGCGAAGCGCGCGGGCTCCCGGCCCGGTACAAGTGCCGCATCCGCACGCCCTGGTATCGCGTGCCGTCGGTGTGGGCGAGCCCCGTCTCGATGCTGAAACGCGCGCATCACTTCCCGCGCCTGCTGCACAACGAGGCCGGCGCGCTCACCACCGACACCGCCTATCGCATCCGGCCGCACGGGATCGCCGCCGAGGCGCTCGTCGCCGGCTTCGTGAACAGTCTCACCCTGGTGTCGGCGGAGCTCGAGGGGCGCCACTACGGCGGCGGCGTCCTCGAGCTCGTCCCTTCCGAGATCGAACGGCTGCCCGTGCCGAAGCTCCCCGGCGACCCGCGGTCGCGCCTCGCCGACCTGGACGAACGGGTCCGGGCGGGTTGCGACCCGCTCGCGTTGATCGAGCGCCAGGACGCCGCGGTGCTCGGCGCCTGTGGCATCGAGACCGCGGACGCCCGCCTGCTCCGCGACGCCTGGAACGCGCTGCGCGCGCGACGCCAGCGGCGCGAGGCGTGATCGCAGCCCGCATGGTCGCAACCCGGCTGGCGCGGGTCGTGCGGCCCTGGTACCTCCTCGCCGTGGAAACGCGACCTCGCGAGGTCCCTCCGTCGGACGACCACGCCGCCGCCGAAGAACCGGCCTGATGCCCGATCTGTTCTCGCTGATCGTCTGGCGCGACCTCGTCGACGTCACCACCGTCGGCGTCCTGATCTGGCTCGGCATCCGCTTCATCCGCCGCACCCGCGGACGGCGCGCACTCACCGGGCTGCTCCTGCTGGGCGGCGTCTACCTGCTCGCGAGCGCGCTCGACCTCGAACTCACCGCCTCGATCTTCCAGGCCTTCTTCGCGGTGCTCGTGTTGATCGTCGTCGTGGTGTTCCAGGAAGACCTGCGTCGCTTCTTCGAGACGATCGGATCGTTCCGGCGCGGCGCCCCGCGCGAGGCGAGCGACGAACACATGGACGTCCTGGTGCGCGCCGTCACGCGTCTCGCATCCACGCGCACGGGCGCCCTGATCGTGTTGCCCGGCGACGAGTCGGTGGAGAGCCACGTCGAGGGCGGCGTGATCCTCGGCGGCCGGGTCAGCGAGCCGCTCCTGCTCTCACTCTTCGACTCGAGCTCGCCGGGGCACGACGGCGCCGTGATCCTGCGCGGCGATCGCCTCCTGCGCTTCGCCGTGCACCTCCCGCTGTCGTCGAACCTCGCGGCGGTCGGCCCGGGCGGCACCCGCCACGCCGCCGCCCTCGGCCTCGCCGAACGCAGCGACGCGACGTGCATCGTCGTCTCCGAGGAGCGCGGCACGGTCTCGATCGCGCGCGACGGCGTGCTGCGCAAGCTCGCGCGCCCACAGGACCTCGCGGCCGAGCTCCAGCCCGCAAAACCCGAGGAGCGCGCGTGGTGGCGCGAGCGCGCGGGCCTCGACGCCGTGCTCGCCGCCGCCGGCGCGATCGCCCTGTGGGCCGTGTTCATCCCCGGCTCCGACCTCACCGAGGTGACGGTGCCCGCGAGGGTCCGGGTCACCAACCTGCCGAACGATCTCGCGATCGAGACGATCGATCCCGAAGAAGTGCGGGTCACCCTGCGCGGCCTGCGACGCGACCTCGCGTTCTCGGAGCCCGGCGAGGTGTCGGTGCGCGTCGACGCCTATCTCGCGCGCCTCGGCCGGCGCACGTTTACGCTCGACGAGGATTCGGTGCGCCGACCCGACGTACTCGACGTCGTCGCGATCGATCCCGAGAGGGTGAAGCTCTCGCTCCAACCGGTCGCGGAGGAGCCGGCGGCCGCCGGAACGCCGTAGCGTCGGCAGTCGCCGATCCGGTCAGGGAATGCACACCTCCGGCAGCGGGTGCCGGTAGACCTTCGCCGCGTTCTCGTGGGTGATCTTCCGGATCTCTTCGACGGGCAGGTCGCCTAGCACCTCTTCGATCACCTTCTGGGTGTCGGGCCAGGTGCCGTCGCCATGGGGGTAGTCGCTCTCGAAGAGGATGTTGTCGACGCCGATCGTGTGGCGCGTGCAGATCGTCGACTTGTCCTCGATCATGCAGAACCAGAAGTTGCGGCGGAGGCAGTCGGTCGGGCCGCAGCTCTTGTCGGGCCAGCCCGACCCGTAGCCCGAGCGCGTCATGATGTCGTCGAGGCGGTCCATCAGGCTCGCGACCCAGCCGATGCCGCCCTCGCTCATCGCGATCTTCAGGTCGGGATAGCGCGCCGGCCAAGCGCTCCACAGCCATTCGGCACACGACGTCAGCGCCATCGGGCCGAAGAGCGTCGCGCCCAGCTCGAGCATCGGCGCGCCCGGCGGCATCTGCGCGAAGCCCGACGAGCCGTTGTGCAGGTTGAGCACCGTCTCGGTCTCGGCGCAGGCGCGGATGATCGGCTCCCACGCCGGATCGAAGATCGGCGGCAGGTTCTGGCGGTGCGGCTGCTCGGGGAGCGTCACCGCGCGGAAGCCGCGTTTCGCATTGCGCCGGATCTCCTCGGCGCCCTGCTCCATGTCGGCGAGGTAGGTGATGCCGAGCGGGACGATCCGATCGGGATAGGGCGTGTACCACTCCTCGAAGAGCCAGTCGTTCCACGCGCGCACGCAGGCGAGCCCGAGCTCGGGATCCTTCGTCTCCGAGAAGAGCGTGCCGCCGAAGCCGGTGACGCCGGAGGGGAAGTTCACCGAGGCGTGGATGCCGCCGATGTCCATGTCGGCGATGCGCGCCTTGATGTCCCAGCAGCCGCGCCGCACTTCGGAGAAGCGCGACGGCTCGACGCGGTGGTCCTCCCTCGGACGCCCCGCGACGCACATGAAGCCCACCTGGAAGTACGGGGTGTCCTCGAACTCCCAGATTTCGTGACCTTCCTCGGTCTCGATCACCTTCGGCGCGCGGTCCTGGAGCTTCGCGGGCAGGCGCCCCTCGAAGGTGTGCGGCGGCTCCATCAGGTGATCGTCCACCGAGATGAACGTGTATTTCACTTCCCGGGGCTCGGGATCGGGCAGCAGCGGCCGGGTGACGGGGCGCTTGATGCCGAGTTTCACGACGCGGGGCATGGGGGTCCTCCTGATC
>JAHEJV010000107.1 GCA_024638705.1 Deltaproteobacteria bacterium | reverse complement strand
TCCCGTGCTCACCGCCTCGGGCACCTTCGGCTACGGCACCGAGTTCGCGCCGTTCCTCGACCTGAACCGGATCGGTGGTCTCGTCGCGAAGAGCCTCACCCTCGAGCCGCGCTTCGGCAACAAGCCGGTGCGCATCGCCGAAGCGCCGGCGGGGATGCTCAACGCGATCAGCCTCGAGAACGTCGGCGTCGACGCGTTCGTGCGCGAGAAGCTGCCCGCGCTGCCCGACGGCGTGACGGTGATCGCGAGCCTCTTCGAGACCGAGATCGCGCGCTATGCCGAGGTGGCGAAGCGCTTGCAGGGCGCGCCTCACGTCGAGGGGCTCGAGGTGAACGCCTCGTGTCCGCATGTGAAGAGCGGGGGCATCGAGTTCGGACAGCGCCCCGAGTTGTTGCGCGAGCTGGTGGCTGCCGTGCGTCGCGCGACGGACATGCCGCTGCTGGTGAAGCTCTCGCCCAACGTCACTTCGATCGCCGAGATGGCGCGCGTCTGCGAAGGAGAGGGCGCCGACGGCATCTCCCTGATCAACTCGGTGCAGGCGCTCGAGGTCGATCCGGAGACGCGGCGGCCGCTCCTCTCGAACGTGCTCGGCGGGCTCTCGGGCCCGGCGATCCGTCCCATCGCGCTGCGGATGGTCTACCAGGCGAGCCGCGCGGTGAAGATCCCCATTTGTGGGATGGGCGGCATCGCCAGCGCCGCGGACGCGGTGAAATTCCTGCTCTGCGGCGCGACGGCCGTCCAGGTGGGCACGCTCAACTACCTCGAGCCGGGGATCGCCGGCGAGGTGGTGGACGGCCTCGTCGACTACGCCGAGCGCCACGGCATCGCCCGCCTCACCGAGTTGACCGGAGCGCTGGAGACGCCGCCCGGCAAGTAGCGCGCGACGCTTCCGGGGCGGGTCCGCGAACCGTCGCGTCGATTGCGTCCCGCGATATCTTTGATAGATTTCGCGGGCTTACAAATCGGAGTCGCACTCGCGACCCCTCCAACCAGCCTTTCAGAGTTCCTCCGCGAGCGCTTTCTCGTGCGCGCGGAGGCTTCCCAACTGCGGGATCCGATTGTGGATTCCGGGATTCATCCGCAGATTCGTCTGCGAGTTGGGAAGCCGGGATGCCCGGACGCTGGAAGGTGCCGGGGGGAACACGAGGTCCGGGTGCACTTTTTTTGGGGAGTCCTCGCGCCAGCGCGCGGGGGCGCCCCGTGGAAAGTGGGCGCTCCGTCCGCTTTTCGTTTTTTGGGGCCCGGAAGGGCGACAAAGTCTTGCAACACCGTGTACAGCGACATTCCTCCGGAGCTCCGCGCGTTGATCGAACCGATCGCCTTGGCGAACGGCCTGGAACTCGTCGACGTCTCGGTGCGTCGCGGCCGGCCGCCCTGGCGGGTGTCGATCACGGTGGACACGCCTTCGGGGGACGGCCGCGTGCCGGTCGACCGCTGTGCGTCGGTTTCGCGGGAAGTCGGAACCCATCTCGACGCCGAAGACCTGATCGAGCGCGCGTATCACCTCGAAGTCTCGTCGCCGGGGCTCGACCGGGTGCTGGCGAGGGAGAAGGATTTCGAGGCGGCGTGCGGATTCGAGGTGAACGTCGAGACGCGTCGCCCGCTCGAGGGGCGAAAGCGCTTCCGCGGGAAGCTCGAGAGCTTCGAGGGCGGCGTCGCGAAACTGCGCGTCGACGGGAAGCTCTACGAAGTGCCCTTCGGCGAGATCGCCCGAGGGAAGAGGATCTACGACATCACGCCGGCCGATTTCTCGGGCCGGACGGATGCTCGTGCGAAGGACGCGAAGGCGCGATGACTACGCGACGCGGTGCGGCGGAGGCGAACACATGCTCGGTGCTCTGAAACGTGAGATCGATCAGGTCGCGAAGGACAAGGGCATCAACGCCCGCGAGATCATCTCCGCGCTCGAAGAGGCGATGAAGCAGGCCGCGAAGCGCGAGCGGGGTATCGACTCCGAGATCGACGCGCGCTTCAACGAAGAACTCGGCGAGATCGAGCTCTTCGAATTCCGCGAAGTGGTGGACGAAGTCACCGACAAGGACACCCACATCAGCCTCGCCGACGCCAAGGCCTTCGATCCGGAAGCCGAGGTCGGGGACGAGATCGGCGTCAAGGTCGACACGTCGAGCTTCGGTCGCATCCTCGCCCAGACGGCGAAGCAGGTGATCATCCAGCGCATCCGCGAAGCCGAGCGCGACACCGTGTACGAGGAGTACAAGGACCGCGCGAACGAGATCGTGAACGGCATCGTCCGCCGCTTCGAGAAGGGCGCCATCATCGTCGACCTCGGCCGCGCCGAGGCGGTGATCCCGCCGAAGGAGCAGGTGCCGCGCGAGAACTACCGGCCCAACGACCGGGTGCGCGCCTACGTCGCCGAGGTGAACAAGAACGCGAAGGGCTCGCAGATCGTGCTCTCGCGCACCTCGATCGAGATGTTGACGAAGCTCTTCGAGCAGGAAGTGCCGGAGATCTACGAGGGCATCGTCGAGATCAAGGCGGCGGCGCGTGAGCCGGGCGGTCGTTCGAAGATCGCGGTGGCGTCGCGCGATAGCGATGTCGATCCGGTCGGCGCCTGCGTCGGAATGAAGGGCAGTCGCGTGCAGGCCGTCGTGCAGGAGCTGCGCGGCGAGCGCATCGACATCGTGCCTTGGAGCGCCGACCCGGCTCGTTACGTGTGCTCGGCACTCTCGCCGGCCGCCGTCTCGAAGGTGATCATCGACGACGTGCAGAAGTCGATGGACGTGATCGTGCCCGACGACCAGCTCTCGCTGGCGATCGGCCGCAAGGGACAGAACGTCCGTCTCGCGGTGCAGCTCACCGGATGGCGGATCGACATCAAGAGCGAGTCGAAGATGCGCGAGCTCGCGCAGTGGCTCTCCGACGCGGTGTCGATCGTCGAAGGGTGTGGCGACGCCGACGCGGAGCTCCTGCTCCAGCAGGGCATCACCTCCCTGGAAGATCTCGCCAACTGCGACGTGGATCTGCTGACGCAGATGCCGGGCATCGACGAGGAAGGTGCGGCGGCGATCAAGCAGCGCGCCGAGGAGCTCGCGCTCCAGAAGAAGCAGCAGGAAGAGGAAGCCGCGCGTCGCGCGGCGGAGGAGGAGGCGGCGGCTCTTGCCGCTGCGGCGGCCGAGACCGACGGACAGGCTCCGTCGGAGGGCTGAACCTCCGAGCCAGGTCCGACCGGGAAGACGGCCGGACGCGAAAGGCGGAATGGCAAACATCAGGGCATACAAGCTGGCCGAAGAGCTGGGCATCGATCGATCCGACATCGTCGATCGCGCGGCCGAGGTGGGCGTCGAGCTGAAGAATCCGATGGCCGCGGTCGACGAAGAGACCGCACAGCTGTTGCGGGACAAGTTCGGCAAGAGCGAGACGAAGAAGGTCGTCACCGAGAGCCGTGTGAAGGTGTCGGGTGGCGCCGCCGTGATCCGCCGCCGCAAGAAGGCCGCTCCCGAGCCGCCGCCCGAGCCCGTCGAGCCCGAGCCCGTCGCGGCCGAGGCCGAGCGGGTGGTCGCCGAGCCGGAGCCCGCGTCCGAGCCGGAGCCCGAAACCGAAGTCGCGCCGGAAGAGACGACGTCGACGCCCGCCGAGCCCACACCGGCTCCCGCGCCGATCGCCGCGAAGGCCGCCACGCCCGCTGCCGATCGCCCCGCGACGACGCGCCCCGCGCCGGGCGGGGCCGGAGGCGGCGACCGCGCTGGCGCGGGTGCCGACCGCTCGGGTCGTCAGCGCAAGCTCGTCCGCGAGGTCGTGAATCTCCGCGAACAGGAGCGCCTCGCACGTCAGGCCACCGGTCGCGCGCCGCAGCGCCGTCAGGTGACCGTCGATCCGCGCACTGCCACGTCGCCGCGTCGCAAGCGTCGCGACGCCCTCAACCGTCCCGCCACCCCGGCCGCGAAGAAGGCCGCGGCGGAGCAGAAGCGCGTGCTGCGTATCGAGGGGAACATCTCGGTCGGCGAGCTCGCGCGACAGCTCGGCGCGAAGGCGCCCGAGATCCAGCGCCGCCTGATGGCGCTCGGCACGATGGTCTCGATCAATCAGATGATCGACGTCGAGACCGCGACGAAGGTCGCTTCGGAGCTCGGTTTCGAGGTGCAGGACACGGGCTTCAAGGAGCAGGAGTTCTTCGAGGTGCGCGAGGAGGCGGACGAGTCTGCACTCGTGTCGCGTCCGCCGGTCGTCACCGTGATGGGCCACGTCGACCACGGCAAGACCTCGCTCCTCGATGCGATCCGCAACGCGAACGTGGTGGCCGGCGAAGCCGGCGGCATCACTCAGCACATCGGCGCCTATCAGGCGAAGGTCGACAGCGGCACGATCACGTTCATCGACACGCCCGGTCACGCCGCTTTCACCGAGATGCGCGCGCGCGGTGCGAAGGTCACCGACCTCGTGATCCTCGTCGTCGCGGCCACCGAAGGCCTGATGCCGCAGACGATCGAGGCGATCGAGCACTCGAAGGCTGCCGGCGTGCCGATCGTCGTGGCGATCAACAAGTGCGACCTTCCGGGCGCCAACCCGCAGCAGGTGCGCCAGCGGCTGATGGAGCACGAGCTCGTCGCCGAAGAGTTCGGCGGCGACACGATCACCGTCGAGGTCTCCGCCACCGAGGGCACCGGACTCGAGAAGCTGCTCGAGATGCTCCACCTCCAGGCCGAGCTGCTCGAGCTCAGGGCCGACCCGAAGCAGCGCGCCTCCGGCATCGTGATCGAAGCCCAGCTCGACAAGGGCAAGGGCCCGGTCGCGACGGTGCTCGTGCAGAGCGGCACGCTCTCGCGCGGCGACATCGTCGTCGTCGGCACCAGCTGGGGCCGCGTCCGCGCCATGGACGACGAGCACGGCAAGCGCGTGAAGCAGGCCGGCCCGTCGGTGCCGGTGCAGATCACCGGCCTCGACTCCGTGCCCGATGCGGGCGACTCCTTCCACGTCGTCGAGAACGAGCGCGTCGCGAAGGAGATCATCTCGCACCGCGAGTCGGAGAACCGCGGTCAGCCGTCCGCGCCGACGCAGCGCATGTCCCTCGACGATCTCTTCGCCCAGGCAGAAGGCGGCGGCATCAAGGAGCTCTCGGTCGTCATCAAGGCCGACACGCAGGGCTCGGTCGAGGCGCTGCGCGATTCGCTGATGAAGCTCTCCACCGATTCGGTGAAGGTGGACGTGCTGCTCACCGGCGTAGGCGCCGTCAACGAGACGGACGTGATGCTCGCGAAGGCGAGCGAGGGCATCATCATCGGATTCCACGTCCGGCCCGACCCGGCCGCGCGCCGCGCCGCTGAAGGGCAGGGCGTCGAGATCCGCACCTATCGGATCATCTACGAAGTCGTCGACGAGGTGCGCATGGCGATGGCGGGCCTCCTGCCGCCGACGGTCACCGAGAAGTTCGAGGGCCGCGCCGAGGTGCGCGAGACGTTCACCGTGCCGAAGCTCGGGACGATTGCCGGTTGCTATGTCGCCGAGGGGTCGGTCAAGCGCGGCGGTCGCTGTCGCCTGCTGCGCGACGGCGTGCAGGTCTACGACGGCGTCGTCGGCTCGCTGAAGCGATTCAAGGACGATGCCCGCGAGGTGAAGACCGGTTTCGAGTGCGGCATCGGCATCGACGGCTATGGCGATGTGAAGGTCGGCGACGTCATCGAGACGTACAGCCTCGAGGAGAAGCCGGCGACCCTCGAATGATCGTCGGCGCCTGCGTCGTCGAGATCCACGTCGAAGGCAGCCAGTCGTTGAAGGCGAAGCGCGGCGTGGTGCGGTCGATCATGCGCCGCGTGCGCAACCGCTTCGAGCTGGCGGTCTCGGAGGTCGGGGGTCAGGACACCTGGCAGTACGCGGCGATCGGAATCGCCGCCGTCGGGTCCGACGCGACCCGCGTCCGCGCCGTGCTCGAGCGCGCGGGCGACTTCATCGAGGAAATGGCGCTCGCGCAGGTGCTGCGCACGGACATCGAAGTGCTCGACTTGCCCCATCACGAACAGCCCTGGGAACCGGACGAGGACGAGGACCTCTTCGGCACGGATGCCGACGACGAGCCTTCGTCGTGACGCGGCGCACCGACCGCATTGCGGGCGAGATCCAGGCGGAGCTCGCGCGGCTGCTGCGCGAAGAGGTCACCGATCCGCGCGTCGGCCTGGTGACGCTCACGCGCGTCGACGTCGCGCCCGACCTGTCGAATGCGCTCGTCTACTGGAGCGCGCTCGATCCCGAGATCGACGCCACCGCCGAGCCCGACGCCGCGGCCGAGCGCATCGCAAAGCACCAGTCGGGCCTCGAGAGCGCGGCCCAGTTCCTGCGCCATCGCGCGGCGGGCGCGCTGCCGCTGCGGCGCATGCCCGCGCTTCGCTTCCGCTACGATCCGTCGCTCGCCCTGGGCGGTCGCACGCTCGCCGTGCTGCGCGAGGTAGCGCCCCACGAAGCCCCGGACGCGGACGACGCGCCCGGCGCACACCGAGAGGAAGAGGATGGCTCGGAGGAGTAGACGCCGCAGCCAGGAGCCGCCCGGTCCGTCCGGGTTCCTGGTGGTCGACAAGCCTTCGGGCTGGACCTCGCACTACGTCGTCGACGCCGCGCGCGGCTGGCTCGGGACGCGTCGGGTCGGCCATCTCGGCACCCTCGACCCGCTCGCGACGGGCGTGCTGCCCCTCGCGATCCGCGCGGCGACGAAGCTCGTGCCCTTCGTGCAGGACAAGGAGAAGGGCTACGCCGGCGCGATCCAGCTCGGCACCGTCACCGACACCCTCGACGCCGATGGGAAGGTGCTCTCCCAGCACCCCGGGCCGTGGCCCGACGAGGCGCGCGTCCGGGAGGTGATGGCGACCTTCCTCGGCGACGTCGAGCAGGTGCCGCCGATGTTCTCCGCGGTGAAGAAGGACGGCGTGCCGCTCCACAAGCTGGCGCGCGAGGGCCGCGAGGTGGAGCGCGAGCCGAAGACGATCCACGTCACGCGCTTCGAGCTGCGCAAGTACGACGCGCCGCGCCTGGAGATCGAGGTGGAATGCTCGGGGGGCACCTACGTCCGCGTGCTCGCCGCAGACCTCGGCGAGCGGCTGGGCGTCGGCGCGCATCTCGCCGATCTCCGCCGCACCCGGAGCGGGCCCTTCACGCTCGACCAGGCGACCTCGCCGGAGACGCTGCGCGAAGAGGCGGAAGCCGGGGAGATCGAGCGTCGCTTCGTCTCGCCGCTCGAAGCGCTCGGGCTGCCGACCCTGAGGCTCGATCCCCACGAGATCCAGGCGATCGCCCAGGGCGGCGACATCGCGGCGGAGGGTGCACCGGACTCGCCCGGGATGCGTATGGTGGGTCACGACGGGGAGGGCAAGGTGGTGGCGGTCCTCGAGCTGCAGCCCGGCCGGCGGCTGCGACCGCTGCGCGTGCTCGAGCCGTTTGCGGGGCGTCGGTAGCTCTGCAAGAATCCCGCATTCTCGAGGGGTTTCGCGCTCCGCTCCTGCCCGATGGGGCGGGGCTTCGTCGACCCCCGTTTTTCTTGGAACTCCCGATCCGTGTCGATCCGTTCGCGGGCCAGAGGCCGCAGCGGCTCAACCGATCGGAGTAGAACACCGATGCAGAGGAAGAGGCATTGATCCCGAGCCCCCAGAAGCAGACCACGATCGAAGGACACCGAGTCCACGAGTCGGACACCGGCTCCACCGAAGTGCAGGTGGCGTTGCTGACCGAGCGGATCAACGGCCTCGCCGAACACTTCAAGGTTCATGCAAAGGACCATCACTCGCGCCGCGGGCTGCTCAAACTCGTGAGTCAGCGCCGACGCCTCCTGGACTACCTGAGGAGGACCGAGGTCGATCGCTATCGAGCACTGATCGAGAAGCTGGGGCTGCGCCGTTAGGCGTCGTCCTTCCGCGATGGCTCAGGGGAGTCGTCGCACCTTCCGGAGGTGAAATCACCTCCTTCATTCCGGGCGACGCGGAGTGCGTTGTCGCGGAATGCGGAAGTCCGTCATACGCGAAGCCGGTGGAACATGCTGGCAAGGCCTTCGCGCATCACTGATTCCGCATTCCCTTCGCGTCTCCAGCCGGCCGACAGGTCGTCGCCCGCATTGCCCGATCCCGTTGAGCGTGGCTCATTCCCGGGACCGGGCGGAGATACGAAAGGCATATGCCGAACTATTGGTTCCAACCCGAAACCGTCAGTTTCGATTTCGGTGGACGTCCGATGTCCATCGAAACGGGACGCCTGGCGAAACAGGCGCACGGCGCCGCGCTCGTCACCTACGGCGAGACCGTCGTGCTCGTCACGGCGACCCACTCGAAGCCGCGACCGGGCATCGACTTCTTCCCGCTCGTGGTCGACTACGTCGAGAAGACGTCCGCGGCCGGCAAGGTCCCGGGCGGCTTCTTCAAGCGGGAAGGGCGCCTGTCCGACCGCGAAGTGCTCGTCTCGCGCTTCATCGACCGTTCGATCCGACCGCTCTTTGCGGAGGGCTACAACGACGAGACGCAGATCATCGCCACGGTGCTCTCGGCCGACGGCGAGAACACGCCCGACATCCCGGCCTTCATCGGCGCCTCGGCGGCGCTCTCCATCTCGGAGATGCCGTTCCTCGGCCCGATCGCGGCGGTCCGCATGGGCCGCGCCGAGCAGGATCGCTGGCTGATCAACCCCACGCCCGAGCAGACCTCCGAGAGCGATCTCGACCTCGTGGTGTGCGGCAGCCGCGGCGCCCTCGTCATGGTGGAGGGCGGCGCCGACCAGGTGCCCGAGCCGGAGATCCTCGCGGGTCTCAAGCGGGCCCACGGCGAGATCGTGAACGCGATCGACGAGATCGACGCGCTCGCGAAGAAGGTCGGGAAGACGAAGATCGTCGTGCCCGAGGCGATCGACAAGAGCGATCTCGAGAGCAAGGTGCGCGCGCAGGCCGAGGCGAAGCTCCGCGAAGCGGTGCGCATCGTCGCCAAGCACGAGCGCTACGACGCGATCGCCGCAGTCGAGAAGGAAGTGGTCGACGGCTTCGTCACCGCCTACCGCGACGAGCCGGCGAAGCTCGACAACCTGGCCGCGGTCGAAGACCGGCAGTCGGGGCTCAAGGCGCTCACGAACGACACGAAGAACATCCTTCACGATCTGCGCTCCGAGCTGATGCGCAAGCGCATCATCGAGGACGGCGTCCGCATCGACGGCCGCAAGAGCGACGAGATCCGCCAGATCGCGTGCGAGGTGCGGGCCGTCCCGCGGCCGCACGGCGTCGCGGTGTTCACCCGAGGCGAGACCCAGGCGATGGTGTTCACCACCCTCGGCGGCAAGTCGGACGCCCAGACGATCGACTCGCTCACCGAGCGCAAGGACAAGCCCTTCTACCTCCACTACAACTTCCCGCCCTTCTCGGTCGGCGAAGCGCGGATGATGCGGGGCCCGGGCCGGCGCGAAGTGGGCCACGGTAATCTCGCCGAGCGCGCGATCATGCCGGTGCTGCCCGACATGGAGGCCTTCCCGTATACGATCCGCATCGTGTCCGAGACGCTCGAGAGCAACGGCTCGTCGTCGATGGCGACGGTGTGCGGCGGGATCCTCTCGATGATGGACGCCGGCGTGCCGCTCAAGGCGCCGGTGGCCGGCATCGCGATGGGGCTGATCGAAGAGGGTGACCAGGTGGCCATTCTCTCCGACATCCTCGGCGACGAGGATCACCTCGGCGACATGGACTTCAAGGTGACCGGCACGCGCGAGGGCATCACCGCGCTGCAGATGGACATCAAGATCCGCAGCGTCGACTGGAGCGTGCTCGAGCGGGCGCTCGATCAGGCCCGCGCCGGACGGCTGCACATCCTCGACTGCATGGAGCGGGAGACGGCCGACGAGCTGGTCGACTTCCAGCCGCGCACCGAGCTGTCTCGCTACGCGCCGCGCGTCAAGATGATCAACGTGAAGCCCGATCGGATTCGCGACATCATCGGGCCGGGAGGCAAGGTGATCCGCGGCATCCAGGACGCCACGGGCACGAAGATCGACATCGACGACTCGGGCATCGTGACGATCTTCTCGCCCGACACGGCGGCACTCGAGCTGGCCGAGGGCATGGTCACCGAGCTCACGCAGGAAGCGGAGCTCGAGCGGGTCTACCTGGGCAAGGTGAAGCGGATCACGGATTTCGGCGCCTTCGTCGAGATCTTCCCCGGCACCGATGGGCTGATCCACATCAGCCACCTCGCCGAGGGTCGCGTCGAGCGCGTGACCGACGTGGTGAGCGAGGGCGACGAGGTCCTGGCGAAGTGCATCGAGATCGACCCCTCGGGTCGCATCCGGCTCTCGCGCAAGGAAGCCCTCGCCGACGCGGCCGACCAGGCCTCGTAGGCAGGCGATCTCGCACGGTCCCGTCCCGCAGCGCGCTCTGGCGCGCTTGCGGGGCGGGGCGGTGCGGCGTCACACTGCACGCGTGATGCACGACCCCCGAGCGACGGTGAACGTCCGCATCCAGCGGCTGCCGGGCGCCGAGGGGCTGCCACTGCCGTCGCGCGCGACGGCCGGCTCGGCCGGCTTCGATCTTCACGCCGCCCTCGACGACGCCCTCGTGCTCGCCCCGGGCGACCGCGCCGCCGTCCCCACGGGCTTCGCCATCGCGGTGCCCTCGGGCTACGAAGCGCAGGTGCGGCCGCGCTCCGGCCTCGCTCTGCGACACGGGCTGGTGTTGCCGAACGCGCCGGGCACGATCGATTCCGACTACCGCGGGGAGGTGAAGGTGCTGGTGATGAACGCGGGTCGCGAGCCGATCACGCTCGAGCGCGGCGAGCGCATCGCGCAGCTCGTCGTGGCGCCCGTCGCGAACGCGGCGTTCTCCGAGGTGGCGAGCCTCGACGAGACGGTGCGCGGCGACGGCGGCTTCGGTCACACCGGCACCGCGCCGGTGGAGCGCGTCTCTTGAGCGACCCGGCGCGCAGTCCGCGCGAGCCGGTCCGTCCGCTCCCGCCCACCCCGGATCCCGACGGCAAGCCGAAATCCGGTCGCAGCGATCTCCAGCTCCGCCTGCTCACCGCGTCGGTGCTCATCCCGTACGTGCTCTTCGCGATCGCCGAGGGCGGGCTCTGGGTGCTCGCGACCGTCATCGTCGTGACGGTGCTCGGTCAGCGCGAGTTCTACCGGATGATCGAGGACAAGGGTGCGCACCCGATCGTCGGCTTCGGGCTCGCCGCCGGCGCGGCGCTCCCCGTCGTCGCCTACATCGGCAACGAATATCTCACCACCGTCCTGATGACGGTCGCACTGCTCGTCGTGATGATCCTCCAGCTCGGCCGCCGTCAGATCACCGAGGCGCTCGCGAGCATCTCCGGCACCTTCTTCGGAATCTTCTACGTCGGCTGGCTGCTCTCCCACGTGATCGTGCTGCGCGAGTTCCACGATGTGATCGTCACGCGCTACGGCGAGGGGGTGGCGACGCGCCTCGCGATCGTCGACGACACCGGGGCCTTCCTGCTCGCCTACACGCTGGCTGTGGTGGTGTGGAGCGATGCCGGCGCCTATTTCGCCGGGCGCGCCTACGGGAAGCGGAAGCTCGCGCCCCGCATCAGCCCGGGGAAGACCGTCGAGGGGGCGATCGGAGGCGTCGTCGGCGGGACGATCTGCGGCCTCGTCTTCAAGGGCCTCTGCGATCTGTGGTGGCCGCACCTCTCTGCGGTGCTGGGCTGGGTTCCGGTGCTGCTCTTCGGCATCATGCTGTCGGTCGTCGCGATCGTCGGCGACCTCGTCGAGTCGCTCCTCAAGCGCGATGCGCAGGTGAAGGACGCCGGGGCGCTCTTGCCCGGCATGGGCGGCGTGCTCGACCGGATCGACGCACCGCTGCTCGCGGTGCCGATCTTCTACTACATGATGCTCTTATACGTATTCGTCCAGGCGGGGTAGCTCCGGGAAATGATCGAACGGTATTCGCGTCCCGAGATGGCGGCGATCTTCACCGAAGAGGGGAAGTACGCGCGCTGGCTCGAGGTGGAGCTGGCGGTGTGCGAAGTGCACGCCGAGCGCGGTTTGATTCCGGCCGAGGCGCTGGAGAACATTCGCGCGAAGGCGGCAGTGGATCCCGCGCGCGTCGCCGAGATCGAGGCGGAGGTGCGTCACGACGTGATCGCCTTCCTGACCAACGTGGCGGAGCACGTCGGCCCCGATTCGCGCTTCGTGCACTACGGCATGACCTCGAGCGACGTGCTCGACACGGCGCTCGCGCTGCAGATCCGCGACGCGGGGAAGATCCTGCTCGCCGGCGTCGAGCGGCTGCGCGAGGTGCTGGTGAAGCGCGCGGTCGAGTTCCAGCACACGCCCTGCATCGGTCGCACCCACGGCGTGCACGCCGAGCCGACCACCTTCGGGTTGAAGCTGCTCGTCTATGCCGAGGAGGTGCGACGCCAGCACGTGCGTCTCGCGCGGGCGATCGACGAGGCGGCGGTCGGGAAGATCTCCGGCGCCGTGGGCACCTTCGCGCACCTGCCGCCCGAGGTGGAGGAGTCGGTGTGCGCGCGCCTGTCGATCGGCTTCGAGCCGGCGGCCACGCAGGTCGTGCAGCGCGACCGCCACGCCGCGTTCATCGGCGCGCTCGCGCTCGTCGCGTCGACCTGCGAGAAGATCGCCGTCGAGCTGCGCCACCTCGCCCGCACCGAGGTGCGCGAGGTGCAGGAGGAGTTCGGCAAGGGCCAGAAGGGCTCGTCGGCGATGCCGCACAAGCGCAATCCGTGGCGTCTCGAGAACGTGACCGGCCTCGCGCGCGTCGTGCGCGGCTACGCCGGCGCGGCGCTCGAGAACCAGGCGCTCTGGCACGAGCGCGACATCAGCAACTCGTCGGTCGAGCGGATGATCTTCCCCGACGCCTGCG
>JAHEJV010000425.1 GCA_024638705.1 Deltaproteobacteria bacterium | reverse complement strand
TGGGTGTTCACGCGGACGGCCGCGGTGCTCGCCGCCGCCGTCGTCGGGTTTCCGCTGCTCGCGCGCGCCTGCGAACAGGCCTTCTCCGAGGTCGACCCGCGCCTCGAGCGCGTGGCGCGCTCGCTCGGTGCGAGCCCCGGGCGCGTGTTCTTCCGTGTCACCCTCCCCCTCGCGCGACGCGGCGTGCTCTACGGCGCGCTGCTCGCCTTCACCCGCGCACTCGGCGAGTTCGGCGCGACGGCGGTGGTCGCGGGCATCCTCCCGGGCCGCACCGAGACGCTGGCGCTCGGCATCTACGCCCGCGTCCAGCTCGGCGACGACCGCGACGCCCTCTTGTTGTGCGCGGCGAGCTTCGCCCTCGCTCTCGGCGCGATGGTCTGCGCGGAGACCTGGCTGCGCGGACGTCCCCGCACGCCATGACCGACGCCGTCCACCAGATCGCCGTCCACCTCGATCGCGACGGTTTCACCCTCGACGTCGACCTCGCCTGGGACGAACGCGTCGCGGTGCTCTTCGGACCGAGCGGGTCCGGGAAGAGCACGCTCCTCGAAGTGGCACTGGGCCTGCATCCGGGCGCCGGCGCACGGGTGATGATCGGTGGACAGATGCTCGAAGCGCCGGGCTCCGCGCCGCTCCCGATCGAGGCGCGCGGCCTCGGCTGGGCGCCCCAGGACGCCGCCCTCTTCCCGCACCTGACCGTGGAGGAGAACGTGCGCTTCGGGTCGGCGCGAGCGGGAGCGGACGGGGAACGACTGGTCGGACGCGCCCTCGACGTGCTCGAGCTCGGCGGCCTGCGCGCGCGCCGCACCGACGAGCTTTCGGGCGGAGAGCGGCAGCGCACGGCGATCGCGCGCGCGCTCGCCTCGGCGCCGCGCGCGCTTCTCCTCGACGAACCGCTCGCCTCCCTCGATCTGCCGCTGCGCGCACGCGTGCTTCCCTACCTGCTCCGCGTCCGCGACGAGCTCGACCTGCCGATCCTGTACATCACCCACGACCCGGACGAGGCGCTCCTCGTCGGAGAAGTGGCGATCGTGCTCGACGCGGGTCGCGTGGTCGCGCAGGGTCCGGCGCGCGAGGTGCTGTGGAGCCGCGCCGTGCTGCCGCTCTCCGAGACGCTCGGGCTGGAGAACGTCCTCGAAGCGCGCGTCGTCGCGCAGCGCGGCGCCGAGCTTCTGGTGCGAACCGCGGGCGGACTCGCCCTCTCGCTGCCGGCGCCCGCGGAAGTCGCGGTCGACACCGAACTGTGTCTTGGACTCCGCGCCCAGGACATCCTGCTCGCTGCCGACGCCCCGGGCCGCATCTCGGCGCGCAACGTCGTGCCCGCCACCGTGCGCCGCGTCGAAGAAGCCGACGACGGCGTCCTCGTCCGACTCGACGCCGGCGACGAGCTGATCGCGAAGCTGACGGCGAGCGCCGCGCAAGAGCTCGGCCTGACGCCCGGCGCGCCGGTCCACCTCGTGATCAAGGCCCAGGCGATCCGCCGGTTGGCCTAGTCGGTCAAGCTCCTGACGATCACCGCCCGCGAAAGCTCCCCGCGCGCGGCTCGCGGCGTCCGCACCAGGGGCAGTGGCGGAAGAAGGCGTGCGACGTCGGCCAGCGGCACTTCGGGCAGCGGTCGGGCAGGTGGTCGTGCGACCACACGCGCTTCGGCTTCTGCTTGCACAGCGGGCAGTAGCGCATGAACGGGCGCAGCTGACCTTCGCAGCCCTTCTTCGTGCAGGTGCGCTCGGCCTTCGGATCGTGCCGGGGCTTCTTCCCGTTGCCTTCGAAGCGACCCTTGTAGCACCACGGGCACGCCTTCCACTCGGGTCGCACGCCCTTCTCGCACTCCGGGCAGACGAGCGGATAGCGGCTCAGCTGGGCGAAGGAGTTGTCGGCGCTGCCGCACCACGGACACACCGCCATCGCCTCGGCGATCGGTCCGTCGCAGCGGTGGCAGCGGAAGGAGAGCTCGAGGGCGCGACCGTGTGCCCGACGGAACGCCTCGGACTGCACCGTGAGAGGCGACGGGCTCTTGCGACTCGTGCGTTTGCGACGCGGGCGCGATGCGGGCTTCTGCTTCGCCGCCTCGCGCGCGAAGGCCCGTTCGAGCGCCTCGTGGAACTCCTGGGCGTTCGCATAGCGGCGCCGCGGATCGAACTCGGCGGCCTTGCGCAGCACCGGCTGGACCGGCTCGGGCACCTTCGCGCGGAAGCGCTCGTAGCGATCGGGCGGCCACTCGAAGGGCCAGGTGGGGAGCACGCCGGTGAGGACCTCGTAGGCGATCAACCCGAGGGAGAAGACGTCGGAGGCGAAGCGCACCCGACCGTAGGCCTGCTCGGGAGCCATGTAGCCGAGCGTGCCGGCCTCGGTGTAGGCCTTCGTCGCGCCGCCGGCGGCGGCGAAGCGCGAGGCGCCGAAGTCGCCGAGGGCGGCGCGACCGTCGGCGAAGATCATGATGTTCTCGGGCTTCACGTCGCGGTGCAGGACGCGCTGGCTGTGCGCGTAGGCGAGGCCCGACGCCACCTCGCGGATCACGCGCAGCGCCGTCTTCGCCGAGCGCTTCGCGGTCTTCCAGTCGGCGAGGTTCGTCTTCGCGAGGTCGGTCGCCATCGTGAAGCGGCCGTCGACCCAGTCGGCGTTGCGGATCGCGACGATGTGATCGTGGCGCAGACGCGTCGCGATGCGCGCCTCCTGCTCGATCGCCTTCCTTCCCCACTCGGTCACCGCCGAGGGCAGCGCGACCTTCAGCGCGACGTCGACGCCCTCGACGAGATCGCGCGCCTTCCACACGTCGGCGAACGAACCGTGCCCGAGGCGGCGGTCGAGTCGATACTTGCCGAGCTTGCTGCCCTTGCGGAGAACCGTGGCCAAGGAGGTGTTCGTTCTTTCGCCGTCGGGTCGAGGGGGTTCAGGGGCGCGCGGCGGAGACTTCGAACGAGAGCGCGCGCAGCGCCTCGCGCACCCTACCGTCCTCCGCCAACAAGTGCAGCAAAGAACGCACCGCCGGTCGCGAAAGACGCGACTCGGGCACGGCGAAATCGTAGTGCTCGTCGCGAAGCGGTCGGAAGCGCAAACCGGCCTGGGCGGCCACGCTCTCGATCGTGACGCCCCAGTCGGCGCGCTTCTGGGCGACGGCGGTGGCGACGGCGAAGTGGGAGCGCGGCTCGTAGGCGTAGCCCGGCGGCCGCCGCTCGCCGAGGAGTTCGTCGATCAACACGCGCGTGCCGCTGCCGCGGTTGCGGTTGACCATCCGCAGCGTCGGGTCGGCGAGCAACGCCTCGGTGTCGCGCACTTCGTCCGGGCGCGTCACCACGCCCTGCACCCGCGTATAGCCCTTCAACA
Source organism: Deltaproteobacteria bacterium (assembly GCA_024638705.1). Lineage (GTDB taxonomy): Bacteria > Myxococcota_A > UBA9160 > UBA9160 > SMWR01 > JAHEJV01. Next base: position 113 of record JAHEJV010000425.1, on the reverse strand, counting down.
GGTGGAGCCCAACGCCTACGAAGGGCTCGTTGTAGACCCCGGACTCCGGGTCGAGCAGGTGGATCGGCGCGACGTCGCACTCGCCGCGCCGCGCCGCGGCCAGGCCCCCCTGG
>JAHEJV010000106.1:2792-12875 GCA_024638705.1 Deltaproteobacteria bacterium | reverse complement strand
GCGACGCTCTCGTTCTTCGGCGTGTCGCACATGGTGGTGATGCCCGTCTTCGCGGAAGCGGTCCTTGGCAACGTCGACTACTTCGCGTGGATCGTCGTCGCCACCGGCGCCGGCGCGATGTTCGGAGCGCTCTCGATCGGCTTCCGCGAAGCCCAGCCCTCGATGCGCGCCGCAGCCATCCTGATGGTGGGCTACGGCATGGCACTCGCCGTCTTCTCGGCGACGACCACCCTCGTCGTCGCGCTGGCGATGCAGTTCGTGATCGGCTGGACCTACTTCGCCGTGATGACGAGCCTGCAGACACTGGTGCAGCAGGTGGTGGCGGAAGCGAAACGCGGCCGGGTGATGAGCCTCTTCCAGGTCGCCTGGGCCGGGCTCGTGCCCTGGGGCGGACTCGCGATCGGCGAGACGGCCGGTCGCATCGGCGTCACGACCACCCTCGCCGGATGCGCCGCGGTCTGCGCCGTCTACGCCCTGGGCTCGCTCTTCCTCGCGCCCCGCGAAGCGCCGGCACCCGAAGGCGGGCTGGTGTAAGAAGTCGCCATGCTTCGGATGTCGTCATGAACTGGAAGCTCTCGAAACATCCCGGCTTCGCCGGCGTCCCCGGACCGGTCGTGGCGTGCATCATGGACGGCGTCGGCATCGGCCGACACGACGAGAGCGACGCCGTCTGGCTCGCGCGCACGCCCCACCTCGACGCCCTCGCACAGGGCGCGCTCGCCACGGCACTGGCCGCCCACGGCAAGGCCGTCGGCATGCCCACCGACGACGACATGGGCAACAGCGAAGTGGGCCACAACGCGCTCGGCGCGGGACGCATCTTCGACCAGGGCGCGAAGCTGGTCGCCAACGCGATCAAGGAAGGACGCCTCTACGAGGGCCCCGTCTGGCAATCGCTGACCGAACGCGCGCGGAAGTCGGGCGAGCCGCTCCACTTCATCGGCCTGCTCTCGGACGGCAACGTCCACAGCCACATCGACCACCTCTTCGCGATGCTGCGACGCTGCGACGAGGAGGAGGTGCCGGCCGTGCGCGTGCACGTCCTGCTCGACGGCCGCGACGTCCCGGAGCGCAGCGCGCCGGGTTATGTCGACGCCCTCGAAGAGCTGCTCGAAACCCTGCGCCGCAAGCCGGGCCGCGACTACCGCATCGCCTCGGGCGGCGGCCGCATGCTCGTCACGATGGACCGCTACGAGGCCGACTGGCGCATCGTCGAGCGCGGCTGGAAGACCCACGTGCGGGGCGAGGGACGCCACTTCAAGAGCGCGCGCGAGGCGATCGACACGCTCTACGAGGAGAACCCCGGGACGGGCGACCAGAACCTGCCCGCCTTCGTGATCGCCGACGACGAGGGCCCGGTCGGCCCGATCCGCGACGGCGCGTCGGTCGTCTTGTTCAACTTCCGCGGCGACCGCGCGATGGAGCTGACGCGCGCCTTCGAAGACGACGCCTTCACCGGCTTCGACCGCGGCGAGCGCCCCGACGTCGCCTTCGCCGGCATGATGCAGTACGACGGCGATCTCGCGCTGCCGACGCACTTCCTCGTCGCTCCGCCCGAGATCGAGCGCACCCTCGGCGAATACCTCGTGCACAACGACGTGCACCAGCTCGCGATCAGCGAGACCCAGAAGTTCGGCCACGTCACCTACTTCTGGAACGGCAACCGCAGCGGGATGATCGACGAGAGCCGCGAGCTCTACGTCGAGGTGCCGAGCGACACCCTGCCCTTCGAGGAGCGCCCGTGGATGAAGGCGGCGGAGATCACCGATCGCCTCGTCGCCGAGCTGGCTTCGGGCCGCTTCCGCCACGCGCGCCTCAACTACGCCAACGGCGACATGGTGGGCCACACCGGACACCTCGATGCGTCGGTGATCGCGATGGAAGCGGTCGACCTCTCGCTGGGACGCCTGATGCGCGCGATCACCGAGTTGAAGGGCGCGCTGATCGTCACCGCCGACCACGGCAACTGCGACGACATGTTCGAGCGCGGCAAGGGCGGCGACGCGGTCCTCGACGACGAGGGTCGACCGAAGCCGAAGACCAGCCACACGCTCAACCAGGTGCCCTTCTACGTCTTCGCGCCGGCGTCGGACCTGCATCTCGCATCGGATGTCGGCCAGCCCGGCCTCGCGAATTTCGCCGCGACGGTGCTCCAGCTGCTCGGCTTCGCAGCGCCGGAAGACTACGCGCCGTCGCTGCTGCGCGGCTGAGGCCGCGCGCGCGGAGGCCTCGATCCGGCCGCCACACGCGCGGAAACGTCAGGCCGGCGGCCACACGCGCGGGCAATCCGCGTCGCCGAGCGGGTCTCCGTCGCGCACGTTTCCGTGGTGCGGCTTCGTCGGCGCGCCGGGGCGGATGCGGTGGCGCGCGTCGTCGCCGCAGTAGCGCACGGAGACTGCGCGTCGGCGGTGAGGCGACACGTTCGGGAAAGCGCCGTGGACCGTGCGCGCGTGGTGCACCGCGACGTCGCCGGGCTCCATCTCGAAGCTGACGAGATCGTAGGCGTCGGGATCGTCTTCGATCGCCGGCACGCTCTCGCCAGCCGTGCCGGGAATCTCCGCCTTCGTCACGAAGAGGTTCGGCTTGAAGTCGCGGCCCCAGCGGTGCGAGCCGCGCACATAACGCAGCGCGCCGCTCTCCGGCGTCACGCGATCGAGCGGACACCAGGTGGTGCACGCCTGCTCGCCGGACACGTGGAAGTAGCCCATGTCCTGGTGGAAGGCGGTGGCCTCGCGCGTGCCGGGCTCCTTCACGAGCAGGCTGTCTTCATAGAGATAGGCGGTCTTCGAGCGCAAGAGGCCGGCGGCGAGCGCGCCGAGCGGCGAACGGGTCGCGAAGTCGCGGAAGACGGGGTCGTGGCGCCAGTGATCGGTGCCGGCGACGAAGCGTCCCGACGTCTCGCCCGCCGGCGCCTCAACGGTCTCGGCGCCGCTCGCTTCCGGGAGCTTCGCTCGCACTCGGCTCGCTGCGCGCGGCGCTGCGCCGCTTGCTTCGATGCCGCGCGCCATCGCCGTGAGGTCGGCGCTGCGCGATCCGGTCAGCTCGCGCTCGACCGCCTCGGCGAGCCGTTCGAGCCACTCCGCACCGATCACGCCGCGCAGGCAGACGACGCCGTCGCGCTCGAAAGTGGTGATGTCTTCTTCGCGCAGTACCGTGCTCATCGCTTCACACCAGCTCGAGGACGCTGCCCGGACGCACCCGCCCGCGCCGCCCGACCAGCTCTTCGCGTTGCATCGCCTCGATCAGGCCGGGATCGTCGGTGGTGGCCCAGGTGCGGCGGCCCTCATCGATGCGGCATGCGGCGAGCAGGTGATCGTCCTCGCCGTCGTCGCCCGCGTCGCGCGCGGGCATGTGGGTGAACGTCTCCACCGTCACGTCTCCCGTGTAGTCCTCGTCCCAGACGACGGTCTTCGAACGCGCGTGCGCCGTGACGTCCTCGTAGCGGAAGCCGTCGGGCGGCGGCTCGCTCGAGTAGACGCCCCAGGCGTGCTTCGCCATGTAGCCGCCGATGCCAGTCGAGAGGCCGCGGCTCCCCGGGTCGGCGCGCAGCCGGTCCATCAGCGTCGCGAGCGCGTGCATCACGTAGCTGTTGAACGGACCACCGGCGAAGGTGAGCCCGCCGGTGACGGTGAGGTCGCGGTCGAGCGACAGCCCGACCTCGGCCGCGGCGATCTGCACCGCGGCGGGGAAGCAGCTGTAGAGATCGACGTGGGCGAGCTGATCCGCCGCGGTGTCGGCGAGCTCGAGGCAGCGACGCCCCGCCGCGCGGATCGCCGCCTGATCGTGGAAGGTGTCGCGCACGCCCATCGGCGTCGATTCGAAGACGTCGGTGGCGGCGTGCGGAAACACCCAGCGCTCGCGCGGGATCCCGTGGCGCTCGGCGGCCTCCACCGAACACAGGATCAGTGCGGCGCCGAGATCGACGACCATGTTCGACACGAGGAACTTCGTGTACGGGAAAGCGACCAGCCGGTTCGTCTCCGTCGGCGTGCCGATCTCCTCGGCGGTCATCGGCTTCTGGATCCACGCGTACGGGTTCTTCGCCGCGACGTGCGAGAAGCGCGACCACAGTCCTGCGATGCGCGCGCGGTGGTCGGGCACCGTCTCGCCGCGCGCGTGGCGCAGCGCGTTCTCGTAGAGCGCGAAGGCCGGCGGCGGGTGGGGACGGAAGCGCCGCTCCCAGTCGCCGAAGCCGGGGTCGCGTTCGCTGAAGCCGAAGTCCTCGTCGGGGGCGTCGCCTTCCTGCTCGGTCCACGCGAGCGGGATGCCGGCGCTCTTCGCGCGACGCTTCGTGCGCTCGGACTCGGCCGCGACGAGCAGGATGACGTCGCGCTCGCCGGCGACGATCTCGTTCGCGCCGTGCGAGAGCATGCGCTGCACGGTGCTGCCGGCGATCGGCCCCCAGGCCGTCTGCGCGCCGGTGCAGCCGAACCGCTCGCGCAGCAGCGCGGCCGGGTTCGAATAGCGCCACAGGCCGTGGGGGACGCGGATCGAATCGCAGGCGCGCAGCAGGTCGGGCGAGCCGGCGTCGTCGGCCGCGCGCTCGGCGGCCAGGGTCATCAACGCGAGCGGCTCCTCCGCCTCGCGCGGATCGTCGACGCGCTGCTTGATCTGCCCGCATCCGACCAGCACCGGGGTTCTCGGGTCAACGGGCATCACTCTTCTCCATCCGCGCCTCGCGCAGCGCCGAGCGCCGCACCTTGCCCGCTTCGTCGCGCAGGGGCGCGTCGACGAACTCGAAGGTCTTCGGCGTCTTGTAGCTCACCAGGTGTTCGGAGAGGTGGACGCGCAGTGCGTCCTCGTCGATCGGCTTCACCGCCTCGACGATGGCGTGGATGCGCTGGCCGAAGTCGTCGTCGGGCAAGCCGATCACCGCGCTGGAGCGCACGTGCGGGTGGGCTTCGAGCGCGGCCTCGACCTCGGCCGGATACACGTTCGAGCCGCCGGTCACGATCATGTCCGTGCGGCGGTCGACGAGATAGAGGAAGCCCTCCTCGTCGAGATAGCCGAGGTCGCCGAGCGTCTCCCAGCCGTCGTCGGTGGCGCGTGCCTCGGCGCCGACATAGCGATAGGTCGAGCCGCGTCCGCCGGGCGGCATCATGAACACGTCGCCGATCTCGCCGGGCGGGAGATCGCGCCCCTCTTCGTCGAGGATGCGGATCTTCCTGCCCCCCGTCGGCTTTCCGACCGAGCCGGGATGGTCGAGCCATTCGCGCCCCGAGATCAACGTGCCGCCGATGCGCTCGGTACCGCCGTAGAACTCGAAGAAGCGGTCGGGCCCGATCCAGTCGATGTACGCGCGCATCAACCACGCCGGACACGGGGCGCTGCCGGTGACGACGCGTTCGAGCGAGGAGAGGTCGTAGCGCTTGCGCGTCTCCTCGGGCAGACGCCAGATGCGCAGCAGCATCGTCGGCACGAAGGCGACCCAGCGCACGCGATGCTCCTCGATCAGGGCGAGCGTGCGTTCGGCGTCGAAGCGCTCGAGCAGGACGACCGTTCCGCCGAGCAGGATCGTGACGGTCGTGTTGATGAAGCCAGCCGCGTGATAGAGCGGCCCCGGCACGAGCACCGTGTTGCCGGGCATGTTGCCGTAGAAGGGCTCGGTCGGGTCGCACTCGGCGGGAAGCGCATCGACGATCAGCTTCGGACGCCCGGTGCTGCCGCCCGACGCGAGCGCCTGCCGCGACGGCGACCGGCGATCGGGCAGCGGACCGTCGTCGCCATCGGGCGCGAACCCAGCCTCGACGGACGGGAAGCCCGCCGCGTCCTGCGACGCCAGCCCGACGACGAGCGCCGGCTTCGCCTGTTCGAGGATCGCGTCGCGCTCCTTCGTCGGCAGCCGCACCGAGATCGGCTGCGGCACCGCGCCGAGCTTCCACGCCGCGAAGCACGCGGCGACGAACTCGGCGCTGTTCGGTAGCGCGACCGTCACGAAGCTTCCCTCGCCGACGCCGCGCGCAGCGAAGGCGCGCGCCAGGCGGTTCGTCGCGCGATCGAGCTCGGCGTAGGTGAGCGTGACGTCCCCGCACACGAGCGCCGTCTTCTCGGACATCGCTTCGGCGTGACGACGCAGCGCGGCGGGGTAGGACACCGTGGTCATGGGCGGCCAGTATGCGAAACTGGGCGCGCCCGAACACCTCGGGCCACGGCGGTCGGATGAAGGCAGGTGGCGCAGCGCTGGTGACGGGTGCGAATCGCGGGCTCGGCCGCGCGATCGCCCTCGAGCTCGCGGGGCGCGGCTTCGCCGTCTCCGCCGGCATGCGCAACCCGGACGACGGCGCTTCGCTCGCCCTCGAAGCGCGCGACGCCGCGGGCTCGCTCGAAGCCGTGCGCCTCGACGTGAACGACCCCGCCACGATCCGCATCCCCGAGAACCTGCGCGTCGTCGTCAACAACGCCGGCGTCGACCGCGCCTATCTCCCGGTCGAACACGCACCGCTCGCGCTCTGGCGCGAGATGTTCGAGACCAACCTCTTCGGTCTCGTCGAAGTCGTGCGACGCAGCGTGCCGGCCTTGCGCGCGGCGGGCGGCGGCGTCGTGTGCAACATCACGAGCTGTTCCTACCTCACGGCGGTGCCCTTCTACGCCGCCTATCGCGCGAGCAAGGCGGCCGTCGGCGCGCTCGGCGAATCGCTGCGCGCCGAGCTCGCGCCCTTCGGCATCCGCGTGCTCGAGGTGATGCCTGGCCCGATCGATACCGACATGCTGGCGGCGTCGGATCGCCTGCCCGAAGCGGCAGAGCACGCGGGTTACGCAGCGCAGGCCGAGGCGCTGCTCGCGGGGCGCCGTGCGGTGGCGCCGATGACCACGGCGCCGGACGTCGCCGCGCGCGCCATCGCCGATGCCATCCTCGACGACGCGAGCCCGCTGCGCGTCGCGTGCGACCCGCTCGGCGCCGGTCAGCTCGACGCCTGGCGCAACCACTCCGACGAGGAGTTGATGCGCGCGATGCTCGCGCTCGAGAGCTGATGCGCTGGCTGCTGCTCGTCGCTTCGATCGTCGTCGCGCTGCTCTTCGCCGAGTGGGCGCTGCACTTCGTCGTCGACGAGGTGCATCTCCAGCGACGCATGCGCGCGGGCGGTGTGATCGTGCCCTTCGAGCCGAACGCCGAAGCCGACCTGCTCGCCGACGAGTTCCGCGCCCGCTATCGCATCAACCGCTTCGGCCATCGCGATCGGCTCGATCGCCGCACCGAGCGCACGCCCGGCGTCTCGCGTGCCGTGCTGTTGGGCGACTCGTTCGCCGCGGGCTGGGGCGTCGGCTTCGACGAGACCTTCGGCGAGCGCTTCGAGGTGGCGACGGGCATCGAGATGGTGAACGCCGCGAAGAACGGGGGCTGTCCGCTCTGGTTCGTCGCCCAGGCGCGCCACGTGCGCGAGCGCTTCGCCCCCGACTGGCTGGTGGTGCAGCTCTTCGACAACGACCCCGACGACAACGTGCAGTATCGCAGCGACTTCGAGATCGAAGTGGGCGAGCGGTTCGAGACGCTGCCCGAAGAGATCGGCCCGCTCGACACCTTGTCGCGTCGCCTTTCGCACGAATTCGAGAGCTCGCTCCTGCGCCGTCGCCTGCACCAGCTCTCGCGGCGTATCCGGGGGAAGCGTCTGCACAGCACGCCATACGTGAAGCCCGGCGCGAAGCCGGACCAGCCGGTGCTCACGCGCGCCGAGGCGATCGCGAAACACGATCTCGACTTCTCGCGCGGGCGCGCGTTCGGGCCCGGGATGGCGTTCCACGAGCCCGATCAGCGAGAAGCCTGGGCGGAGCGGCTCGACTGGAACGCGACCCTGCTCGATCAGATGATTGAGGAGGCCGCGGACGACGGCGTCCGCGTCGCGATCGTCTACGTCCCCACCTACGAGATCTTCCTGCGCGACCCGGCGCCGAACCCGCTCGCCGAGCGCGTCCGCGATGTCGCCCGGCGTCGCGGCGCGCTGTGGCTCGACGCCACCGTCCCGTTCGCGCGCGAAGACCGACCCTGGGAGCTCTACTTCGCCTACGACGGGCATCTCAACGCGCGCGGCCACGCCGTGCTCGCCGACTGGCTCGCCGGCGAGCTCGCGCCGCGGGTGACAGCCGATCCGGGCGCGGTGTAGCGTGTCCCGACGGAGGAGGAACCGATGCAGGAATTCGCGGAACGCGTAGCGGTGGTGACGGGAGGGGCGAGCGGAATCGGACGCGCGTTCGCCGACCGCGCCGCCTCACTCGGCATGCGCGTCGTGCTCGCCGACGTCGAGAAGGCCGCCCTCGACACCGCCGCCGGTGAGATCAGCGCGACCGGCGCCGACGTGATCGGCGTCCCCACGGACGTCACCGATCCCGATGCGGTCGATGCGCTCGCGCGCACCGCGGTCGACCACTTCGGCGGCGCCCACGTCGTGTTCAACAACGCGGGCGTCCTCGTCTACGGCGCCATCTGGGAGAACACCCTCGAAGAGCTGCGCTGGACGATGGACGTGAACGTCTGGGGCGTGATCCACGGCATCCGCTCGTTCATGCCGATCCTGCTCGAGCAGAACGTTCCGGGCCACGTGGTGAACACCGCGTCGATGGCCGGGCTCACCGCCGCGCCCTATCTCGACATCTACAACGCGACGAAGCACGCGGTCGTCGCGCTCTCGGAGAGCCTGCACAAGGAGATGCTCATGCTCGGCGCGCCGATTCGCGCGTCGGTGGTGTGTCCGGGGTTGATCAAGACGAAGATCACCCGATCCGAGCGCAACCAGCCCGGCACGGGCACGCGCGATCCCGATCGCAGCGAGCTCTCCGAGGGCGGCGCGCTGATGTCGAAGTTCCTGAACGAAGGCATCGAGGACGGCTATCCGCCCGAGCGCGTCGCCGAGGAGACCTTCGACGCCATCCGCGAAGAGCGCTTCTACGTCATTCCCGCCCAGGAAGACGTGAAGGCGGGGCTCTACCAGCGCCTCGACGAGGTGCGCGACGAACGCAACCCCGAGATGCCGGGCATTCTCGCGCCCGAGGACTGACGGTGACCTACGAAGAAATCGAATACGGCGTCGACGGTGCGGCGGCGATCATCACGCTCGACCGCCCACACGCGCTGAACGCCTGGACCCAGCGCATGGCGGCCGAGGTGAAGCACGCCGTCGCCGAAGCGGAGTCGGACGGCGACGTCGTCGCGATCGTCCTCACCGGGAAGGGTCGTGGATTCTGCGCCGGGGCCGATCTCAACGACCTGCGCGACATCAGCGACGGCGAGCGCAGCAACGCCTTTCCCGAAGACCTCGATGCCGACCCGGGCGATCCGTCCGTGGGCGACGACTTCCGCGGCACCTACACCTACCTGATGAGCGTGCGGAAGCCGGTGATCGCGGCGATCAACGGCCCGACGGCGGGCATGGCGGTGCCGATCGTACTCGCCTGCGACGTGCGCTTCGCGGCGCGCAGTGCGGTGTTCACGACGGCGTTCGCGAAGCGCGGGCTCGTCGCCGAGTGGGGCATCGCGTGGCTGCTGCCGCGGATCGTCGGACCGGCGCACGCCCTCGACCTCTTGATGTCGGCGCGCAAGGTCGGCGCCGAGGAGGCGGAGCGGATGGGGCTCGTCAATCGCGTCGTCGACGACGAGCAGCTGCTTCCCTTCGTGCTCGGTTATGTCGAGGACATGGCCGCCGAGTGCTCGCCGACCTCGATGCGCATCATGAAACGCCAGGTCTACCAGCAGCTCACCCGGGAGCTCGGACCGGCGGAGAAGGAAGCCATCGACCTGATGATCGAGAGCTTCGACCGCCCCGACTTCAAGGAGGGCGTGACGTCCTTCATGGAGAAGCGACCGCCGAAGTTCGGCCGCGTCTAGCCGGCTCGGGCGCGCTGTTGCCGACGAAGTGGATCGCGCTGCTCGCGGATCGGGAAACGATTCCCGAGGTCGCCTGCCGGCACGTCGTGCTGCGGTCGGAGCCGACGAACGCGATCCTCGCCGAGCCGAACGGCGGGACGGCGAAGCCGGAGCCGAATCCCGGCGTCGCGCTCGCGTGGCCCGAGGACGCCGAGAGCGAAGCCGCCGAGGCCGCGCTCGCGCGCGACGCCCGCTCCGTCCACCGCGTGCGCGAGGTCGTGCACTGG
>JAHEJV010000106.1:0-2782 GCA_024638705.1 Deltaproteobacteria bacterium | reverse complement strand
GCGCCGCGCCGACCACACCTTCGACGACTTCGAAGCCCACTACCGCGAACGTCACGCGCCCCTCGCGCGCGGCCATCACCCGGGCATCGCGCGCTACGTGCAGAACTTCGTCGCGAGCCCGCGGGACGACGCGCCCTTCGACGCGATCTCCGAGCTGTGGTTCGCGAGCGAACACGACGCGCGCACGCGCTTCTACCGCGACGACGAGAGCCGTCGCGTGATCGCCGAGGACGTGAAGTGCTTCATCGACCTGAAGCGCGGAGGCGCGTTCGCGGCGCGGGCCGTGGGCTGAAGCAGCTCAGTTGCCGCGCTCGTCGAGATGGGCTCGGATCCGCTCCTTCCGGTCTTCGCTGAACACCGGCGCGAGCGCCGCGATCGAAGCCGGGCGTCCGCCGTAGCCCCAGGCGCCCTCGGGCACCTCGAGGACCGTCATCCAGAAGTCGGCGCCGGCGCCTTCCTTCGGCATCGCCATCGAGGTCGGTTCCCGCGAGCGTCACGCGCATGATCGTCATGCGGGCATTCTCTCACGCGCTGTCCCGAACGACTACAGCGGGTAGAATCCGCGCGTGTCGTCCCGCGCCGCCCGCCGCTTCCTCTTCCTCGTCGCCATCGCGACCATGCCGGTCCCCTTCTTTGTGCTCCAGATGGAGTGGGCGCCGGTTCTGCGACTCGCTTTCCTGACCTCGCTGTTCACGGCGGTGATGCTCGCCGAGGGCGGCGGCACGGTGATCATGATGGCCGCGATGGGCATCGTGCAGACGTTCCTCTACGCGGGTCTCTTCTTCCTCGCGGCTGGCTTCGCGGCGCGCTGGCTCGAACGCTTCGCGTCGCCGCCGATGCGGGTCGCCGCGATCGGCACCTTCGCCTTCCTGTTGATCGTCTCCGCACAGCTCCCCATCTACGAGACGCCCCTCTCGAGCCTGCGCGCGCGCTCGAACTTCTGGCAGCTCTTCGATTGAGTCGACGCACCGCCACCGTTCTCGCGATGCTGCTCCTGCTCGTGGTGGCAGCGACGCCGCCTGCGGCGGACGCGTCCGACGGAGGGCGCTGCAACATCCACGATCCGCTGCGACGCCCGTGGTTCGGCGATCTCCACGTGCACACGCGTTATTCGCTCGACGCGAATACGCAGGGCACGCGCACGCGGCCCGCGGAGGCCTATCAGTTCGCGAAGGGCGAGCCGCTCGGCCTCCATCCCTTCGACCAGCGCGGCGCCCCGAGCCGCACGGTGCAGCTGCAGCGTCCGCTCGACTTCGCCGCCGTCACCGACCACGCGGAGCTCTTCGGCGAGGTGCACCTGTGCAACGCCCCCGACTCGCCGGCCTACACCTCCACCGTCTGCGTCATCTACCGCGGCTGGCCGCGCCTCGCCTTCTTCTTCATGAACGCCCGCGGCTCCCCGCGCTTCAGCTTCTGCGGCGAGGACGGCGAGACCTGCATCCAGGCCGGGCGCGGTCCGTGGCGCGAGATGCGGGAGGCCGCAGCGGCAGCCTACGACACGAGCCCCGCCTGCGAGTTCACCAGCTTCGTCGGCTACGAGTGGACGAAGTCGGTAGAGACGGCGAGCAACCTGCACCGCAACGTGATCTTCGCGAGCGACGCCGTGCCCGAGATCCCGGCCAGCTCCATCGACGCCGGGACGCCCGAAGACCTCTGGGACGCGCTCGACGGCGAATGTCGCGAGGCGCTCGACGGCTGCGACGCGATCGTCATCCCGCACAACTCGAACCTCTCGGGCGGCCACATGTTCTCGCCCGACCAGCTGCGCAGCGGCGACCCGGTCGACGCCGCGTACGCGAAGCGCCGCCTCGCCAACGAGCCGCTCGTCGAGGTGACGCAGCACAAGGGAAACTCGGAGTGTCGCCTTGGCGCCGGCACCCGGGACGAGCTCTGCGACGACGAGCTCCTCCCCTACGACACCTTCATGGGGCGCTTCGCGAGCTTCGGCGACTTCGATCCGGCGCCGCGCAACTTCACGCGCAACGCCCAGGCGCAGGGTCTCGCCTATCGCGCGGCGATTGGCGCGAACCCGTTCGCCTTCGGCCTGATCGGCAGCACCGATACCCACCTCGGAACGCCGGGCCTCGTCGAGGAGCGCGACTATCCCGGTCACGGCGGCGCCGGCATGCCGCTCGGCGAAGCGCTGCCCGACGCGCTGCTCGACCCGATCGAGTACAACCCGGGCGGGCTCGCGGTCGTCTGGGCGGAGCAGAACACGCGCCGGTCCCTCTTCGACGCGATGCGACGCCGCGAGACCTACGCCACGAGCGGCCCGCGCATCGCCTTCCGCCTCTTCGGTGGCTATGGCCTCGACGACGACCTGTGCGCGAAGGACTTCGCGAAGCGCGGCTACGAACAGGGCGTGCCGATGGGCGGAAACCTCGGCGGGCCGCCGACGCCCGGTGCGAAACCCGCGTTCGCCGCCTGGGCCCTGCAGGACCCGGGCACCGCGGACGCCCCGGGCACGGCGCTGCAACGCCTCCAGGTCATCAAGCTCTGGGCCGAGGACGGCGCGACTCGGGAGGCGGTGATCGACGTCGCCGGCGACGCGAACAGCGGCGCCAGCGTCGACACGAACACCTGCGAGCCCGAGGCCGGCAGCGTCGACCTGGGCGCCGCGCAGCTCTGCCAGGTGTGGCGCGACCCCGACTTCGATCCCGCCGTCGACACGCTCTACTACGCTCGCGTCGTGCAGAACCCGACGTGTCGCTGGAGCACCTTCGCGTGCAACGCGGCGGGCGTGGCGTGCGAGGCGCCGGGCACGATCCGTCCCGGCTGGGAA
>JAHEJV010000424.1 GCA_024638705.1 Deltaproteobacteria bacterium | reverse complement strand
TCCACGACGCCGACGCCCACATCATGGAGACGCCGCACTGGCTGCGCGACCACGCCGACCCGGCCTGGCGCTCCCGGATCGAGCCGCCCGACTACGTGAACGAGCTGAAGCAGACCGGCGACCACGGCGCCGAGGACCTCGAGGCCACCTTCGCGCGCCTGGCCGAACGCCACCGCTCCGACGCCTATCGCGCCGACGAAGAGCGCGAGATCATGCAGCGGAAGAACTTCGCGGCGACCGGCGCCTTCCTCCCCGAGCACCGCTCCCGCGCGATCGAGCTGATGGGGGTCGCGAGCCAGCTCGTGTTCAACACCTTCCACAACCGCCGCCTCTTCGACTGGGAGACGAGTGGCGATCTCGACCTCGCCTACGCGGTGGCGCGCGCCCACAACCGCGGGATGCTCGAGTTCTGCGCGGTCGATCCGCGCCTGCTGCCGACGTGTTATGTCCCGATCGCCGATTTCGATCGCGCCCGGGCGATGGCGGAGGAGTCGCTCGCGGCCGGCGCGGCGGCGCTGCTCGTGGCGTCGGGCTGCCCGGTGAGCCACTCGCCCAGCCACATCGCCCTCGACCCGGTCTGGGCGATGGCGCAGGAGGCGGGCATCCCGATCGTCTTCCACGTCGGCGGCACCGGCGACCTGATCCCGCCCGCCTACTTCCAGAACGGCCTGCCGATCCCGCCCGACTTCCACGGCGGCGAGGAGAACTTCCGCTCGGTCGACTACATGGGCATCCCTGGTCCGCCGATGCAGACGCTCGCGACGCTGATCTTCGACGGCGTGCTCGAGCGTTTTCCCGATCTGCGCTTCGGCGTCATCGAGCAGGGCGCGATCTGGCTGCCGAGCTGGATGCGCCAGATGGAGTCGGCCTTCGAGGCGTTCCGCCGCCACGAGGAGCGCCTGCAGAAGCTCTCGCTGCGCCCCTCCGAGTACGTGCAGCGCCAGATCCGCGCGACGCCGTACCCGACCGAGGACGTCGGCTGGATCATCGAGCAGACGGGCCCCGATCTCTGCCTGTTCTCGACCGACTTCCCTCACGTCGAAGGCGGGCGACGCCCCTACGAGCGCTTCGAGGCGAGCCTCGGCGACGCGGACGAGAACACCCGTCGGCGCTTCTACGCGGAGAACTTCGTCGACCTGATGGGACGCGGCCTGCCGAGCGACCTCGCCGCCTAGCGCGCGAGACGCGGCGGCGGACGCGCCAGATCAGTCTTCGAGATAAGCGCGCACGTCGTCGACGGCGAGCGGGCCGAAGTGGCCCGGATGCCACGTCGTGATCCCGGGAAGCGTGAGCAGCTCGCGAATGCGCTCGCGATTCTCTTCGAGATCGCACATGAAGAAGTGCGTGTTGGGCTCGGTCGGATCGAGGATCCCGCCTCGGATGAGATCGCCGACGAAGGCGTGCTCGCCGATCACCGTGACGACCGAGCCGTCGGTGTGGCCGGGCCAGGGCCACACGACGCCGGGCATGCCGATCTCCTGGAGGGACAAGGGCGGTGCGGGACGAGGCTCGAGCGCCATGTCGAGATCGAAGGGGGGAATGGTGATGCCGCTGCGGCTCCAGCCGATGACGCGCGCCAGGAAGCTCGTCGGGCAGATCTTCGCGTCTCCCCCATGGATCATCTCCTGATCGCCCGCGCCGCCGATCACCTCCATGCCGTAGGTGTCCTGGAAGTAGCGCGCGGTGCCGGCGTGGTCGGCGTGGCCGTGGGTGAGCAGCAGGGCGTCGATCGATTCCGGCGCGATGTCGTGCTCGCGCATCAGGCGCTCGTACTCGGCCTCGTCGCCCGGGTTGCCGGCGTCGATCATCAGGCGCGTTCCCGCCTGCTCGACGATGTAGACGTTCGCGCTGGCGACGTTGAGCCGCACGATGCGCAAGTCGGGTTGCGTGGCGATCGGCTCGCTCGGGACGCGGAAGCCGCACGCAGTGGCGGACAGCGCCGCCGCGAGCGCGAGCACGGCGGACTTCTTCATGGCCTGCGTCTCCGGGTTCGGGTGAGCCACGCGACGAGCACGGTGCCGACCGGGAACATCGCCGTCGGCTCGGGCACGGGCGTGGCTTCGAGCGCGACGTCGTCGAAGTCTACTTCGAGGTCGGGCGAGTCCTGCTGCGTGTAGCCGGGCGGAATCTCGTTCCGATTGACGAGGCGGATCGCGAGGGGTTGCCCGAGTTGCGCGTGGCCCGCGTCTGCCAGGAAGTTCACGGTCGACGTCCGCCACTCGTACTCCGGAATCGACAGGGTGTCCTCGTCCGCGGCGATCATCACGCCGCCTGCCAACAGCTCGACGCGGTAGCCGGGGAACTCGTCGAGGTCGAAGAAGGTGCCGTTCGACGCGACGCCCGACCCGATGTTCCCCACCTCGACCTGGAGCTCGTAGAGCACGTCGGCCGCGAGGTTCACGGGGAGCGTCTGCACGTAGCCATACTCGCCTTCCCCTTCGCGCGACTCGTTGAAGAGGATGGCGACCTTCACACCCTCCGGCGCCACGGTGTCGAAGAAGTCGACGCCGTTGGGCTCGAGCGTGCCGGTGTAGACGCCGGCCGAGCCGATGATGCCGGCCGGTGGGGTCGGGTAGTAGTTCCAGCCCGCGGGCTCGCCGAAGGTGAACTCGTTGAAGACGGTCTGGCCCGAGGTGTCCTCGAAGCCGGCGTTCACGATCGCGACCGGCGCGGCCTGGGCGACGGCGCAGCCGAGGATCCCCGCGACGAGCGCGGCGAGCCGGCGAAGGGAGAGCGGGGCGATCATGGGGTGGGGCCAGGGTTTCACAGGAATGTGCCCCCGCGCCAGCCGTGCCGACGTCCTTTTCCGCCGATGGCGTAGGATTCGGCTCTCGCGCGCAACGCGCGTCTCGAGGAGGTCGCATGAGTTCGTTCGCCCGGTCCGAGGTCGAGGACGCCTACCAACACTTCGTCGCCGTCGGCGACTCCGGCGACTGGAGCGCCTGGGCCGACCTGCACAGCGAGGACGGCGTCTGGATCGAGCACCACCTCGGCACCTTCCACGGCCGCGAGGCGATCCGCAAAGCCATCCTCGACGTGATGAAGCCCGTCCCGATGATGACCTTCCCCGTCGGCTGGCACGCGATCGACGGCAACCGCGTCGTCTACTACCCGTGGCAGGTGATGCCCGACCCGCAGGGCGGCGACGAGGTCTACCGCTTCGGCTGCGTCACGATCCTCGAATATGCCGGCGACGGCCTCTTCTCCTTGCAGGAAGACCTCTACAACCCGAACGAGGCGAACGAGGTGATGAAGCGCTGGATGGCGGCGGGCGGAAAGTTCGCGACGCCCCGGGGTTAGGCGCGCCGCGCCCGCAGGTAGCCGGGGCATCGCCGAGGGGGTCTGCCCTCGTGGTGATCGCGATCGCTATGCAATCGATCCGATCCGAGCCCGAAACGCTGGATCTACGTGGGATCATGGAGTTCCCGAACGCCGGAAGCCAACG
>JAHEJV010000105.1 GCA_024638705.1 Deltaproteobacteria bacterium | reverse complement strand
CTTCCCCGGCCTCTTCCCCGACTTATTGCCCGACTTCGTCCGCTTCGCCGCGCGCCCCCGCTCGCGACGCTTCACCGGTCGGCGGGGACGTCCCATCGCGGCAAGGTAGGCGAGGTGCGCGTCCGGGCGCTCCTGTCGCCGAGCGCGGCCGACGCGCTCTATGGCGAACGCCCTCCCCCGGATCTAGTCTCCGGCGCCTTGCCCGGGTGGCGGAATTGGTAGACGCGCCAGACTCAGAATCTGGTGGTCGCAAGGCCGTGCTGGTTCGACTCCAGTCCCGGGCACCACGCATCCCGCCCCGGCTGCCGTTGCGCAGTGCAACCGCGGACCTCAGCGCACCGGCAACCTCCGCGCACCGGGTGCGGCGCGTGTGAGCCACGTCACACCCATCGGGGTCGAGGCTCCGGCCGGCGAGGCCGATGAACAGAGATCGCGGCCCGCTTCGGCGGGTCGCCGGGTTCTCGGAGTCCGCCCTGCCTTTCCTTCGCCGTCGATCCTACGACCGCTCGCGCAGCCTCTCCGAGGCCTCGCGCGCCCGCGCGCGGGGCAACCCGACCAAGGCGATCGCGCGCTACCGCGAAGTGCTCGAGCACGAGCCGACGAACACCGACATCCACCGACGCCTCGCTCCGCTCCTCGCCGGAACCCGGCAGGTCGAAGACGCCTGGGCGAGCTACCAGATCGCCATCGCCCACCTCGTTCGCGGCGGCTTCCTCGACCAGGCGATCGGGGTCCTCCGGGAGGCGGCGGGCTGTCTGGGCAAGCAGCGGGCGGTCTGGGAAGAGCTCGCGAACGTCGAGACGGAGCGCGGCCGGCCGATCGACGCCCACGCCGCTCTCCTCGAGGGGCGGAACCGCTTCCGATCGCGCCAGGACGCGCCCGACGCCATCCATCTCCTGCTCCGCGCCCGCAAGCTCGCGCCCGGGGATTTCGCGACGAACCACGACCTCGCGGCCCTGCTGATCCGCTCCGGCGCGCCCGACCCCGCGGCGCACATCCTCCGCCAGCTCGCCCTGCAGTCGACCCGGAGTCAGCTGCGCCGCGTCCGGGGCCTCCAGTTCCGCCTGGCGCCCTCCCCGGGCGCCTTCTGGGCCTGGATCCGCGCCTCGTTCGGCCGTCGCTGACCTCTGCGCGCCTTGACCCGACCCCGCGCGGGCTTAGCGTTCCCGATTGCCGGCCCGGGCGGGCCGGTCCACTGGGAGCAGCGTGAACGACGATTTCGACCCCACCCACGATTCCGACTCCAACGGCGGGAACGGCGAAGGCCAGAACGGCGATTCCGATCTCCAGCCCGACATCGAGGAGGATTCGGGCCACCACGAGATCCTGGCCGTCGGTCAGGAGCGGATCGAGGTGCCGAGCTATCTGCCGCTGCTCCCGGTCCGGGACGTGATCCTCTACCCCGGCGTGACGGTGCCCCTGGCGATCGGGCGGCCGCGTTCGCTCGCCGCCCTCGAAGCGGCCGGCGACGAGGGCTTCCTGATCGTCGCCACCCAGCGCGACCCGACCACCGAAGACCCGGCGATCGGCGAGCTCTATCCGGTCGGCTGCATCGTCCGCGTCGTGCGCGTGGTGGATGCGAAGCGCGAGGGAAAGCAGGCGATCGTCGTCGGCGTGGCGCGCACGCGGATCCTGCCGCCGGAGCCCGGCGAGATGCAGCACCTCCTGCCGATCGACCCGATCGACGAGAGCGAGCCCGACTCGCCCGAGCTCGACGAGGCCTGGCAGCGCGTGATCGGTCTCGCCCACCGCGTGATCGATCTCCACGACGACTACCCCGACGAGTGGAAGAACTTCGTCGAGGGCATTCCGGCGCCGGGCCTGCTCGCCGACCTCGTCGCCTCCACCCTGCCGCTCCCGCCGGAGGAACGGATCGCCCTGATCGAGGAGGCGAAGCCTTCGCGCCGCCTGCTCCGCGTCGCCGAACACCTCGAACGCGAGGTGACGATCGCGGAGACGCAGCTCGCGCTCGCGACCGGCGACGACGAGGAGATCGACCCGGCGCGTCGCGAGCGCCTGCTGCGCCGCCGCATGCGCGACATCGAGGACGAGCTCGGAGAAGGCGATCCGGGCATCCGCGAAGTGGAGGAGCTGCGCGAGAAGATCGAGGCCGCCGGGCTACCGGAAGCGGCGCGCGCCCAGGCCGACCGCGAGCTGCAGCGTCTCTCCGCGCTGCCGCAGCACGCGCCCGATCGACACCTGATCCGCACCTACATCGAGTGGCTCGCCGACGTGCCCTGGAGCGCCGAGACCGAGGACAAGCTCGACCTCGTCGCCGCGCGCACCATTCTCGACGAGGACCACCACGGCCTCGACAAGGTGAAGGACCGCATCCTCGAGTTCCTCGCCGTGCGCAAGCTCGCGCCCGAAGCGAAGAGCCCGATCCTCTGCTTCGTCGGCCCGCCCGGCGTCGGCAAGACGTCGCTCGGCCGCTCGATCGCGCGCGCGATGGGTCGCGAGTTCGCGCGCGCGTCGCTCGGCGGCGTGCGCGACGAGGCGGAGATCCGCGGCCACCGTCGCACCTACGTCGGCGCGATGCCCGGCCGCATCCTCCAGAGCCTGCGCCGCGCGGGCACGCGCAACCCGGTCTTCCTGCTCGACGAGATCGACAAGCTCGGGTCGGACTTCCGTGGCGATCCGTCGTCGGCGCTGCTCGAGGTGCTCGACCCGGAGCAGAACGACACCTTCAGCGACCACTACCTCGAAGTGCCCTTCGACCTCTCGCGCGTGATGTTCATCGCAACGGCGAACAGCCTGTCGACGATCCCGCCCGCCCTGCTCGACCGCATGGAGGTGATCGAGCTGCCGGGGTACACCGAGCGCGACAAGCTGGTGATCGCCAACCAGCACCTCGTCCCGAAGCAGCTCGAGGACCACGGGTTGACGTCCGCCGACCTCGAGATCACCGAGGACGCCCTCGACAAGCTCGTGAACGAGTACACCCGCGAAGCCGGCGTGCGGAACCTCGATCGCAACGTGGCGAGCCTGGTGCGCAAGGCCGCGCGACGGGTGGCGAGTGCACGCGCGAAGGCGGCCGAGGGTGAGACCGCCGCGCCGATCCGCGTCGACGCCGCGTTCGTCGAAGAAGCGCTCGGCGCGCCGCCGCATCTGCCCGAGACCGCCGAGCGGACGACACAGCCCGGTGTCGTCGTCGGGCTCGCCTACACCAGCCACGGCGGCGACATCCTCTTCATCGAGGCGACCGTGCTGCCCGGCGGCAAGGACGTGCGCCTGCGCATCACCGGGCAGCTCGGCGACGTGATGCGCGAGTCGGCGGAGGCCGCCCTCTCCTGGGTCCGCTCCAACGCCGAGTCCCTCGACCTCGACCCGAAGCTGCTCGAGGGCTGCGAGATCCATCTCCACGTCCCGGCCGGCGCCATCCCGAAGGACGGTCCGTCGGCGGGCGTCACGATGGCGACGGCGCTCGTCTCGGCCCTCTCGAAGCGGCCGGCCCACGGCAACGTGGCGATGACCGGCGAGATCTCGCTGCGCGGTCGCGTGCTCCCGGTCGGGGGCATCAAGGACAAGGTGCTCGCAGCGGCTCGTGCCGGGATCGACACCGTGCTCCTGCCGCGCAAGAACGAGAAGGACCTCGTGGACGTCCCCGACGAGGTCCGGGAAGAGCTGGACGTCCGCCTCGTCGATGACCTCGACGAAGTGCTCGCGGCCGCCCTGGAGTCACCTCGCTAGGAGCTCCGAGGGTCTTTCGTCTCGCCCTTCAACTCGCAGCCCGAAACCGGGGCGAAAAAGGGCATTATTGATCGCGATAGATAACAGGTTGAACTATCTGCGGTCGATAAGCTCGGCTGATGACAAGGGAAACGGGGCGCGTTGCCCGTACCCCGCTCGAGGTGCTTCCGTGTCCGTACCCCACGTCCTGCTCCGCCTCCTCATCGAAGGACCCAGTCACGGGTACGACCTCCACCAGAAGCTCGGCACGTTCCAGCACCTCTATCCGCTTCGCAACGTGAACGTCTATCCGGCGCTCCGGTCGCTCGAAGAACAGGGCTTCGTGAATTCGCACCGAGAGCTGTGCGATTCGCGGATGCGCAAGGTCTACGAGATCACGCCCGAAGGCGCGGCCGAGTTCGAGACCTGGATCAAGACCACACCGGATGCACCGATGTCCGCCGAAAAGGACATCGTGGCGCTCAAGCTGGTGCTCGCGACATCGGACGACGCGCAGAGTCTGGGATGGCTCGCCGAGACGATCACCTCCGTCGAAGCGGAGATCGATCGGACGCGCGCGTTCATCGAGAGGGAAACCGAGGGAGAGGCGACCCCGCTCGCCCTGCTCACCGCCGAGTACCGTCTCCATTCCTATCAGCGTCGCCGCGAGTTCCTGGCCGACGCGATGCGCCTCGCGCTCGGGCGCGAACCGGAGGCCCGCGCGGAGAAGCCGACGAAACGCATTCTCGTGGTCGACGATTCGATCGCGGCGCGGGTCACCAACCGACACGTGCTCTCGGCGGCGGGCTACGAAGTGCGACTCGCCGAGGACGGGGCCCAGGCCTGGGAGCTGCTCCAGAACGCGGATTTCGACGCCCTGGTCGCCGACGCCATGATGCCGGTGCTCGACGGGTTCGCGTTGATCCATCGCGTCCGTGAGAACGACGCCCTCGCCGATCTGCCCGTCGTGATGAACACCGTGCTCGAGGACCAGAAGGAGCGCAGCGCGGCTCTCGCAGCCGGCGCCAACGAGTTCGTGTGCAAGAAGGACTCGAACGCGGCGCGACTCCTCGTCGACAGCGTCGATCGCCTCACGGGTCGCAACGGTTCCGCTCCGAACTGAATCGTCGTCTCCGACGGCGACGTCCGGGGCTCAGGTCTCGGCGGCGTCCGCGTCGACGGCGTCGCGCAGCTCGTCGAGGAACTCGGGCAGCGCCGACGCGACGCGATTCCAGTTCGGAATCTGCGGCACCTCCATCGGGTCGCGCACGAAGTCGAGACCCGCGGCGCGCAGCGCCCCCGAGAACGTCTCGACGGCGAGCTCCTCTTCATGGCGATCGAAGACGAGGCCGTTCAGCGCGGCGTCGTCGCTGTACGAGGCGATCGCGTCCTGCGCGGTGCGTCGATAGGCCGCGGTGAGGGTGTTGAGAAAGCCCGCGTCGAACTCGACGCCGTAGCTCGCGAGGTTTCGGATCGTCGAGGATGCGATGTCGCGCACCATCCGGTGCAGTCCGAGCGTGGCGTCGTGCTCGGAGAGATCCTGATGCCGATGATCGTAGTTCTCGGTGAGCTCGACCTGGCAGATCCGCTTCTGTGAACAGTTGCGATACACCTCGACGAGGGTTCCGACTTCGAGGCCCCAGTCGCTGGGGATGCGGTTGATGCGCGCGAGATCCGCGGTCATCGAGACTTCCCCGGCGAGCGGGTATCGGAACACGTCGAGGTAGTCGAGCAGCGGGTGGGAGCCGAGGACGGCCTTCATCGCCCGCAGGAGGGGCGTGACGAACAGGCGGGTCACGCGGCCGTAGAGACGATCGGTGACGCGACCGTAGTAGCCCTTCGCGAACTCGTAGTTCAGGTTCGGGTGCGCCGTGGGATAGACGAGACGCGCGAGCAGCTCGCGGTCGTAGGTGCGGATGTCGCAGTCGTGCACGGCGATCACGCGCGACACGTTCGTGGCGAGCACGTAGCCGAAGGCGAGCCAGGTGCTGCGACCCTTCCCCGGCGTGCCGGCCTGGAGGCCCTCCGCTTCGAGACGATCGTAGAGCGCCTTCACGCGCGGACCGCTGTTCCAGAGCAGGATGGGGGCCTTGCCGTCGACCGTCCGCACGCCGTCGAAGAGCGCGCGCATGTCGTCGTATTCTGCGCGCTCCTCGTCGGATCCGGAGATGCTGACGACGACCTGGCGCAGGTAGGGGACGCCGCGCAGCGTGTCGACGATGCCCTTGAGGCCCGGCCCGTGGAGCTCCTTGTAGAGGCACGGGAGCACCAGGGAGATCGGGCGGCTGCGACTGTGGCGCAAGAGATCGGCTTCGAGCCGGCGCCAGTCGGGTCGTCCGAGACGATGGAGGGTGGTGACCGCGCCGCTCTGGTGGAAGTCCGCCATGGGGGGCACACGCTGACACGCGGGATTCGGGCGGTCAACCAGCGTTCGGATTCGCGCCCGGAGCCGCCTTCGAACCCGATCCGAGAGCCCGTGCGGGGTCGGCTAGACCGGGACGTCGGTGTCGGAGGTGATCTCTTCGAGCATCTCACGAGCGGCCGGATCGACTTCGATGAACTCGAGTCCGACGTCGAGGGAGATGGGGTCGATCTCGGTCGACCAGACCACGCGCCCGACCGCGACGACGGTGTGATCACCGACGTTGAAGGTCACGCGAAGGACGTCGCCGAGGTCGATCTCGCAGCCGACCGCTTCGAAGCGGATGCCGCCCGAGGAGAGGTCGCGCCCGACCGCGAGCAGATCGCGATCGTCGACCGGCGCGAACGAGATCACCTGATCCGTCCCGATCCGGCTGTATTTCCGGCGCTCCGAGCCCGTCTTCTCGCCCATCGATCGCCCGCCCCTGTCTTCCGGTCGCGTGTCTCCCTTGATTCGGCCGGCGTGAACCGTCGCTTTAGGACCGATTCTCCAGGATGGCGGGAACGCTTCAGTCGGGCGGGAAGAGATCGAGCTGGCGGTCGGCTTCGCCGGCGGGCGCGAGCAGCGCGAGCTGGAGTCCGAGGCCGCGGACGGGGCGCGCCCCGGCCTGGGTGCGCTCGAGGAGTCGGCTTCCGGCGGCGTGGAACGCGGCCGCCGAAGCGGTGGGCTTCGGAAGCGTGGCGCTGCGCGTGGTGGTGCCGTGGTCGGCGAAGCGGACCTTCACCGCGACCCGGCCCGCCACGAGGCCCTGGCGTCCGAGCTCCTCCTCGAGCTGTTGCGCGAGGCCGGCGAGTACTTCGGCAAACACGGCGACGTCCGAGGACTCTCCGCGCAGGGTCGACTCCCGACTGAGGCTCTTCGGATGTCGCGCGGCGCGCACCGGCTCCTCGAATCCCCCGCACGCACAGGCGTGGACACGCAATCCGTTCGGCCCGAACTCGGCCTGGAGGCGCTCCCGGCCGAGCGCGCGGACGTCGGCGATCGTGCGCGCGCCCATCGCGGCGAGCGAGGCCGCGGTCTTTCGCCCGACGCCGTCGAGGCGCTCGATCGGCAGGGGATCGAGGAAGCCCTGCTCCGACCCGGGCGCGACGCGCACCACGCCGCGCTCCCCCGACACCTCCTCCGCGGCGAGACGCGCGAGAAACTTCCCCGAGGCGATGCCGACCCGCAGCGGCAGACCGAGCGTGGCGTCCACGACGTCCATCGCGCGCTGCGCGAGCGCCTCCGCCTCTTCGTGTCGCGCCGTGACGTCGGCATAGCACGCCGAGAGACCGAAGGTCTCGAGGTGGCCCTCGACGCCGCGCAACGACGCGAATAAACGCCGCGACACTTCGCGGACCCGCGGCATGTCCGTGCGCACCGCACGGGCCAGGGGACAGTGGCGGAGTGCCTCCAGGATCGGCATGTCGAGTTCGACGCCGGCGGCGAACGCATCGAGGGTCGCCGATTGCACGCGACCGCGTTTGCGCGGATCGCCGCCGACGATCACGGGGCGCCCCGCGAGCGCCGGATCGTCCGCACGGGCGACCGCGGCATAGAAGCCGGGAACCTCGGCGAACAGGACACAGCGCACCATGGTGGCTCTCGTACGGACATCAGCGCTCGATCGGGGGCGGCGAACTCCACTCGCAGTCGGCCGGTCGCCCGGCCCGCGTCAGCGTACCGGCTCGAGCACCAGCCGGGCCACGCTGCGATCCTCGATCTCGAGCTGACGCGTCGCCAGGAGCGAGAACCGCCCTTCCGACCAGAGAGCGAGCGCGTCGTCGAAGTGCGGGTGCTCCGGATGCTCGTGCTGGCCCGGCGCCAACGCGACGAGGGCCAGGTCGAGCGAGTCGGCGTCGATGGCGAAGCGCGCCGTGCCGGCGACGCGCACGTCGAATCTCCCCTCCGCCGCCTCCTCGTGCGAGTAGGAACCGGCGAGCGGCGCGTGCGGCCCGCCCCCATGCGGAAACGGCCCGAGCGTCGGCCGGCCCCTCGACAGCGGTCGGAAACGCAGCGCGTGGACCTTGCCCCAGGCCCAGCGGCGCGGATCCGGGCCGTGGTGGTAGGAGAGCGAGAGCCATGCCTCGCCGAAGCTCGCGACGATCGCGTCGCGCACCGTCTGCGGATCGGCCCAGGAATCGGACGCGCGGCCCGCCGCGGCGTCGAGCAGCACGCCGTACACCAGCGCCTCGAGATCGAGGGAGCGCAGCGCGAGGAATCGCCGGTAGCGCGCGGGCCCCATCCGGTCTTCGAAGAGCGACTCCGCGAGCACGTGCAACGTCGTGTGATAGGCCGTCGCCCCGACACTCGCGCGGCTCGCGCGCCCGTCCCAGTCGCGCAAGAGCGCCGCCAGCTCCTGCGCCTCCCGCGCCTCGATCGCATCGCCGGCGAGGCCGAGTGCGACGGCGACGAGCGCGCGGCTCCGATCGAGCGCGACGTCCGACGGAATCTCCGCCAGACCGCGCAGCGTGGTGTCTTCACGCGTCGCTTCGCCGAGCAGGATCGCGATGCGCGCGTGCCGCGCCCCCGTGCGCCAGACCCCGTCGATCGGCGCCTCTTCGTCCTCGCTCTCGAAGAGCTGGTCCGCGGCGATCGCGAAGCCCTTCCCCTGCTCCAGCGTGTTTGCGGGGAGGGCGTCGAAGGCGATCGGCTCGTCCCAGGCGTACCAGCGCGCGCGACCGGGGAGCGGCAGGAGCTGGGACGCCAGCGTCCGGCGCGGGATCCACCCCGCCATCTGGAGCCCGGCGTCCCCGTCGCCCGCGGCCCAGACCATCGCGATCGGCGGTTCGTGGTGACGCGCCAGCGCCTTGCGCAGCGCCTCGCCATCCCCGGCGCGCGCGACGCGCAGCAGCGAGCCGATGCCGCTCGCCCCGTCCGTGCGCGCGCCCGTCCACGCGACCGAGATCGCCTCGTCGCCCTCCACGCCCTCGAGCAGCGGTCCGCGCGCGCCCTGTCGCACCTCGAACACGACGTCCGGAGCGCCGCGCACGCGCAGAGTCTCAGTGCGGGTGGCGAGCGTCTGCCACCGCCGTCCGTCGTGCACCTCGGCGCCGTCCTTGCGCGTCGTCTCCACGTAGAGGTCGCTGACGACCGCGCCCGCGTTGACCGATGCCCAGGCGAGCTCGGGATTGCGTCCCCACCAGAAGACCGGCACGCCGGGCAGCGTGGCACCCGCGACGTCGAGCCCCGGAGCCTGCAGGTGCGCCAGGTGGAGCGCCGCCGGGGCGGTCGGCTCGAAATGGCTGTCGGCGACGAGGATCGGCTTGCCGTTCTCGGTGTGGGATCCGCCGACGACGAACGCGGCGCTCCCCACGCCATAGCCGGCCTGCCCCAACGCGCGCTGCAGCGACCGGGCGCCCGCGAAATATGCCTCGGAGGCGCTCGCCGCGGTCGCGCGTCCGGCCGGACCCTCGTCCGACGCGCGCGGGGGAAAGAAGCGCGCCGCCTCGGTCGACCCGAGCGCGGCGACGAGTTCGTTCAGCACGAGGCTCGCCTCGACCGACTCGCTCTGGCCCCAGGCGAAGAGCTTGAAGACGGCGAGGGAATCCTGGGGGAGCCACGGCGCGACCGGATCGGCGTCCGGCTCGCGTCCCTCCTCGAGGTGGGCGATGCGCGCGTTCACGCCTTCGGCGTAGGCCTCGAGCGCGCGGCGCGTCGAGGACGCCAGGTTCTCCCATTGCCGATCGGCGAGGCCGGCGAGATCGATCCAGCGCGCGAGGCGATCCCCGGCGACGGCCTCGCGGCCCGCGACCTCGGAGGCCGTTCCGTGCGCCGTGCGCCGCAGGTGGAGGAGTTGGGCGAGCCGGTCCTGGGCGTGCACGAACCCGAGCCCGCGAAACGCGTCCCGCTCGTTCTCGGCCTGGATGTGGGGAATACCGTGGCGATCGCGATCCACGGCGACGGTCGCGGTCAGCCCGGCGAGCGTTCGCTGCCCCGATTCCTGCGGCAGCGCGACGTGGACGTCGTCCCGGGCGCGGAGCTGGGTCGCTCCCCAGAAGCCGGCCGCCAGCGCCGCGATCGCGAGCAGGCCCACCGCGACGCGGTGATCCCGCAGGGTCCCCGCCATCCCTCTCCGCTGCCCCTCATCCGAAGCGCTCACCCCGTGTTTCTCGTCCAGGCGCGGCCGCAAAGCAAGCGCCGACGCGGGCGAGACCGAAGGAAGCCGCTAGATTCCCCCTCCTTCCAGAAATCAGAGGAGAGTGAAAATGGCCATCCGGGTGGGCATCAACGGCTTCGGACGCATCGGGCGCCTCGTCTTCCGAGCCGCGCAGGGGAAAGACCTCGAAATCGTCGGCATCAACGACCTCACCGACGCGGGCACCCTCGCCCATCTGTTGAAGTACGACTCGATCCACGGCCGCTATCCGGGCACGGTCGAAGCGGACGGCGACGCGATCGTCGTGGACGGCAAGCGGATCCCGGTGTCGGCCGAGCGCGATCCGGCGAAGCTGCCCTGGGGCCAGCTCGGCGCCAAGATCGTGGTCGAATCGACCGGCATCTTCGCCGACCGCGAGGGCGCCGGAAAGCATCTCACCGCCGGCGCCGAGCGCGTCATCATCAGCGCGCCCGCGAAGGACCCCGACGTCACGATCGTCCTCGGCGTGAACGGCGACGACTACGATCCCAGCAAGCACAAGATCATCTCGAACGCGTCGTGCACGACCAACTGCCTCGGCCCGGTCGCGAAGGTGCTCCACGACGAGTACGGGATCATCTCCGGCTGGATGACCACGATCCACGCCTTCACCAACGACCAGGTCATCCTCGACTTCCCCCACAGCGACCTGCGCCGCGCCCGCGCGGCGAGCATGTCGATGATCCCGACCAGCACCGGCGCCGCGCGCGCCATCGGCCTCGTCCTTCCCGAACTCAAGGGGAAGCTCGACGGTTACGCGATGCGCGTGCCCACGCCGGACGTGTCGGTCGTCGACCTCTCGGTGAAGCTCGAGAAGTCGACCGACGCCGACGCGATCAACGCGGCGATGAAGAAGGCCGCCGAGGGCCCGATGAAGGGCGTGCTCCAGTACGCCGACGAGCCGCTCGTCTCGATCGACTTCCTCGGCAACCCGCACTCGTCGATCCTCGACTCGCTCACCACGAAGGTGATGGACGGCAACTTCGCGAAGATCCTCGCGTGGTACGACAACGAGTGGGGCTACTCGAACCGGGTGGTCGACCTGACGCGCAAGGTCGGCGCCTAGGCAAGCCGGCGAAGCCGGCGCGCAGCGAGCCGCAGGCGAGCGAAGTCGAATGGTGGCCTCCGCGATCGCTTTGGCTCAGGAGAAGCGAAGCTTGAGTCACCCCGCTCCGAACTCGGACTTCTACTAGTGGGCGTCCCCACCCTCGATTCCCTGATCGCGAAGGGCGTTCGCGGGAAGCGCGTTTTCGTGCGCGCGGACCTGAACGTGCCGCTCAAGGACGGTCGCATCACCGACGACACGCGGATCCGCGCGTCGCTCCCCACGCTCCAACGCCTGCGCAAGGCCGGCGCACGGCTGATCGTCGCGTCGCACCTCGGCCGACCGAAGGGCGAGGCGAAGCCCGAGTTCTCGCTGCGTCCGGTGGCGCCGCGCCTGGCCGAGCTGCTCGGCTGTGGCGTGTCCTTCTGCGACGACTGCATCGGCGCCGACGCCCGTCGCAAGGCCGACGAGCTCGGCGACGGCGATGTGCTGCTGCTCGAGAACCTGCGCTTCCACGAGGGCGAGACGAAGAACGATCCCGACTTCGCGCGCGCTCTCGCCCAGCTCGCCGACGCGTTCGTCCTCGACGCCTTCGGCACGGCGCACCGCGCACATGCGTCGACGGTGGGCATCACCGAGCACGTCGCCGACGTCGCCGCGGGCGAGCTGCTCGAGAGCGAGCTCGCCCATCTGCGCGTCGTGCGCGAGCCCGAGCGTCCGCTCATGGTGGTGCTCGGTGGCGCGAAGGTGTCCGACAAGCTGGCCGTGCTCGAGGCGCTGGCGCCGCACGCGGACGTGCTCGCGATCGGCGGAGCCATGTCTTACACGTTCATGGCCGCGCGCGGAGAGGGCGTCGGCAGCTCGCTGATGGAGCCCGAGCGCATCGCGGACGCGAAGCGGATCCTCGACGCCGCCGAAGCCTCGGGGCGCACGCTCCTGATTCCCACCGATCACGTCGTCGCCCAGAAGATCGAGGACGGCGCCGAGACCCGCGTCGTCCGCGCGATTCCCGACGGCTGGATGGGCGTCGACATCGGGCCCGAGACCGCAGCGCGTTATGCCGAGGCGATCGCCTTGGCGCGGACCTTCTTCTGGAACGGGCCGATGGGCGTGTTCGAGATCGACGCATTCTCGAAGGGCACGGCAGCCGTCGCGTCCGCCGCCGCCGACGCCTCCGCGACGACGGTCGTCGGGGGCGGCGACTCCCTGGCCGCGATCAACCAACAAGGAGTTGGCGATCGCATCACCCACCTTTCCACCGGCGGCGGCGCTTCGCTCGAGTACGTCCAGGGCCTCGTGCTGCCCGGCGTCGCCGCATTGGAGCGATGATGCGCAGACCGATCCTCGCGGCGAACTGGAAGATGCACAAGACGACGGGCGAGGCCGCCGAGTTCGCGGCGGCGTTCCTTCCCCTCGTGAAGGACGCCACCGACGTCGACGTCGTGATCGCCCCGCCCTTCTCGGCGCTCGACCGCCTCGGCCAGGCGCTCGCCGGCTCGAACGTCGCGCTCGCCGCCCAGAACGTGAACGCCGAGGAGAAAGGCGCCTTCACCGGCGAGATCGCGCCGGGGATGCTCGTCGACCTCGGTTGTCGCTACGGGATCGTCGGCCACTCGGAGCGCCGCACGCTCTACGGCGAAACCGACGAGATCGTCGCGGCGAAGGCCGCGGCGCTCTTCGCGGCGGGC
>JAHEJV010000104.1:8409-12966 GCA_024638705.1 Deltaproteobacteria bacterium | reverse complement strand
GTTCGGGTCGTATGCGAGCCCGTCCCGCTCTGGTGCTTCTTCCCCTTTCCGCCTCGCTTGCCCGAGCCCTTCGTCGCTCTCTTCTCGACGGCGCGCTCGACGCGCGCCAGCGTGGCGCCGCCCGCCGCGAGGTGGATGCGGCGGCTCTGCACCCGACCGACGAGGTCGAACGCGGTCTCGCTGGGGCCGAACCAGACCCGCAGGCCTTCGGCGTCCAACGCCGCGATGCGCTCCCCCTCGTGGTCGTAGAGGTAACGCTCCGAACCCTCGAGGCCGGCCACCTCGCGCAGCTGATCCTCTCCGTCCCAGGCCAGGTCGAAGAGACCGTCGGGCGTCTCGCGGCGCACCGTGTTTCCCGCCGCGTCGTAGGCGAAGGCGCCCCAGACCAGGCTCCCGCTCATCAGCCGGTCGACGGCCTGGGGATCGACGTTTCCGTACTGGTACGTCACGTCGCGCATGGGCCCTGCGGGCCAGCCGATCCGAGCCGACGTGACATTTCCCGCCGACGAGTAGGTGAGGTCGGCCTGGTAGTCGACGGGGCCCGAGGCAGACACCACCCGATGCATGCCGTCGTAGGAGTAGTCGGCGTCGGCAGGCACGGCGCCGTTGGCGCCTCGCAACGTCACCAGATCGCCGAGGCCGTCGAAGCCGTACTCCCGCCAGGCGAGGAGGACACCGCCGGCGCGCACTTCGTCCACCACGGGTCGTCCGAGCTCGTCGTAGGCCATGGATCGGTTCTGACCGAAGTCGCTATGCCGCTGCCTCGGCTGCCCCGCCAGGGAGCGCTCGAAGCGTGCCACGCTCCGGAACGCGCCCGTCCGCGGGTCGAGCCAGTCGACGCTTTCCGTCAGGGAACGTGCGTCGTAGGTCGTGGTCCAGAGGCTTCCGTCGTCGTGCTCCACGCGCACGCGGCGTCCGGCGGCGTCGAAGGCGCGCGCCTCCCACTGAGACACCTCGACGCCGGCGATCGCGAAGCTCCGGCTCTCGAGGATCGCCATCCCGCGGCCGTCATAGGTGTAGTCGACGTGGCCGAAGGGCAGCGTGACCCGGCTCAGGCGCCCGATAGCCTCTTCCGCCGGGCCCGCGCTGCCATCGTATTGGTAGGTCTCGTCGCCGATACCGAGCTCCGCGAGACGCTCCGAGTCGAGGTCTCGCGTGGCCGGCGAGCGATTCACGACCCGGCCCAGCACGTCGTACGTGGTGTACGTGGTGTACTCGTCGGCGAGAGCACCCGGCGGAACGGGGGAGGTTTCGGCCACCAGATTGCCGTCCAGGTCGTAGGCGTATTGCCAGGCGCGTCCGGCCCGTTCGATACGCACGCGACGCCCGGCGCCGTCGTGGTCGATGCGGGTCACGTGGCCGTCTGCGTCCTCGATCTCCACCACGCGGTCCGCACCGTCGTAGACATAACGCGTCACGGCCGAGTGCGAGCCATCGATGGCCTCTTCGACGACGACGAGCCGACCGAAGACGTCGCGATCCTCGAAGCGATGCGTCGCGCTTCCGTCCGCTCCGATCTCCTCGATCAGGCGGGTGAGGCCTTCGTAGGCGACTTCGGTCCGGCTGCCGTCGGGCCGGAGCTGCTTTCGGATGCGCCCGAGGCCGTCGTGCTCGAAGTGGAAGGAGACCTGCCGGCCCAAGTCCGTAGTCGGGTCGGGGAGATCGATCCGCTCCGGCGTGCCGTCCGCCCGGTAGGTGTGGGAGCGGACGGCGCCCGCCGGATCCACCTCCTCGATCACCCGACCGCTGCCGTCGAAGCGCACCTCACTCACCGCCCACTGGCCGCTCGCAGCGTCCAGCAGCTGCTCCGCGACGCGGCGACGGGGCAGATCGAGGTCGGCATGGATCTGGCGCTCCACCTCCACCAGGCCGAGCCCTTCGATCCTCTGGTGGTGCGACAAGGTGCGGCCCAGACCGTCGATCCGGAACGCGTCCTGCTGTCCCGGGTTCGGCCCCGACCGCTCGAGCACGGCACCCGTTCCCACGTCGTACTCTGTGTGCACGACATGGCCGAGCTCGTTGACCGAGCGCACCGGGAACAGGTGCCACGCGTCGTAGCCCACCGTGCGCGCCAATCCCGTGGAAAGCTGCTCGGGTCGGGTCTCGCGGACCACGTTCCCGGCGGCGTCGTAGGCCCGGAGGGTCACCGCGACGGTGTCCCCGTCGATCCAGTCCCGCGCTTCGACCGGGAGGCCGGTCGCGTCGAAGACCTGCTCGCGGCGCTTCAGGGTCTGCAGCGCATCGCGCCCCTCGGCGAGCTCGCGACCGGTCTCCAGAACCAGACCCGTGTCGTAGCGCACGTCGAACGTGCGGGAGGTCACGCGGTCCCAATCGCCCGGCACGAGTCCGTCGCCTTCCCGCTCCGAGGTCGCGAGCAGCAGCGCCGTGTCTCCCGTTTCGGGCAGGTGCCACGGGGTGAAGGTGCGCACCTGGCGGCGCACGGCCTCGTTGGAGCTCTCGCAGAGCTCGACGTCCGCGCCCGCAGGACAGGTACGCGTCAGCACCTGGGATTCGAAGCGGAAGCGGGACGCGCCGCCGAAGAGGGGTGCGAAGTCCCACGTCATCTCGCGCAGCGCGACCGGCTGCTGGCCATCGTGTTGCCACTCGCGTTCGAGCCGGGCCCAACGGTCTCCGAAGCCCTCGTAGCCGTAGTGCCGCTCGATGCGGCCGCCGGTGGGCAACCGGGTCTCGACGTGACGGAAGCCGAGGAAGCGGGGCCGATCTTCGCGTGCTCCACTCTCGCTGTCGTAGACGGGGCCCGCATAACGATAGTCGGTGATGGCGGTGGGGCCGAACGAATCCTCTACGGTCGTCGAAGCCACCACCCAGAGCGCGTGCGGAAGCTGGCGCTCCCGATCGCTGCCGGCGGCGGAAACCACGTCTCGCTCGACTCGCGATGCGTAGGAGAAGTGGATGCGACGCCCCGTCCCCTCGTCCACGGTGATGAGCCGGTAGGGCGCCTCGCCGGGAACGGCAGCGGAGTGGACCGTGCGCGTCCCGACGCTGTCGAGCTCGGAGCCGGTCCACGCCACGAGGTCCATGAGACCGTCGCCGGTCACGTCGGTGAAGTCTTCGACGACACGCCAGCCGGTCCCGACGCGGGTCAGGGTGCGGCGCGCCCGCTCCCACTGGCCGCCGAAGAGCGGACGCGGAGCCAGGAAGGCGTCGCCGACGCCCGGGCGGTATTCGAAGCGACCGTCCCGCAGGTCGAGGAGATCCGTGAGGCCGTCCCCGTCGACGTCCGACGCGTAGTAGTCGTGGGTGCGCACGCCGAACACGGTGGAGCGATCGAGCCCGTGTTCGGACGTGCCCAGGGGCCTGCCCTCGGATACGAATCCCGTTCCGCGGTTGAAGAATGCCAACAGATCGCCGCCGGACTGGCGCGCCACGAAATCCGGCAGGCCGTCGCCGTTCACATCGCGGAGCCCGGAGACGGTCGTCGAGATGCGGGTCCCTCCCTCGGGACCTTCGACCTCGCTGTACGAGGGGACCGATCGGACACCCGCGAGCGAGGGCACGCTCCAGGGGCGGCCGGCTTCGAAGCCGCCGTCCCCGCGACCCCGATGCAGCGTCCAACCCGCGACGTCCGGGTCGGCGTCCACCACGTCCATGCGCCCGTCGCCGTCGAGGTCGACGAGGGCATGGCCGCTGTGCGCGTAGGACGAGTGGCCGAGCGGGGTGCCCTGGTTTCCGGTGGGATCGAGCGGAACCGGGGAGACCGTGTACGCGCGCTCCATCGGCTCGAAGCTCGGCAAGCCGATCTCCGAGGTGGTGTTCCGGTAGATGCGCCACACGTAGTCCCCAGAGCTCGACTTCTGCGGCTCCCGCGGCTCCGGGTTGCAGGTGTCGGGCTCGGGCGTGTTCGGGTCGACCACGTCGATGCCGCCGCAGGCGCCGAGGCTCTGACACGTGCCGCCCAGGCTGTCGTCCAGGGTGGGCGTCGCGTCGCCGTCTCCGGTCCCGGGATCGACCACGTCGATGCCTCCGAGGTCCGAGCCGTCGAGGGTGCGGGAGAAGCTGCTCGTGAACGTCGCGCTCGCGATGACGGCCCGGCTCGTCGAGAGTGAGGTCGTGGTCGTGGTCGAGCGGGTGGACGTGACCGGATCGGCGGTCGTGGTGGAGCCGAGCAGCGGATCGATCTTCGAGGGCACGTCGTCCGGATCGAGGGTCGGCCAGGTGGGATCCGTCGAAGGCGTGCGCGGGTTGGAGATCGATGCATCGGCGAAGGGATCGTAGTAACCCGGGGCTGCGTGGATGGCGGTCAGCAGATCGTCGTCGCCGTCGCCGTCCACATCGCTATAGCGGTACACCTGGCGCGTACCGGCCTGACACGAACCGGCTCCCGAAACGTTCTTCACGAAGGTGACCTGGGCGTTCAGGGTGCAGGCCTCGCTTCCGATGCCGCCCCAACCGAGCGTGGGAAGCTCCAGGCGTCGGGCGGTGAGGCTGCCATTCAGGCTCCGATCGAGGCGTCCCGGATACCAGACGATCTCGCATCGCCCCGAGGCGTTGCGACGGGCAGTGGCGAAATCGCCGACACCATC
Source organism: Deltaproteobacteria bacterium (assembly GCA_024638705.1). Lineage (GTDB taxonomy): Bacteria > Myxococcota_A > UBA9160 > UBA9160 > SMWR01 > JAHEJV01. The sequence continues at coordinate 8,422 of JAHEJV010000104.1, read as the reverse complement.
TCCGTCGAGATCG
>JAHEJV010000104.1:3849-8399 GCA_024638705.1 Deltaproteobacteria bacterium | reverse complement strand
CCCTGGTGGGGGAAGTGATCGGGTCGCACCGTCGGCGCGGCGACTTCGCGGGTGAGATCGAGGGCGCCGTAGGCGAAGGTGGTGGGAGGCAGCGGTGTGGGCTGCCCGTCGGGCGCGAAGGCCGTGCGCTCCACCCGGGTGAGCAGACGGAGGGGCGCCGTGGGTCCGTCGCAGCGAGCCGCCTCAGCGTCGTAGTCGAGTCGCAGATCCTGCGCGCTTCGCCAGGGGGCGCCCGGCTCGTCGCGTACCTCGGTGACGATGCGCGTCATGCGCAGCGCCCCGGAAACGCGCTTCGCCCCGGAGCGATAGGAGAGCGATGCGCCCACGGGAAGCGTGCTTCCGGGGCAGGTCTCGAACCCGTCGTCGTATTCGAAACGGACCCGGGCGTGAGGCTCGAGCCCGAGGCCACGGTGGCGGGTGTACTCGACGCGCTCGATCACCCGCTCCACGGGGACGAAGTCCTCATCCTCGACGATCGTCCAGTGATAGGCGATCTCGTTGCCGCGCGCGTCGACCTCGTGATCGAGGAGCCACACCTCGGCGCGATCTCGCGACTCGGGGGCCGTCCCGAAGTGGAACTGGCGGCCATCGGTGGTCCGGACGAGCCAGCTCTCCGATTCCGCCGTGGCGGCGTAGCGCTCGAAGCGCTGAAAGGAATCGTCGTGTTCGTAGCGGTAGGCGGTGCCCCCGTTGGCGACCGCGTCGGGCACCTCCACGAGGGCGCCGCTCGAGCCTCCGACGCTCGCGACGAAGCGCTCCCGGGACGAGTCGTTCCGGTCCCGATCCCGCTCGATCGCGGGAAGGGTGAGGGACCAGCCCGCCGCGACTCCGCCGCGCAGCGGCGCACGCGAGGAATAGGAGAGGGTCAGCCGCGGCATCATGCCGGCCCGGCCCGGCGGCACCGGGATCTCGATCGCGTGCGTCGCATCGCCCATCGTCTCCGTCACGCCGAAGTCGCCCAACTGAAAGCGGTCGGCCTTGGGCGGTTCGTGGTGGAGGCGCGGCGTCTCCCCTGCAAGGGGGTCGACCCCCTCCGCGCCGCCCGCGGCTGCCGTGAGCACGGTCAGCGCGATCGAGACGATCCGCGTGAATCGGCGGCCGAGCGCGTGGCAAGTCGTGGTGCGGTTTCTGCGGCTCGTCATCGGTCTCTCCCTGCTGGATGCGGCCCCGTGAGGCCGTCGATGCATGGGGAGTCCGGAGAGGGCACCCGAATCGGATCATCTTCTTTTCGATTCGGCCCCTCTGGCGACGCGCCTCACCTCGAGCCGGAGAAAGAGCGCTCGAATCGCTCCCGTCTGCAGGCCGGACAGATCGAACCGGGGCCGACGACGCTTGCACTAAGCTCCCGTCCGTGGGGTGGAAGCAGCGGTTGGCGGGCGGGGTTTTCCCGAGGGCGAGCGGGTGGCGTTGGGCCCTGGCGGCGGCGCTCGCGCTCGTCTGTCTGGCACCTCCCCCCGGCGCCGCGCAGCCGGCCCCGCGCCCGGCGGACGCGGCGCCGCATCAGGATCCGTCGCAGGACCCGCCCGCGCCCTTCGATCCCCTGCAAGGCATCGATCCGAACGGCCGGATCCCGCGCGCGGAGATCCCCGACGACATCGAGCGCCCCGACCGCTGGCGCTACATCCCGGAAGGACGGCTCAAGCCGGGGAACGTCTTCCAGCGTCTGTTCGTCAGCAGCTTCCTGGTGCCGATCGTCTTCCGCGAGAGCGACGTCGGCACGGGAGGCGGCATCGCGCTCACGGACATCGACTTCCGCAACCAGCGGCGCCAGGAGTTCGCCGGCTTCTTCCTCACCTACACCAGCGAGGGGCAGCAGAACTACTCGATGGTGTGGCGGCGCTGGCTCCACCACCGCGAGCTTCCGGACGGGGGCGTCGTCCAGGAGGAGCGCAGCTTCCTGCGCGGAAGGGTGGGCTACAGCAAGACGCTGACGCGGCGCTTCTTCGGCTTCGGCGCGAAGAGCGACGAACACGACGAGAGCAGCTACTCCGACGAGCTCGCGCAGATCGAGCTCGGTGTCGAGCGGGCGCTGCCCGGTCCCGGCGGAGACTGGGTGGGGTCGCTCGGCCTGCGCGGGGAGCTGCATCGCCTCGGAAGCGGCTCGGTGGACGACGAGCCCGACACGCGTGTCGCCTACCCGCGCGCCTTCCGCGCGGCGCGCGACAGCGACCTCGGCTGGGTCGAGGCAGGCCTGCGCTGGGACACCCGCGACTCCCAGGCCCTGCCCTACCGCGGCTCGATGGTCTCCGGGTGGACCTCGTTCGCGCCGCTCCAGAGTGGCGGCGACGTCGGCCTGGTCTACGGCTTCGAGGGCCAGCACCTCATTCCGCTCCCCGGCCTGCTGCATTCGGGGGGCGACTCCGACGAGGAGCACCCGCCCACCGACTCCCTCGCCCTCGGCGCCCGGCTCGCCGGCAGCGCGGGCAACCTGCCGTTCTTCAGCCTGCCGACCCTCGGCGGCGCCTTCGGACAGCGGGGGTACATCGCGGGGCGCTTCCGCGACGGGGCCTCCTGGCTCGCCGTCGCCGAGTACCGCTTCTGGCTGCTGCCGCGCGGCTTCCCGATCACGCGCACGGTCCGCATCGAGCGCGTCGGGCTCGCGCCCTTCTACGAGATCGGCTCGGTCGCGGGCGACGTCCCGCGCCTCTTCGAATCGCGCGTGATCCACAGCTTCGGCATCGGCGCGCGCCTCACGCTCGAGCGCACCGCCCCCTTCCGCATCGACGTGGGATTCTCGGAGGAAGGCGTCGAGGTGCACGCACGCTTCGGGTTGAGCTTCTAAGGAGCTCGGCGCATCCGTCGACGAATGGCGACGTTCCGGGACGCCCATGCAAAACGGGCGTCGAGCCCGGCTCCCGGGGCGATGTCGCCTCGGGAGCCCGGTTCGGCGCCCTGTTTCGCAAGTCGCGCTCGCGACTGCCTAGTAGCGGCCGCCGCCACCCCCACCGCCGCCGCCGCGGCGATCCTGTGCCTCGTTCACCTTGATGTTGCGACCGCCGAACTCGTTGCCGTCGAGCGCACGAATCGCGTCCTGCGCGGCACTGGCCTCCGACATCTCGACGAAAGCGAAGCCGCGTGCGCGGCCGGTCTCCCGGTCGGTGATGACCGCGACGGACTCGACGGTGCCGTGCTGGCTGAAGAGCTCCTTGAGATCCGCTTCGGTGCTGTTGAAGGAAAGATTGCCGACGTAAAGTTTGCTGCTCACTGGATTCCCTTGTTCATCCCGGCTCGAGTTCGAACCGGGAACGTGGATCGGGCGGGTTCCGCTCGGGAAATCCGAGTCGGAGACCTCGCGGTCGATCGTCATGAGTCTCGGCCCCTCGCGGAGCGGAGACGGAGGCGCATTCGATTGGTGCGATTGGGGACGAGGACGTGCAGACAAGAACGCTGCGCGGTCGTCCCGAGTACCTCTGACACGGGACGCTAGTGGGAATCCGTCGCGACGCAAGGGGCAATGCGGTCGGTCGACCGGAACCCGGGTCGGCGATGGCAGCCCGATCGACCAGGGCTCGCCAGCCCGCTCGCGGAAGGCTGCTGGACGGGAGACCGCTAGACGCCCCGCTCCGGATCGAGGAAGTGAAGGTTCGGGCTCCCGGGCCGCGCGCTCTTCCTGCTGGCGCGGTCCGGCGCGCTTCGTCTGGACGCGCTATTCGGGTCCGACCATCCGCTCGAAGCGGCAAACGAAGCCTTCGAGGCACTCGCCGCCGGCCGGGCCGTGCGACCGCGGGTGATCTTGCAGTCCTGGAGGCCCCCACGCATGCGACTCACTCCCGCCGCGCGCTTCCTGCGCCGCTCGATCAAGCGGTTCCTCTACTCCCAGCTCTACCTGCGGGACTCGCTGCTGATCTTCCTGCGCCGGTCGCAACCGCTGGTGCTGTTCAACGTCGAGGACGATCCGCCTTCGGTCTACGTCAACTACCGCGTGCGCCCCGACCGCGTTGCTGCGCTCGCCGATCTGCTCGCGCTTCCCGACGGTCTGGCGCTCACGCCAATCCGCGTGCTGGCGGACGAGGAACCGTTCCTCGCCATCACGATGAACGCCTATCGCGTATCCGGGCTGGTCAACGGCGTGCGCGCCGAGTGGTCGACCTTCGTCCGCGATGCGGACGGCGTCCCCCGTTACCTCGTGGTCGAGGCGCAGTCGGACGCGGGCTCGATGGACCCGGTCCACGTGATCACGCGCGCTGGCGAAATGGAACACACCCTCCGGGACGGGATGCTGCGCACGCGCATCGTCAGTGCGGAGCGCGGCGACTTCGAGCTGGAAGCCGCCCTCCCCGCGCCCGCCGAGCGCGAGGCGCTGACCGCCGCGCCCGAGTGGATCGCGGCGAACGACTTCATCTACTGGCGCAACGGAGTCTGCGACCGGACCTTCTACGACGCCGCGCTGGCCCACTCCCCGGTCTGGCGCATTCCCCTCGCGGGTCTCCGGGTGCAGGACCGCACCGTCTGGAGCGAGTACCTCGAGCCGGAGCCGGTCCACGCCGTGATGCTGTCGCGGCGAGTGCAGTTCGCCATGTCGCCGTGGTGGAACGTCTGACCCGGCCCGT
>JAHEJV010000104.1:0-3749 GCA_024638705.1 Deltaproteobacteria bacterium | reverse complement strand
CGGGTGCAGGACCGCACCGTCTGGAGCGAGTACCTCGAGCCGGAGCCGGTCCACGCCGTGATGCTGTCGCGGCGAGTGCAGTTCGCCATGTCGCCGTGGTGGAACGTCTGACCCGGCCCGTGGGGCTGCCGAATGAACCTGCGCACCTGGTAGGCCGTGGGGGGCTCGAACCTCCGACCCATGCGCACCCGCTGCTCAGCTCGCGGCCGAAACCGCGTCATGGATCGTCTCGAACAACACCTCCGGGACGATCGGCTTCGCGACGTAGGCGTTCATGCCGGCAGCGAGGCAACGCTTCTCGTCGCCCTTCATCGCATGTGCCGTCATCGCGATGATCGGCAGCTGGCGCCCGGTGCTCTGTTCGGTCGCCCGGATCGCGCGAGTGGCCTCGAGGCCGTCCATCTCGGGCATCTCTACGTCCATCAGCACGAGGTCGAAGGCCTCGTCCTCCACCGCCTTCACGGCGTCCGTGCCCTTCTCGACCAGGCGCACGCTGTGACCGCCCTTCTCGAGCAGGCGGCAGGTGAGGATCTGGTTGATCCGGTTGTCTTCCGCGACGAGGATGTGCAGCGGCCGCACGGAGGGGGCCTTCACGGCCGGAGCTGCCCCGGCAGACGCGCGCGGCGGAGTCGCGACGGCATTGGATGCGCGAAGCACCGCATCGAAGAGCTCGGACTGCTTGATCGGCTTGAGCAGCTGCGCCGTGATCCCGAGCTCGCGCGTCCGCGCGGAGCCGCCCGGGGCGACCCCGGAGCTGAGCAGCAGGAACGGGACGGGCGCGAGGTCGGGATCTTCGCGGATCCGCCGCGCGAAGTCGTGGCCGTCGACCTCGGGCATCTGCAGGTCGGACAGCACGAGCCGGTAGGCATCCCCGACGGCGGCCGCGCGCCGCAGCTCTTCCAGCGCGGCGTCCACGCGCTCGAAGCAGGTGGGACGCATGCCCCAGCTCCGGACCATCGCCTCGAGGATCGTCCGGTTCGTCTGGTTGTCGTCCACGATCATCACAGGGAGCTCGTAGAGCTCCTCGGGCCGACCCCGGACGGCCGGACCCGCCGCGCTGTCGTCCTCCGGGAAGCGGGCCGTGAACGAGAACGTGCTGCCCTTGCCGGGCTCGCTCTCGATCTCGAGCTCTCCTCCCATCATCCGCACGATGCGGCCAGAGATCGCCAGGCCGAGGCCGGTGCCGCCGTACTCGCGCGTCGTCGAGACGTCGGCCTGGGCGAAGGCTTCGAAGATCCGCTGCTGCGCCTCCTTTGGGATTCCGATCCCGGTATCACGCACCGCGATGCGGAGAGTCGTGGCCTCGGCATCGGCGGAGACCCGCGACACGCGCACGACCACCTCCCCCGCACGGGTGAACTTGATGGCATTCCCAACCAGGTTCAGCAGCACCTGCCGGAAGCGTCCGGCGTCGCCGACGAGTCCGTCTGGGACGTCCGCGTCCACCTGCCAGGCGAGCTCGATCTGCTTCTCGTCCGCGCGGACACCGAGCATCCGCAGCGCATCGCCGATCGTGTCGCGAAGGCCGAAGGGCGCCTCGTCGAGCTCGAGCTTGCCTGCCTCGATCTTCGAGAAGTCGAGGATGTCGTTCAGGATCGTGAGCAGCGCGTCGGCCGACTGCTTGCAGGCGAGCAGATAGGAGCGCTGCTCGTCGTCGAGCTCCGTCCCGAGCGCGAGCTGCGTCATCCCGATGATCCCGTTCATCGGCGTGCGGATCTCGTGGCTCATGTTCGCGAGGAACGCGCTCTTCGCGGCCGTGGCCGATTCCGCGCGGTCGCGCTCCCGCACCAGCTCCTTCGTGGTGCGGTCCAGCTCGCGCGTCATCTCGTTGAAGCAGTCCGCGAGCTGGGTGAGTTCGTCGCGCCCGCCCACGACCACGGGCGCGTCGATGTGTCCCTCGCGCAACGCCTCGGTGGCCGCGGTGAGGCGCTGAACCCGCAGCGAGAGCCGGTAGGCGCCGAGGCCGCCGATCCCCAGCGCGAGCATCGTCGCAATGGCTGCGAACCAGAGGATCCGGCTGCGCAGGCTCCGCACCGGAGCCAGGACCTCCCACGCGTTGTTCTCGAGCAACAGGATCCAGCCCAGCCCCTGGAATCCGCCGTGCCCGCGCGAGAAGGCGTAGGCGGCGAGGGTCTCTTCGGGGGTTCCGGGCGCGCCGCGTGTCGTCGTGAGGGTTCGCTTCCGGTCGGCGAGATCGACGCCCTCGAAGTACGCGCGGCCGTCGCTCAGCGGCTCCGACGCCCCACTCGTCGCGTGGATGATCTCTCCGTTCTGGGTCAGAAGCACCAGGTTGTGAAGCACGCCCGAGCGCTCATCGAGCGCCCGGGTATCGACCAGCTCGATGATCTCCTGGATGTTCATCACCGCTTTGAGCACGCCCTGGAAGGCACCGCTGGGATCGTCGATCCGGAGGCAGATGTCCACGGAATAGAGGTTCGCGCTCTCGTCGAAGCCGACGTCTCCGACGAAGGCTCCCGTACGCTGCGCCTCCTGCCACCACGCCTCGTCGTTCTGGCGGTAGTCGGAGGTGCGGTGGGTCTGCGCAGTGTTGGCGCCGTAGCGGTTGGTGACGAAGACCTCACCGAACACGACGTGCCCCGCGTCCTCAGTCTGGCGCGCGAGCCGCGCCTGCAGCTCCTCGGAAAGGGCGTTCGCCATGACCTCCTGCATGAGCGGTATGGCGGCATCGGATGGCGTCGCACGCCAGGTCGCGTCCCATGCGTCGATCCGGGCCTCGCGATCGCTCATCGTGGAGAAGTCGGAGTTGGAGGCGCGCAGCGTCTCGATCAGCAGCGGATTCCGTGCGAAGACGGCCCATTCCTGGATCCGCCGGTCGACGCTCCGGTCGAGTTCGTTCATCAGCGCGCCCACCTGAGCCGCGGACGTGCGATCGATCGCGTCGCGCAGGCTCCTCTGCGCGCTGGCTGTGCTGTAGAGGCCGACCCCCCAGATCAGCGCCGCGGTCAGCAACAGCGCCAGGACGAGCTTCGGGGTGATGCGCATGCCACGCCCCCACGGATCTCGCGTTGGCTCCCGTGCCAGCGTGATCCTCCGGAGTGGGATGCCTCCGATTCGGGGAGTGCGCCTCACGAGCGGAAGCAGCCTGGTCGTCATTCTACGTCAGCTCGCGGTCGTACGCGCGAAAGACAGCGTCACCGCCGTGGGTGGCGACCACGCTTCCGGCAGGCCCGAATCTCCCGGTGGGCCGCCAGGGACTCCAACCTCAGGGCTCGCGCCGATCGTCTCCGAGAGACGGTTTGGACGCGCGATGCCCGCGCCAAAAGCGAGAGAGACCTCATTCGTCTCTGGAAGCCGTATGCGTGCGAACGCCAAGACCCCACGAAACGGCGGGATTCCTCGGCCTTCATCGCGGCGGTCGTCGGGCCCAACGACTACATGGCGGTGGCGCCAGTCTGGTGCGAACCCGTCTCCTGGGTGCTCGTCGAGCAGGGAAAGCAAAGGGGATCGGGCCGATTTCGGCGGTTGCCGTGGCTCCCAGCCCGGGTATGGAGCCGGATCCGGGCTCTTCTGGGCGGGTGTTTCCCTGCATTCAGGAACAGGGACCTGTGGGCCGGAGAACCGGGAATCCACCTTTCGAAACAGGACTTCTATCGGCTGGTGGTTCGCCCAATCATCTCCACAGCATTCGATGCTCCCGGTTTCTGCGTTTGCTACTCAGCGCGTTCACTTCGACGGCGGTGCAGCACGAACAGCAGCAGGAGGCCCGCGGCCAGCTGCAATGAACCGGA
>JAHEJV010000103.1 GCA_024638705.1 Deltaproteobacteria bacterium | reverse complement strand
TCGAGCACGAAGACCCCGAGTGCGGGCGCGATCGACTGGCCGCGATGGTCGGCGGACGTGTAGGAATCGTAGAGGTAGCCCTCGTCCGCCGGGATCTCGTATCGGAAGCGGAGGAAGCGGATGAAGTGCTCGCCGCGCGCCAGCCAGCTGGTGCAGACGATGCGTCCCTCGTGACGCGCGACATGACACACGTCGCCGCGGGCGAAGCGCGCTTCGATCACCTCGCGCGTGTCTCCCGCGTAGAACTGGAGATAGGCGCCGATCTCGGACGGATCGAGGGCGGCGAATTCGACGGGGACCCGGGCGTTGATGGGCGTGATCGGATCGCCGATCGGACGTTCGAGGAGCAACGCGCGCCGGTAGCCGAGGTCGGCGAGGACGAGGAAGAGCAGCCCGGCAGGCCCGTCGTCCCGCCAGATCTCCCCGGCGCGACGCCAGAGATGTCGCCAGCTTCTGTGCGCCGGACCCTGCACGCTGGCCTGCACCCGTTCTCCTTCCCGGTCCTGCGCGATCGGATCCGCCATACGGCTCCGCGCGATCGGATCCGCCCCACGGTGTAGTATCGCCCGATCGTGGTCTGCGTTGGATCGGAACGACGGGCTTGTCCCCCAAACCGCTGCGCACGCTGATCGCCCTCCGGAGCCACGGTCGCCGACGCGAGGCGATCGACCGCTTTCGCGAGGAGCGCCTCCGGAGCGTCCTGCGCCACGCCTACGAGCGGGTGCCCTACTACCGGAGCCTGTTCGACGGCGCGGGGATCCGGCCCGAGGACATCGCGAGCCCCGCCGACCTGCGCCACGTCCCGATCACGACGCGTGACACGCTCCAGCAGCTGGGTGCGGAGGAGATCGTCGCGCGCGGCGTCGATCCGTCTCGGCTGCTCGCCAGCAGCAGCAGCGGTTCGAGCGGACGCCCGATCACGATCCGCCGCACCTGGGCCGAGGCGCGTCTGCTCGCGACCATCCGTGTGCGCGCCTTCCGCGATTTCGGGCTGCGGTCGCGCGACACGGTGGTCGGCGTGCGCACCCCGAGCGTCACGAAGCATGCGGATCTCGGCCTCGCCTCCCGCGTGCTCGCGACGCTGCGCCGCGATCGCTGGCAGGTCGTCGACTCCGGGCTGCCGGCCGAGGCGATCGTCGATCGCGTGGCGGCCCTCGGCGCCGACGTGCTCAACGGCTATCCGGGCCAGCTCGCGCTGCTCACCACCGAGGTCGACCCCGCTCGCCTGCGCGCGCTCGGTCTGCGCTTCGTCACCGCCGGCGGCGAGGTGCTCTACCCGTCCCAGCGCGACCAGATCGCCGACGCCTTCGGCGTGCCCCTCTACGAGACCTACGCCAGCACCGAGTTCGACGTGCTCGGCGCGCAGTGTCCGCACGCGAAGTCGCAGGACGGAGAGCGGATCCTGCACGTGATGGACGACGGCGTCCTCCTCGACCTCGAGGGCGAGGAGGCGGACGACCCGTCGGGCGAAGTCGTCGGCACCTGCCTGCACTCCTACGCCATGCCGCTGATCCGTTATGCGCAGGGCGACGTCGCCCTGCGCGGGGGCGCGTGTGGCTGCGGACGCGCCTGGTCGACCCTGCGCACGGTGCAGGGGCGCATGCTCGACTTCTTCGTCACGCCCGACGGCGCCTGGATCCATCCCTACGAGATCTTCGTCCCGATCCGCGAGCGCTGTCCGTGGATCCGCCGCTTCCAGGCGATCCAGCGCACGGCGAGCGACGTCACGCTGCGCGTCGAAGCGGCGCGTCCGCCGACTCCCGAAGAAGTCGCGACGGCGCGCGCTGTCTTCGCGGAGCGTTTCTCGCCGCGATCCGAGCTCACCGTGGAGCTCGTCACGCGCTTCGACGCGGGGCCGGGAAAGTTCCAGCAATACCGGTCTCTCGTGCGCAGCCAGCCCGCGCGCGACGACGGCGCCGTCAGCTGACGCGCTTGCGGAGCTCGCGGAGGGGCGTCAGGACCCGGTTCCACCACAGGGCGATGCGCAGGTCGAGGACGCGGTCGGCGCGTCCGACCGACCGGGCGTGGCGCATCGCGCTGCCGAGCGACCGCCGCGACGAGCGGCTGATCGACTCCTGGGTCCACACGTGCCGCCGCTCGAGCGGCAGCGGAAACGCCGTCCAGTCCGCGAGGTCGTCGTAGAGATCGAGGGTCAGCATCGTCCGCACACACTTTCCGCAGCGACAGCAGTTGCGCACCGAACCGGTCGCCTCGTCGAAGGTGGGCGGCAGGACGCAGACGCGCAGCGCGTCGCGCGCGGCGGGGACGTCGATCAGCGCGCGGACCTTGTCGCTGCGTCCGCACTCGGCGCCGTCGTGGAAGACCTCGAGGTTCTCGGCGCCGAGCAGGGAATCGAGCACTGCGTGCGAGCCGCTCGGGAAGAGATCGGCGTGTGCGTAGGACGCGTGGCCCGCGATGTAGAGGCGTCCGATGCGGTCCGACGCCGCGTGAGCGCACGCGGCGAGAAACGGACCGAAGGATTGCACGAGGCCGTGTCGGCCGAGAATCGGCAGGCGGAACTCGCGCAGGTTGGTGCGGACGCGCAGCACGTCGGCGCCCAGCTCCGCGACGACCGGGCGATAGGCGTCGCAGAGCCGGCGGAAATCCTCGGCGTCGGTGTCCTTGTCGAAGCCGTGGATCAGCAGCGCGTGGGTGATGCGCGCCTCGGGGATCTCCTCGCGCGGCGGACGGTGACGCCAGAGGGTGTAGAAGGAGTCGACGCCGCCGGAGAAGCAGCTCGCGACGCCGGGCGCCGGCGGGAGCGGCGCCGCCGCGTAGCCCGCCGGCTCGATCGGCACGACGCGGAAGCGCTCCGGCCACCAGGTCGCGACGGCGTGCGACCACGAGCGCAGACCGTGCGCAAGGCGTGGTGAGAGCGGGCCGTCGAGGCGGAGCGGCTCGTCGAGCGCCATCGCGACGGGGAGCAGCCCGGCGGCGAAGGCCTCCGCCCGCGCGGGGGTGTCGCGGGCCTCGTCGCCCTTCTCGGAGCCGTCGGACCCGGTGGAGCCGTCGGACCCGGTGGAGACGTCGAACCCGGTTGAGACGTCGAACCACAGCGATTCGGGGAGCGAGGCGCCGGAATCGGTCTCGATGCGCGCCTGGAGGCGCGTCCAACCGTCTCCCTCGACCCTTTCCGGGGTATGGATCCGCATCGGCCTCGCACTCCCAGCCCGGACCTTCCCGGACCCCGTCCACCCGGGCCGGGCGCGATGGCGGGCGGGCTCAGGCTTCGTCCCCCATCGTCCGAGACTTCAGGTCTAGCATGGGCGCGAGGTTTTCCGGTGTTCGATTCCTACAGCGAGATCTTCGAAGAGCGCGGCCAGCTCTATCACCAGGCGATGGTCGAGCAGCCGCGCGCGCGCGATCAGGAGTTCCTGAACATCGTCGCGTCGGCGAACCTCGCCGCGGGGCAGCGCGTCTGCGACGCGCCGTCCGGCGGCGGCTACCTCGGCGCCTACGCCCCGGCCGGCGTGCGCCTCGTCTCGCTCGAGACTTCTTCGGTCTTCGCACACCTCGCGCGGGGCAACGCCGCGCCCGATCCGCTCCTGTCGACGCTCGAACGGCTGCCCTTCCGCAACGCGTGCCTCGAGCGCGTCGTCAGCGCGGCGGCGCTCCACCACGTCGCGGAGAAGGACGCCTTCCACCGCGAAGCGGCGCGCGTGCTCGCGCCCGGCGGTGCGCTCTGCGTGGCGGACGTGGCCGCGGGGTCGGCGGTGAGCGAGTTCCTCGACGTCTTCGTCGACGGCCACAGCCGCATGGGCCACGCGGGCATGTATCTCGACGCGGGCTACGAGAAGAGGCTCGAGGACGCGGGGCTGCGCGTCGAGCAGGCCGAGCGCATCCCCTTCGTCTGGACCTTCGAAGACGCGGAGCCGATGGCGCGGTTCGCCCAGCTCCTGTTCGGGATCGACCGCGCATCGCCAGAGCAGGTGCGCGAGGGCATCGAGCGCCACCTGGGGTGGGAGCGCGTGCGCGGTGGATGCGAGATGAACTGGGAGCTCGCCTTCTATCGCGCGGTGAAGCCCTGAACCGAGGACGGGCGTGACGGTGCAGCTCGTGTACGAGTCGAAGCCGCACTGGCCGCCGCTGGCGTGGATCGCGGAGTGCGCGCCCGGGTCGGAGCGCGTCGTCGTGCGCTACGGCCCGCGCGTCGAATGCCGGCCGGGGTGGTTCTGCGAAGCAATCTGGGACGGCGCTTTCGCAGACGGCGACTTCGACCGCAGCGACAGCGTGTTCGGCAGCGGGGGACGCGCGCGGCCCGAGGGCGTCGTGTTCGTGTCGTCGTCGGCGACGGTCGACCGCCTGTGCAGCGCCGAGGTCGACGGTCGGACGCTCGTGTCGAACTCGCTGGCATGCCTGGCGGCGGCGGGCTCGCTCACCTTCGCGGCGACGGAGACCGCGTCGCTCGCGGTCTGGCGCAGTACGGCGAGAGGGATCGGCAAGCACCAGGCGACCTTGCCGTGCGAGAACGGCGAGATCCGCATCACGATCCACGACAACCTGCGTTGGGACGGTCGCGCGCTCGCACCGGTCGCGAAGCCGGACCCGAAGCGCGATTTCACGAGCTACGACGGCTATCGCGGCTTCCTCCGCGAAACGATGGCGGCCCTCGCCGCGAACCTGCGCGCGCCCGAGCGGTCCTTTGCGCTCGACATGATCTCGACCGCGTCGTCGGGCTACGACTCCAGCGCCGTGACCGTGCTGGCCAGCGAGATCGGCGTGCGCGACGTCATCACGATCGAGCGCTCGCGCTACGGCCGCGACGACTCGGGGATGTTCCTGATCGAACACCTCGGTCTCGATCCGGTCGTCGTCGAGCGGCGTCCCGAGCGAGTGCGGCCTTTTCTCGACGTGCCCCTCGTCGTCGGCGACGGCTACGGCCGCGACGTCTTCCTCGCCGGCGCGGAGGAAAAGCTCGCCGGGCGCGCCCTCTTCACCGGCTACCACGGCGACATCGTCTGGGGGCTCGGCGTCGAGGGGGAGGAGTCCGGGCGCGAGATCTCTCGCGGCGTCGGCATCTCCGGGCTCTCGCTCGCCGAGTACCGGCTCTGGATCGGGTTCTTCCACTGCCCGGTGCCCTTCCTCGGCGCCCGCGACGTGGCGCAGCTGCACGCGTTGTCGCGCTCACGCGCGATGGCGCGCTGGCGTCTGGCAACCGACTACGACCGCCCGATCCCGCGCCGCATCCTCGAAGACGCGGGCGTCGCGCGCGCCGCGTTCGGCGTCAGCAAGAAGGTGGCCGGCCTGCTGCCGTCGTACCGGCCCGATCTCGACCTCCTGCGCGAGCGCGATCCGGCGGCGGCGGCCGACGAGCGGCGCTGGTTCGCCGATCACGCGCACGAGTGGTGGCGGCGCGCAAAGCTGCCGCCGCTGTGGATGGATGCGATCTCGGCGCTCTTCGTGTCGGCACTGCGCGCGGGCTGGAGCGTCGTCGGACCGCTCGTCGACGGCTCCGAGGCGTCGCGCAGCCATCGCATCCACGCGTGGATCGGGCGCCTGCCGCCGACCCGCGTGTCGCGCCACCTCTTCCCGTGGGCGATGTCGCACGCGGTGCGGCGCTACGCCGACCCCGATTAGTCGTTCATCGCGTACGCGCCGTCGAGCGGGCGGACGTGGTTTTCCCACACGCGCTGGTAGCGCTCCGGATCTTCGACGGGCTTGCGCAGGATCGGCTGACAGAGCTCGACCTGCTTCTCGCTGGCGCTCGCCTGCATCGAGAGCGCGAAGGCGTGCTTCGACATGTCGCGCACCATGAAATCGAAGATCTGGTCGAGCTGATCGTCGTCGATCTCGTAGCGCGGCGCGTTCTCGAGGATGAGCTGGGCGTAGACGACGAGCGCGAAGATCTCGCCGGCGGCGAGCAGGAAGTCGACGTCCTTCATCTGGTCGGGACCGGGAGGCGCGCCGGCGAGCAGCGCCTTGAACGCCTTCGTCTGCTCGGCGAAGACGACGACGTTCGGGTTCGCGAAGCGCTCGAAGACCGGCTCGTAGTCGTGGAAGCGCGTCTGGCCGAGGCCCTTCGTGCCGCCCTGATCGAAGAGGAAGTCGTCGTTGCGAGGCTCGTCCTGGGTGTCGACTTCCGGGTATTCCTGCGGGTTGAAGAAGTAGTTCGGCATGAACTTCACGATCAGCGCGATGTTCACGTGCACCGTGCCTTCGAGCTTGGGCAGCGCGCGGATGTCGATCGCGGCCTGACCGAAGTAGGTGCTCTTCTCGAAGCCCTTCGCCGCGATCGCATCCCACAGCAGGTCGATCACCTCCTCGCCCTGGGTCGTCACCTTCATCTTCACCATCGGGTTGTAGAGCAGGTAGCGGCGGTCGTCGGAGGAAGCTGTGCGCATGTAGTCGGCGGCGCGCAGCGCGAAGAGCTTCATCGCGACGAGCCGGCTCGTGCCCTCGACGAACATGCGCCGCACGTGGGAGAAGTCGGTGACCGGGTTTCCGTAGAGCACGCGATTGTTGGCGTGGGTGATCGCCTCGTAGAGGGCGTGCGTGCACATGCCGATCGACGCCCAGCCGAGGTTGTACTTGCCGATGTTCACCGTGTTGAGCGCGGCGTCCCAGGCGCCGCGCGCGCGGTGCAGGATGTCCTCTTCGCGCACGGGATAGTCGCGCAGCTCGAACTCGGAGACGTAGTTCTGGCTCGCGACGACGTTCTGCACGAGGTGGTAGCTCTCGTGCTTCGGGTCGGCGGCGAAGAACACGTAGTCGTCACCATCCTCGAAGCGACCGAAGGTGGAGACGATCGCCGCCTCGTTGCCGTTTCCGATGTAGTACTTGCGGCCGTTGGCGCGCCAGCCGTCGCCGTCGCGCGTGAGCACCATGTCGGTGGAGTAGATGTCGGCGCCGTGCTCCTTCTCGGAGAGGCCGAACGCGAAGATGCCGCCGTCCTCGAGCGCCTCGGCCGCGCGCTTGCGCAGCGCCGCGTTGTCGCTCATCCAGATCGGACCGAGGCCGAGCACCGACACCTGCCAGACGTACCAGTACTGCAGGCCGTAGAAGCCGAGGATCTCGGCGAACTCGCAGATGCGCCAGGTGTCCCAGCGCCCGTCCGGCGCGCCCTCGCCTTCCGGCGTGCACATCGTCGCGAGGAGGCGCTTCTTCCCGGCATACTCGACGAAGTCGGCGTACCAGCCGCGGTCGTAGTAGTCGGCGAGCAGACGCGTCTTCCCCTTCTGTTCGAAGAAGGCGATCGTGTCGCGCATCACCTCGGCGGAGCGTTCGTCGCGGTAGGGGCGGTCGTGCTGCTTCGGGTTCAACAGGATCATCGGGGTCTCCTCAAGAAGCGATGGCGCGGGCGGTGGCATCACCGTCGCGCAGCTCATACTCGTGGATACCGCCCTCTTCGTGCAGCTTCTCGTACTCGGCGAAGCTCCCGGGGAAGAGGAACGGCGCGCGGCCGTCCGCGTCGCGGTAGTAGCTGTTGCAGGAGGAGTGGCCCCAGGAAAAGGTTGGGAAGCGTTCGAGCATCCAGTCGTTGTAGGCGCGGTGCAGCTCGGGCTTCACGGCGATGGCGCGAGCGCCGGCGCGCTGCTTCTGTTCGAGCAGCCGCACGATGCTCGCGACGTTGCGCTCGACGGTGATGAAATAGGAGACGTTCAGCACGAGGCCGTTCGGTCCCACGGCGAGGAAGTAGTTGGGGAAGCCCGGCACGGCGATGCCCTTGTGGGCTTCGGGTGCCTTCTCCATCGCGCCCGCCAGCGACTGCCCGTCACAGCCCACGACGTCGATGCGATCGAAGTCCTGGATGCGGTAGCCGGTGCAGTAGACGATGACGTCGGCGTCGATCTCGCGTCCGCCCGCCGTCGTGACGCCCCGCGGCCGCACGGCCGCGAGCCCTTCTGGCACGAGCTCGACGTTGTCGCGCAGCAGCGCGGGGTAGAAGTCGTCGGAGACGAGCCCGCGCTTGCAGGCATAACGCGTGTCCGGGGTGAGGGCGCGTCGCAGCTCCGGGTCGGGGATCGTCTGGTCGATGAACTTCAGGACGCGCTTCTCGAAGTCGTCCATGCGCTTGTGACCGAGCGTCGCGGCGTCGTGCACGAAGCTCATCAGGAAACGCTGGAAGCGTTTCGTGAGGGTGATCAGCGCAGGTAAGCGCCGGAACCAGTTGCGCTGGCTCTCCGAGTAGGGCTTGCGCCCGCGCGGCATGATCCAGTTCGCCGTGCGTTGCAGCACGGTGAGGTGCCCGGCGATCTTCGCCACCTCGGGCACGATCTGCACCGCGCTCGCCGCCGAGCCGACGATCACGACGCGTTTGCCGGCGAGATCGACGTCGTGGTTCCAGCGCGTGCCGTGGAAGGAGTCGCCCTCGAAATCGTCGATGCCGGGGAGGTCGGGATAGAGCGGCGTGTGCTGGTTGCCCATCGCGTTGATCACGACGTCGTGCTCGAAGGCCCGGCCGTCGTCGCTCTCGAGCGACCAGCTTCCATCGTCCTGGTAGTGCGCCTTCGCGATGCGCGTGTTCAGGCGGACGTGCGGCGTGAGGCCGAACTCCTCGGCGCACTGCTGGAGATAGGCCTCGATCTCCGGCTGCTCGACGAAGCTCGCCGTCCAGTCCGGGTTCGGGCGGTAGGAGAAGGTGTAGGAGTGCGCCCAGACGTCGCACGCGAGGCCAGGGTAGGTGTGGATGTGCCACGTGCCGCCGACGGCGTCGGTCGCTTCGTAGATCGTGAAGTTCGTGAAGCCCTTCGCGAGCAGCTCGTGTCCGGTGGCGAGTCCGGCCGGGCCGGCGCCGATGACGGCGATGGAGAGATCCGCGTGTTCCAAGAGAGGCTCCGGTTCGGGGAGGCGCGAGCTTGCCACGGCGCTCAGCGCAGCGCGACGACCGTCAGCTCGCGATCGCCGCGAGGCGAGGGCGCGGACACGTCGTCGTCGACGCGCAGCCCCATCAGGCGGCTGCCCAGCGGTGTGCCCGGCGTGAGCGTGCGAACCTGGGTTCCGCCGACGTCGAGGTTCTCGCCGCCGCCGATCGGCACGAGGAAGAGGTGGCTCGACTCGCCTTCCTCGTCCTCGACCGTCACCAGCGCGCCGAGGGCGATCTCGTCGTCCGCGCCGAACGCGGGCGGTCGAAACGCCTCCAGCACCGCGAGCATCTCGCCGAGCGACTCGACGCGTTCGGCCAGACCGCGCGCGAGGTAGCTCGCCTCCGTCGCGCGCGTGTCCTTCGGATCCTCGGCGCGCGTCTCGATGTGGGTGGACCCGTGCTGCGCCGCGTGCTGGGAGCGCACCACCTCCTCGTGGTCGGCGCGCACCCGGGCGACGAGCGCTCCGAGGAGGTCGGCCTTCGCGGGCAGCGCTTCGTTCAAGCTTCTACCGGCAATCCGGCAGCCCGCCACGCGAGGATCCCCCCGCGCAGGTTCGCGACCTCGGGCACGCCCGCCTTCTCGAGGATCCCCGCCGCCACCGCCGAGCGCGCGCCGGCGGGACAAACGCAGATGACGGGTCGATCGCGTCCGACCTCGTCGCTGCGATCGCGCAGCTGTGACAGCGGAATCACCGTCGAGCCGGGGACGCGGCCCATCGGGCTCGCCGCCACCTCGGCCTCCTCGCGCACGTCGACGACGCGCACCTCGTCCGCGTGTCGGTGGACCCACTCCGCTTCGATCTGCCAGACGCCCGCGAAGGTGCGGATCACCGGGCCCCATTCGGGGGCGTGCGGCGCGGCCTCGGGATCCTCGGGTCGTCCGCACTGGAGGTTGGCGGGAACGGCGCGGTCGATCTTCGCCGGGTGCGGCAGCCCGAGATTCTCCATGTAGCCGACGAAGTCGGTCTCGCGGACGCCGTCGCCGAGCCGCGGGTTGTGCGCGCACTCTTCGGCGACCGTCGTCACCGTGCGACCGCTGTAGTCGTGGCCCGGATAGAGCAGGCAATCGGGCGGCAGCGAGAAGATCCTCTCGCGCACGGACCGGAAGAGCGTCGTCGCGCTGCCTTCCTGGAAGTCGGTGCGTCCCGCGCCGCGGATCAGCAGCGCGTCGCCGGTGAACGCCATGCCGTGGCGCGGCAAGACGTAGGTGAGACAGCCTCCGGTGTGGCCGGGCGTTGCGCGCACCTCGAGCGCGACGCCGCCGACCCGCACTTCGTCTCCGTCCGCGAGCCGAAGGTCCGCGCCCTCGGCGCCCGACGCGGCGGCGATCGCGATCTCGCTGCCGAGCGCCTGCTTCATCAGCCACGCGCCGGTGACGTGATCGGCGTGCACGTGGGTCTCGAGCGTGAAGCGCAACTTCAGGTCGAGCTCGCGCACGAGCGCGAGGTCGCGCAGGTGCTGCTCGAAGACGGAATCGATCAGCGCGGCCTCGCGCGTATCCGGATCGGCGACCAGGTAGGTGTAGGTCGAGGACTCGGCGTCGACGAGCTGACGGAAGATCATCGTGGGAAGGTTATCCCGCCGGCCCGACCGGGACTCTCCGGAAGTTGCTGTTTTGACACCGAAAACGCATTTTTCTGACGCTCAGCGGACCTGTCACGTACAGATATTTCTGTACAGACTTGCCTGGCTTCCCTATTGTCGACACGCTGCGAGCGACCGGGATCCCCCGGCGCCTCGCAGGGAGGACCCCGGTCGATGAACTCCGCCGTTGCCCTGCTCCGCACCTCGGTCGGCCAGAAGTTGCTGATGGCCCTGACGGGTCTCGGGCTGCTCTTGTTCCTCGTGGTCCACCTGATCGGCAACCTCTACCTGTTCCAGGGCCCCGAGCCGCTCAACGCCTACGCGGCGTGGCTCAAGAACCATCCACTCCTGTGGCCGGCGCGCATCGGGCTGCTCGCCGTCTTCGTGCTCCACATCGTGGGCGGCATCACGCTGGCGCGCGCGAACCGCGCGGCGCGGCCGGTCGGCTATGCCTCGCGCGGCGATCGCTCCTTCGACACCGCTGCCTCGCGTTCGATGTGGCTCACCGGGCTCGTCGTTCTCGCATTCGTCGTCTTCCATCTCGCGCACTTCACCTTCGGCGCGGTGCTTCCCGACGCGCACGCCCTGGTCGACGACCAGGGGCGCCACGACGTCTACGGGATGGTCACGGCGGGCTTCGCCGTGCCCTGGGTCGTGGCGACCTACGTCGTCGCGATGGGCGTGTTGGGTGTCCACCTGGTGCACGCCGGGACGAGCCTGATCCAGACTCTCGGCTTCCACTATCGCTACGGCAACCGCATCTTGCAGGGCGCCGGTCTCGCCGTCGTCGCGCTGCTCGTCCTCGGAAACCTGACGCTGCCACTCAGCGTGTCCCTCGGCTGGGCCGGCGAAGCGAGCGCACCGACGACGGCGCAGGTCCACACCGGAGTATCCCCGTGACCCATCTCGACGCGCGCATTCCCGACGGACCGCTCGAAGAGAAGTGGACCCGCTGCCGCGACGAGCTGGCGCTGGTCGCCCCCGCGAATCGACGGCGCCATCGCCTGATCGTCGTCGGCAGCGGTCTCGCCGGCGCCAGCGCCGCCGCCAGCCTCGGCGAGCTCGGCTATCCGGTCGATTGCTTCTGTTTCCAGGACAGTCCGCGCCGCGCGCACAGCGTCGCCGCGCAGGGTGGTATCAACGCGGCGAAGAACTATCAGAACGACGGCGACAGCATCGGCCGGCTCTTCTACGACACGATCAAGGGCGGTGATTTCCGTTCCCGCGAAGCGAACGTGTGGCGGCTCGCCGAGGTGAGCAACGCAATCATCGATCAGGCGGTCGCGCAGGGCGTCCCTTTCGCCCGCGAGTACGGCGGGCTGCTCGAGAACCGGTCCTTCGGCGGCGCCCAGGTGTCGCGCACGTTCTACGCGAAGGGACAGACCGGCCAACAGCTCCTGATGGGTTGCTATGGCGCGCTCTCCCGGCAGATCTCGACGGGCCGCGTGCGCATGCATCCGCGCACCGAGATGCTCGACCTGGTGATCGTCGACGGCCGCGCGCGCGGCATCATCACGCGCGATCTCGTCGACGGCACGATCCGACGTTTCGCCGGCGACGCCGTGATCCTCGCGACAGGCGGCTACACGAACGCCTACTACCTGTCGACGAACGCCGCCGGATCGAACGTCACGGCGACGTGGCGCGCTCACAAGCGCGGCGCGTACTTCGCGAACCCGTCCTTCACGCAGATCCATCCCACCTGCATCCCGCCTTCGGGGGAGCACCAGGCGAAGCTGACGCTGATGTCCGAATCGTTGCGCAACGACGGCCGCATCTGGGTGCCGAAGGCGCCCGGCGACGACCGCGCCGCGGCCGACATCCCCGAGGCGGAGCGCGACTACTACCTCGAACGCCTCTATCCCGCCTTCGGCAACCTCGCACCGCGCGACATCGCGAGCCGCGCCGCGAAGCGGGTGTGCGACGAGGATCGCGGGGTCGGCCCGATGGGGCGCGGCGTCTTCCTCGATTTCGCCGACGCGATCGGCGCCCTCGGCCGCGACACGATCGAGACGCGCTATGGAAATCTCTTCGAGATGTACCAGCGGATCACCGGTGACGATCCCTATCGGGTGCCGATGCGGATCTTTCCCGCGCCGCACTACGCGATGGGCGGGCTGTGGGTCGACTATCACCTGATGAGCACGATCCCGGGCCTCTTCGTGACGGGCGAGGCGAACTTCTCCGACCACGGCGCGAACCGCCTCGGAGCGAGCGCGCTCATGCAGGGCCTGGCGGACGGCTACTTCGTCGCTCCGCTCACGGTGGGCGACTACCTCGCGCGCGAGCGCCCGGAGGCGGTCGACGCGGAGGCTGCCGAGTTCGCGGACGTGGAGCGCGAGGTGCGCGACGGGATCGAGCGCCTGGTCGCCCTCGACGGCACGCGTTCGGTCGACGCCTTCCATCGCGATCTCGGCAAGCTGCTCTGGGACGACTGCGGAATGATCCGCTCGGCCTCCGGTCTCGAGCACGCGATCGAGGCGATCCGCGAGCTGCGCGCGCGCTTCTGGAAGGAGGCGCGGGTTCCCGGCGGGCCGGAGGAGTTCAACCGCTCGCTCGAGCGCGCCGGGCGCATCGCCGACTTCCTCGAGTTCGGCGAGACG
>JAHEJV010000423.1 GCA_024638705.1 Deltaproteobacteria bacterium | reverse complement strand
GATCTTCACAAGGCTCCCGGCGGTGATCTCCTCGAAGAGCTGGCCGTAGGGGTTGATCAGGAAGTGGTCGGTGCCGGGCACGCGCGCGGAGAGGTGGGTGAAGATCAGGTCGTCCCAGCCATGCAGGGCCACCAGGCGATAGGCGGCGGCGAGGTCGACGCGGACGGCCCACTCTTCGGGGGCGCAGGTGTTCTCGGAGAAGGCGGGTGCGGCGCTCATGGTCTGACTCCTGGTTGCGGGCGGCGTTCGGGGGGAGGCGGCCCGAGTGCGATGGGACCAGCCTATGTGCTCGTGCTCGGGCACACTGCGCTCTCGCGCGCAGTTCGAGAAGTTTTCTGGCGGAGGCCGTCGGTGGCCCATAACCTACTGATTCACAAAGAGTTTCTCCGGACGCTCCCAGAGCCGCTGACGCGCGAGCTCGAGGAACGCGCCGTCGTGCGACGCTTCGCCGACGGCGAGGTGGTGTTCCGCCGCGGCGACGACGCCCACGGCCTCTTCGGCGTGAGGTCGGGCCGCGTGCAGGTGCTCGGGCGCGGCGCCGACGGCAAGGAGTTCGTCCTCACCGTGCTCGCGCCGGGCGAGTGGTTCGGCGAGCTCTCGCTCTTCGACGGCCTGCCGCGCACCCACGACAACATCGCGTCCGGCGACTGCGAGCTCTGGTTCGTTCCGACCCGCGAGTTCCGCGAAGTCCTGCGCCGCCAACCCGACTACTACGCGCCGTTCGCCGAGCTGCTGAGCCACCGCGTGCGCATGCTGATGGGCCTCCTCGAGGACGCCGTCCTGCTCGACCTCCCCCAACGTCTCGCCAAACGCATCCTCGAGCTCGCCGGCGACCACGGCGCCGAGGGCGACGGCGAGGAGGTGACGCTCGACCTCCACCTGCCCCAGGAAGCTCTCGCCGCGATGGTCGGCGCGCGCCGCGAAGCGGTGGGGCGCCATCTGAAGAAGTGGGAGCGGGAGGGATGGATCCGGCTCGCGTACGGGCGCCTCGTGCTGTGTTCGCGGGAGGGGCTCGCGTCGGTTCTGTGAGTCGGACGCGGTCGGACGTCGGAGCGGACGAAGAGGCCTGACCGCGTCGGGTCAGCGGAGGTGTTGGTCGAAGAAGTCGAGCACGCCGCGGATCGATGCGTCGTCGAAGAGGAATGCCGTCATGTGGCCCGTCCAGGGCTGCTCGATCAATCGGCTCGTGACGCCTTCGGCGCGCAGCCGCGCTGCGAGACTCCGCGACTGCTCGATGCCGACGAGCGCGTCGAGCGCGCCGTGGTAGAGGACCACCGGCGGGTCGTCGGGCGTGACGTGGGTGATCGGCGACGCCGATTTCCAGAGATCGGGCCGTTCCTCCAGCTCGCCTCCGAGCAGACGCTGGATGGCCGGGCTCCGGGGATAGACGCGCAGATCGGTCGGGCCCGCACCGCTCGCGACGACGGCGGGCGCCGGCTCCGCCTCGTCGAGTCCGAGGAGCAGGGCGAGGTGTCCGCCCGCCGAATAGCCCATCACCGCGATGCGCTCCGGATCGACGGACAGCGTTGCCGCGCGTTCGTGCAGCCACGCGAGCGCCGCGCGCGCATCCTCGAGCTGCGCCGGGAAGGTGTGCTCGGGCGCGAGGCGGTAGTTGATGTTCCACACGACATAGCCCGACGCCGCAAAGCGTCGGGCGACGCCCGCCATGTCCTCGCGATCGCCGCGCGCCCAGGATCCGCCGTGGATCAGGACTACCGCCGGAAAAGGCCCTGCGCCGCGGGGCCGGAACAGGTCGCCCACCTGGCGCGGGTCGTCGCCGTAGGCGACCGCCTTTTCGACCGCGAACGGATCCGCTTCGGGGGAAGACGCACATCCGACCCCGAGCGTCACGAGGAGCAGGGCGAGGAGAGTCCTCATCGATGTCGCGCGGAAGACAGGCACGGGCCGAACCCTAGCGTCGGATTCAGAGAGCGCTGCCGCCGGTCCGACCCGTGTCACCGCCAGGCCCCACATCGCAGCGAAGTGCGCGCTCAGGCGTCGAAGACGACGTCGAGGGCGCGCGGGCCGCGCATGACCGTGCCCTGTGGCAGCGCCTCTTCGGGGCGCGCGAGACGCAGGCGTGGCAGACGCTCGAGCAGTGCGCGCAGCCCGACGGCGATCTGCGCGCGGGCCAGGTGCGCGCCGGGGCAGTGGTGGCTTCCGAAGCCGAAGGTGAGCAGCCGCTTCGGGCGGCGCTCGAGATCGAAGCGGTCCGGATCGGGATAGACGGCGGGGTCACGGCTCGCCGAGGCGATGCCGAAGAGCAGCAGCGTTCCGGCCGGCAGCCGTTCCCCTGCGACGTGCGCCTCGTGCGGTACGAGGCGAGGCAGTACGCCCAACGGCGGCTCCCAGCGCAACATCTCGTCCACCGCGGCCGGGATGCGCGACGGCTCGGCGCGCAGCTGCTCCTGCAACTCGGGATGGGAGAGCACCGCGAAGAGCGTGTTCCCGAGCCCGTGATGGGTGGTGGTGGCGCCGGCGGAGAAGAGCGCGCGCACGTGGGAGAGGATCTCCTCGTCGGTGAGACGCCGTCCGCGGTGCTCCGCGTGGGCCATGCGCGAGATGAGGTCGTCGGCCGGTTTCGCGCGGCGCTCGGCGATCACCGGGCGCGTGACCTCCGTGAGCGCCGCCGCCGCGGCGAGCCCGGTCTCGTGGTCCACGGGATAGGAGAGCAGGTCGAAGGCCCAGTCCATGAAGTGCTCGGCGTGCTCGGGCGGCAGACCGACACAGTCGCCGAAGACGCGGAAGGGAAAGCGTGCGGTGAAGTCGCGCACGAGGTCGGCTTCGCCGCGCGACGCGAAGGCGTCGATCGCGCGGTGGGCGTGCGCGGGGATCCTCGTCTCGGCCAGGCGCGCGATCGGCTTCGCGCGCAGGCCGGTGGTCGTGAGCGCGCGCAGCGCGTTGTGCTCGGGTCCGTCGACGCTCTCGAAGGTGACGCCCTGACACGGCTCGATCGACGCTGCGTAGGTCGGGCCGGCAGGCAGCTCGGTGTCGTTGCGGAAGGCGGCGTCGAGATCCTCGTAGCGCGTGATCAACGGCACCACCGCGCCGCCGAAGCGCACGCGCGGCAGCCGGCTCCCCTCGCGCAGTCGCGCGAGCTCGCGGTGGAAGGCTTCGCCCGGGAGGAGGGGCGCGGCCGGGCGCAGGTCGAGGCCGAAGTCGACGTCGCTTTCGGGGAGAGTGCCGGACACGACGGCGTCATCCTAGGCTGCGTTCGGATGGTTTGCCCGCGCTCGCTCGGCGAGCTCGGACCGCTTCGAGAAGTCGCCGCGCCGGGTTCGAGCTATCGCTGAGACCCGCCGCCCTCGTCGGAGGAGGAGGTGAGGGCGCGCTCGATGTCCGCCAGGGCTTCGTGCTCTCTCGGGTCGGATCGGGCGTCCGCGGCGGCCGCGACACGAGCCACCCCGCGCACCAGCTCGCTTTCGGGGGCCTTGCCGCGAAACGCCGCAATCTCGGCCAGTGCCTGCTCGCGGCCGC
>JAHEJV010000422.1 GCA_024638705.1 Deltaproteobacteria bacterium | reverse complement strand
ACCGATTCCTTCACCACCAGCCGATCGACCACGACCTCGATGTCGTGGCGCGCGCGACGCGACAGCGAGATGTCCTCGGCGAGGTCGCGCATCTCGCCGTCCACTCTCGCGCGCATGAAGCCCTGCCGCAGGTACGTGGCCAGCTTCTGCTTGTGATCGCCCTTGCGATCGCGCACCACCGGCGCGAGCACGTTCACCTTCGCGCCGGAGCCGAACGCGAGCACGCGCTCGGTCATCGCGGCGATCGTCTGGCTCGCGATCGGCTCGTCGCAGTCGGGGCAGTAGGGGATGCCGGCGCGCGCGAAGAGCAGGCGCAGGTGGTCGTAGATCTCGGTCGTCGTGCCGACGGTCGAACGCGGGCTGCGCCCTGCGCTGCGCTGTTCGATCGCGATCGCCGGCGACAGGCCCTCGATCGTGTCGACGTCGGGCTTGCGCATCTGGTCGAGGAACTGCCGCGCGTAGGCCGAGAGACTCTCGACATAACGCCGCTGCCCCTCGGCGTAGAGCGTGTCGAAGGCGAGGGTCGACTTTCCGGAGCCGGAGAGGCCGGTGATGACGACGAGCCGGTCGCGCGGGATGCGGACGTCGATGTCGGCGAGGTTGTGTTCGCGCGCTCCGCGGATCTCGATGAACGCGGGCGCGCTCAGCGGCCGCCCTCGCGACCGACCGGGAAGGTCTGCTCGCCGAAGCGCGCCGCATCGGCGAAGTAGCCGCGCCGCTCGATGTAGCTGCGCTCGCGCAGCTCCTCGATCCAGGTGCGGTACTCGCGCTCGAGCTTCCGCTCCCAGACCTCGCGGGTGAGCGTGGGTGTCGCCTGCTCGAAGGTGACGGGCTCGTAGGCGCGTCGCTCGACGAGCTGGAGGATGCTGCAACCGAAGGGCAGGATGATCAGGTCGGACACCTCGCCCGGTTCGAGCGGCCCGAGGGCTTCGCGCATCCACGTCGCGACGCTGTCGACCGGCAGCCAGCCGATGTCGCCGCCGTCGCGCGGCGCCACCTCCGACACCTCGGCGGCGACGGCCCGGAAGTCTTCGCCGCCCACGACGACGCGCTCCCGCGCGGCGCGCGCCTCTTCGCAGGCGGTCTCCTCGCTGCGCTCGGTCGGACCGCCATAGGCGCGCAGGATCTGGCGGACGCGCACCGAATCGCCCCCGGTCGGCTGGTCGCCGAAGCGCTCGCGGTAGACCGCCTTCACCTCTTCCTCGGTCACCTCGATCTTCGGGCCGAGCATCGCGTTGACGACGTTGCGCCGTTCGTAGTCGGCGCGGATCTGGGCGCGGTATTCCTCGACCGAGAGTCCGTGGAAGACGACGCTCGCGTAGAGCTGTTCGAGCGAGATGCCGTTGTCCTCGGCGATGCCCTCGACGACCCCGTCGATCTCCTCGTCGCTGGCGCGGAGGTCGACGTCTTCGATCACCTTCTCGATCAGGCGCGCTTCGATCAGCCGCTCGAGGCCGTCGGCGCGCAGCTTCGCGATCTCGCTCTCCGGAGCGCCGGCCTGGCGCAGCGCCTGCTCCTGCGACCGCACCGAGAGCATCACCTCGGAGACGAGCACGATGCGGCTGTCGACCTGGGCGGCGATGCCGTCGATCAGCAGCGCCTCGGCGGCCGGGGCCGCTGTGGGGGCGAGCAGGAGTGCGCTGGCGAAGAGGAGTTGGAGGCGTCGGATCACGGCGGCGAGAGGATGGCAGATCTCGCGCCGGCTGGTCACGCGGGTCTGTGTCCCGAATCAGAAGTTCGGCTGCATTCGGCCGCCCCTGTGGCCTGCTGGCTGCGTTGCGCTCCCTGCGGCGTAGTCCACTATGCCTCGGTCGCGCGCCTTGCCAGCAGGCCACAGGGGCGCCCTCGGTGCCGTTCGAGGTATAAGAAACCCGAGATCGTTCGACGCCGAACTTCTGAATCGGGACACAGAAAGGCGCGAGCCGTGTGGCCCTCGTCGCATCGCCGGTGCCATCCCATGTCCGCGACCCCGAATCCTCCCGCCCTCCCGATCCGCGCCGAACGCGTCACCGCCAACGGCCTCGGCTTCCACGTCGCGACCTGCGGCGACGGGCCGCGCCTCGCGCTCTGTCTGCACGGTTTTCCCGAGAGCCACCATTCGTGGCGCCACCAGCTGCCGCTCTTCGCGCGGCTCGGCTACCGCGCCTGGGCGCCCGACCTGCGCGGCTACGGCGCGAGCGATCGCCCGCCCCGCATGGCCGACTACGCGATCGAGCATCTGCTCGACGACGTCGCCGGGCTCGTCGACGCGTCGGGCGCCGAGCGCGTCACGCTCGTCGGGCACGACTGGGGCGCGATCATCGCGTGGTTCGCGGCGATCCGGCGCGTCCGCGAGTTCGAGCGGCTGGTGATCCTGAACGTCCCGCATCCCGCCGCCGGCCGCGCCGCGTTCCGCCGCCCGGCCCAGTGGCTGCGGTCGCTCTACGCGCTGGTCTTCCAGATCCCGCGTCTCCCCGAGTGGCTGCTCGCTCGCAATGACGGCCGACGGCTCGCCGAGGCCCTGCGCAGCTCGGCGGTGCACCCGGAACACTTCACCGACGCCGACATCGAGACGGCGCGCCGCGCGATCATGCAGCCGGGCGCCCTCACCGCGATGCTGAACTACTACCGCGCGCTCTTCCGCGGCGGCGGCATGCGCCGTCAGTTCCGCCAGGGCATCCCGGCGATCGAGATCCCGACGCTGATGCTCTGGGGCGTCCAGGACATCGCCCTCACGATCGAGACCACCTACGGCACCGAGCGCTTCGTGCGCGATCTCACGATCCGCTACCTGCCCGAGGCGTCGCATTTCGTCCAGCAGGACGAGCCCGAACGGGTGAACGCGATGCTCGAAGCGTGGCTCACCGGGCGTCCGGTGCCGGTGGCCCCGGGGGCCGATCGCTTGCCCGGCCCGGCCGGATCCGCTTCGCTCGCAGCGAAATGATCCCGGCCGCCGCGCATCGAAGGCCCCGATCGCAACAACGATCCCCGCAGCGAAGCGATCGCGAATGGGGATCCGGAGGAATCATGAAGACCAAAGGAATGTTCCTGGCTTCCGCAGCCGCCACCCTGTTCGTCGCCGGCGGCGCCGGCATGGCGGGCGCGGCCCATCACGAAGGCGGCGAAGAGGCAAAGATCGAGTGCCATGGCGTCAACGGCTGCAAGGGCCAGAGCGCCTGCAAGACCGCCGAGAACGAGTGCTCGGGCCTCAACTCCTGCAAGGGGAAGGGCTTCCTGAAGCTCACCAAGGAAGAGTGCGAGAAGGCCAAGGCCGAGATGGGGGAAGGCTGAACGCAAGCGGCCCGAAGGGCCGCGCGCAGCGAGGCGAAGCCGAGCGAAGTCGAAAAATGGCCTCCGCCTCGGCCAGGCCTCGCCCCCGGAATCGTCGAGCCCGCGACCGGCAAGAACACTGCGACCGAAACACTGGAGCAGTCCGTGACCGGGAGCAAAGACCATGCCCCACCCCGACGCTCCCTACCTCGGCGTAGGCGTCGGGCTTCGCACGCAGCACTACCCCGCGGTGCT
>JAHEJV010000421.1 GCA_024638705.1 Deltaproteobacteria bacterium | reverse complement strand
CCGCAGGCGAGCGAAGTCGAAAGGGTGCCTCCGGCTCCCACCTGCACCCCGCACTCCCGAATCATCGAGCCCGCGCCCGACTTCAACCCGCACACCCCGGGCGCACGACGCGCCCCCATGCAAGCCGGCGCAAAGCGCCGGCGCGCAGCGAGCCGCAGGCGAGCGAAGTCGCGAGCTAGAAGCTCAGCTTCCGCATCACCGCGCGCGGAAGCCAGCGGATCGCGAGCATCACGGCCTGCCAGATGCCGGGCGCGTAGACGACGGGCGTGCCGCGGTCGATCGCGCGGACGACGCGGCGCGCGACCGCTTCGGGCTGTCCCGCGAAGGGCGGAGCGTCGAGGCCCGCCGTCATGTCGGTGTGCACGAAGCCCGGCTTCACCGTGACGACGCGCAGTCCGCTCGCGTGGTCACCGTGGTCGCGGCTCTCGAGATAGTGGGAGAGGCCGGCCTTCGT
Source organism: Deltaproteobacteria bacterium (assembly GCA_024638705.1). Taxonomy (GTDB): domain Bacteria; phylum Myxococcota_A; class UBA9160; order UBA9160; family SMWR01; genus JAHEJV01. Next base: position 3,052 of record JAHEJV010000421.1, on the reverse strand, counting down.
CGCGCCGTAGAGCGCGACGGGCTTGCGGCCGCGGTCGCCGGCGACCGAGGAGAACACGCACAACGTGCCGCCGCCGCGCACGAGCAGCCGTCGGCGCACGGCTTCGCACCACGCGATGCTCGCGGTGAAGTTGGCGTGCAGGACGTCGCGCGTGAGCGCGGCGTCGGCTTCGAGGGCTTCCTGCGTGGCGAAGAGTCCGGCGCTCAGGATCGCGGTGTCGAACCCGCCGAGCGCGCGGTCGGCGACCTCGAGGATGGCGTCGAAGGTCTCGGGCGCCATGAGATCGCACTCCGCCGTGCCGACGGGGGCGGGCGCGCCGCGCGCTTCGAGGTCGCGCGCGCTGTGCTCGAGCGACGCGGCGTCGCGGCCGAGCAGGAAGAGGGCGTCGCCGCGTTCGGCGAGCAGACGCGCCGTCGCGCGACCCATGCCGCGCGTCGCGCCGAAGAGGACGACCTTCATGGCGCCACCGTCACGGGGTCTCGTCCAGCAGGCGTCGCGACAACGCACTCGCGAAGCGACCCTCAGGATCCCACTTGCGACGCACCTCGCGCCACGCGGGCAGGCGCGTCTCCATGCGCTCGAAGTGTGCGCGTTTCGTGAGTGCATCCTTCGTGAGATAGATGCGACCCCCTGCCTCGATCACCTGCTCGTTCAGGGCGTCGACGAGCGCTTCCGTGCGGCCCGGGCGGTAGGGGATGTCGAGGGCGAGGGACATGCCGGGCATCGGGAAGGAGAGCGTCCCCCGGCCCGCGGCCCCGCAGTCCTTGATCACGGAAACCGGAGACGCGCCGCCATGTTGGCTCATGATCTCGAGAAGCTTCCTGAATGCGGTCGGGCGCTCGCCGGTGGGCACCACGCACTGATACTGGACGAATCCACGCTTCCCGTAGAGGCGGTTCCAGTGGCGGATCGCGTCGAGGGGATAGAAGAACGACTGGGGATGGACGATGCCTTCCTGCTCCCGGGCACCGTGCCAGCGGTAGTAGAGGAAGTTGAAGAGCTCGATGCTCCAGCGCGCGACGAACCAGGAGGGCAGATCGAAGGGCACCGCGATGCGCTCGCGCATCTGCGGGATGTCCGCCGGGGCTTCGTCTTCGCCGGCATAGCGCCCGACGATCACGATCCCGCGGCCGAGTGACGCACCGCGCGCCGTGGTGTCGAGCCACGCCATCGAGAACGGCCACTGCGCGCTCGCCTCGCGCATCGCGTCGTGGAGCTCGTCGAGGTTCGCGACGCGGCGGCTGTGCTGGTGGATCCAGAAGCTGGGGATGCGTTCGAGGGTGAGCTCGACCTCGAGCAGGTGCCCGGTGAGGCCCATGCCGCCGAGCGTCGCGCGGAAGAGCTCGGGCTCGCTCTCCTCGGAGATGTCGAGCACGCGACCGTCGGCGATGCGCATGCGCAGTGCGCGGACGTGCTCGCCGATGCAGCCCGCGACGTGGTGGTTCTTTCCGTGCACGTCCGAGGCGACCATCCCGCCGAGCGTCACGTACTGGGTGCCGGGCGAGACGGGCGTCGCGAAACCGCGCGCGGGGAAGATCGCGTTCAGCGCCTGGAGCGAGAAGCCGGCCTCGGCGCGCAGCACACCCGTCGCCGGATCGAAGCCGAGGATGCGATCCGCGCGCCGCGTGTTGAGGGCGGCGCCGCCGACGGGGAGCGAGGCGTCGCCGTACGAGCGACCGAGCCCGCGCGAAAGGACGGCGTCGCGGCTGGCGCGCGCGAGGTCTTCCGACTCCAACTCCTCGGCGCGGACCACCGGGTGGCGACCCCAGCCCGAGAGCTCCTTCTCCTGGCGCGGCGGGCGCTCCGGGCGCTGGGTCGCAGGGGGCGTCGGGTTCATCGCTGGAGTTTCATCGGCGCGGCAGGGGCCGCGCGTGAGGCCAGCTTACCCCAGCGTCCGAAATGTGGAGAATCCACGGGATGGGGGAGCGCGCCGAAGTCGACGGCCGGTGGCACGCAGCGGCGGTCGCGTGTCTCGCTCTCGCGACACTCTGGAACGGCTGGGACTGGCTCGCCGCCGCGCGAATGCCGGCCGGCGACTTCCCGGGTTATGTCGCGTCGGTCGAACGCGTGCGCGACGCGGTCCTGGCGCACGGCGTCGTGCCGCGCTGGTGCGTCGAATGCTATGGCGGGGCGAGCACCTTCACCGGTCACCTGAAGGAGATTCTGGTCCTGCCGCTGGCCGTCGCCTTCGATCCGGTGTTCGCGACGAAGCTCGCCTTCCTGATCCTGAAGTTCCTGGCCGGACTCGGCCTCTATGGCTTGATCGTCGGTGCGTTTCGCGCGCCGGCGGCGGGGATCGTCGCCGGCTACGCGCTCGCCTTCGGAGCCGTCGCCAACCACCAGCTCGAGCATCTCGATGCCGCGCTCGCGACGGCGCTGCTGCCGCCCACGGTGTGGGTGGCGAAGGCCTTTCTGCAGCGCGGTGGGGCGGGGCTCGGTGTGGCGCTCGGCGTCCTCGCGGCGTGTCAGCTCGTGAACAACTGGGTGCTCTCGCTCTCCGTGCCGCTGCTCGTTGCGGCGCTGATCGGCTTCGCGCCGTGGCGCCGCGACCACCCCCATCCCTGGCGCGATCACGGCGTCGCGCGAAGCCAGATTGCCCGCGTTGCCGGCGCGCTCGCCGTGTTCGCCGCACTCGCCGCCTCGACCCTGGCGTGGACCGCCGCCGACGCGGGCCACCACCGGCTCGTCCCCGAGGAGTCCGCCGCCCGGCAGCGGATGATCTACATCGAGCGCTCGCCCTTCCTCTTCGTGAACCGCGCGAACGCGCTCGCCCCCTGGCTCGCCGAGCATCAGCCGCCGGGCTTCGACCTGCCGCGCAGCGACGGCGGGCGTCGCTACCTGGGCGTCGTCGCGATCGCGGTGATCGCGTTCGGGCTCGCGTTCGGGGTGCGGCGGGGTGATGCGCGGTGGCGACGCTGGGCCGGCGTCGCGGCGACGCTCTTCGGCGTGCAGTACTGGCTCTCGCTCGGGCCGCGCACCTGGTGGTGGGAAGTAGGCACTTCGCTGCATTTCTCCGCGGCGACGCTCGACGCGGTGCACTTCGCTTCGATCG
>JAHEJV010000420.1 GCA_024638705.1 Deltaproteobacteria bacterium | reverse complement strand
AGCGCTGGACGGTCGAGACCGACACCGGCGTGCGCGCCTCGGCCCGCTTCCTGATCTGCGCGGTCGGCGCCCTCTCGACGGCGAACATGCCCGACATCCCGGGCATCCACGACTTCGCCGGTGAGACCCATCACACCGGCCAATGGCCCCACGAGTCCGTCTCTTTCGCGGGGAAGCGCGTCGCGGTGATCGGTACGGGCTCTTCCGGGATCCAGTCGATTCCCGAGATCGCCAAGGAGGCGGCGCACGTCACGGTGCTCCAGCGCACGCCGCAGTTCGCCTTCCCGGCCGGGAATCGCCCGATCACGCCCGAAGAGCTGGCCGAGGCGCGGGCGCAGTGGGACGCCTTCCGCGAGAAGATGTACGCCAACGGCGGAGGCTTCCCCTTCGATCCCAACCCGGAACGCTCCGCGCTCGAGGACACGCCCGAGCAGCGGCAGGCGCTCTACGAATCGCTGTGGGAGCGCGGCGGCTTCGGGTTCTTCCTCAAGCTCTACAACGACATCGCGACCAACGAGGAATCGAACCAGACCCTCGCCGACTTCGTGCGCGGGAAGATCCGCGAGATCGTGCGCGACCCCGCGACCGCGGAAAAGCTGATGCCCGACCACTTCGTGATGACCAAGCGGCCGATCCTCGAGAATGGCTACTTCGAGTGCTTCAACCGCGACAACGTCACCCTGGTCGACCTGCGCGAAGACCCGATCGAGCGGTTCACATCCGACAGCGTCGTCACGCAGTCGGGCGAGCATCCGATCGACATGCTCGTGCTGGCGACCGGGTTCGACGCCATCAGCGGCACGATGCTGCGTCTGAATCCAACGGGACGCGGCGGCGTGAGCCTGAAGGAGCGCTGGCAGGAGCGCTTCCACAACTATCTCGGCATGATGATCGCCGGCTTCCCCAATCTGTTCGTGATCCACGGCCCCGGTTCGCCCGGCGTCTTCTACAACATGCCGCTCGGCGCCGAGCGGCAGCTGGACTGGATCGGCGACTTCCTGCGCCATCTCGAGAAGCACGGCATCGGCGCCGTCGAGCCCACGACCGAGAGCGAAGAGGCGTGGGACAGCGAAGTCCAGGGGATCGCGAACGCCACGCTCTTCCCCCGCACCGACTCCTGGTGGACGGGCGCGAACATCCCGGGCAAGCCGCGCTACTTCTCGACCTATCTCGGCGGCGGCATCTACTACATGCGTCTCGCCCAGGTGAAGGAGAACGAGTACTCGGGGTTCGCATTCGAGCCGGCGCTCGAGGCGGAGGATGCCGAGGCGTCGTAGCCACCTCGTGCGGCCGCGCGTGACGACCGCGCCGCGGTTCCGCTCAGACGTCCGGGCACGGATCCATTCGCAGCGAGACCGTCGTCTCGGACGCTTCGCTCGGGTAGAGACCGATCGCAGCGGAGGCGTGGGCGACCGCATACTTCTCGACCTTCATCGCGTGGATCGCTTCGACCGTCGGGCGGTCTTCGTGGAGGACGGGCACCACGCACCGGACCTCGCCACGCCGGAGCATGTCGAGGCGCGCGCCGTCCAGGGAGTGCTCGATCGCCTTCGCGCGCTGCATGCCCACCCACTCGCCATCTTCGCGGTCGACGATCCAGAGCCGCAGCTCCGCGGGGTTGCCCGCGCTGTCGGTGGCGTAGAGCGAGATGACTTCTTCGAGCTCGGACATCGTCGCGTAGAGCCCGAAGAAGAACACGACCGGGCTCGCCGCCACCGCCAGCCAGCCGATTCCGCGCGGCACGCTCGGCCACACCAGCACACCGCCGAGCACCAGCGCCCCGAGCCCGCCGAAGAGGTTGCCGCCGCGGGGCATCGCGTACGCACCTTCGTGCAGGAAGCGCACGGCGAAAACGGCGATGCCGACGGCGAGCAGGCCGCAGCCCACGGCGGTCTGGATCTTCGAAGACGTCCTCGGTTCGCTCATGACGTACCTCCCAGAATCCGAAAGCTACCTCACTCCCGAACGTGCGATCGAAGCATGGCCTCCGCATGCCCTGGTGAGACGCACGATGGGTTCGGCATGCCGTCCGCGCGCGATGCTCGTCGCATGGAAGCCGAGAGCGCATCGCTGGCAGTTCCGGTCGTACCCGACGAAGTTCGTCCACTCGGGGACGTCCACGGGAGAATTGGTGGACACGGCGGCGATCGAACCCGCGGCGAACCGTGTCGCGGCCCTAGGCTTCCGCCTTCTGTCCCTTGTACTCGCAGAAGGCGCCCGGCATCGTGACGTTGGTTCGCGCGTGCTGGAATCCTACGGAGTCCAGCGCGGCCACGATCTCTTCGGGCGGCACGCACTGGTCGACCGTGTCCCAGTAGTAGTCCATGAACTCCTTGGCATCGCGACTACGCGTGAAGAGCAGCGTGAGGCCGGGAACGATCTTCGCCCACACGAGCCAGGTCAGGGCGTATCCGATCTTCGACTTCGCGATGTGGCCTTCGAGGATCCAGAGCTTCCCGCCCGGCTTGAGCACGCGGTGATATTCGGAGAACGCGGCCTTGAGATCCGACACGTGCCGGAGCGCGAGCCCCATCGTCACGAAGTCGAAGGTGTCGTCGGCGAAAGGCAGGGCCTGCGCGACGCCCTGCGTGAGCGGCCCGTCGAACTTCTTGCGCGCCTCGTTCATCATCGCGCGGTTCGGGTCGACGCCGAACACCTGGCCGGTCGGCCCGACGATCTTGGCGGCGTTCGACGCCACGGCCGCGGTGCCGATCGCGACATCGAGCACCTTCATCCCGGGCTTCATGCCGCTGAAGCGCATCGACATGCGCCGGTAGAGCAGGCCCCCGTTGCCGAAGATCTTCTCGATCGTGTCGTAGTGCTTCGCCGACCGGTCGAACACGTCGCGCACGTAGGCGCTGCGCTCCTCGTCGGCGGCGTAATAGGTGGTGAGCGTGCGGTGCGGCGGCAGCGGCGCGCCGGTCTCGGGGTTCTCGTTCATCGTTCTCATGCCTTCGGGACGGTAGACGCGGCCCGTCGGTGGGCGCGGCAGGGCAGATAGTACACGCCGCGGGCGTCCGTGGGCGAGGGTGACGGGACCGGGTCGAGGACAGAGATCCGCCAGCCTCGACGGAGGTTGGGGGCATCGCGTTTCGCCGGTTACGATCCCTGCGCTGGCATCCGAAGGCGAAGCGGCCCTTCGTGGGCGACGATGACCGGGCCTGGAAGCAATCATTCCGGCGTCCGTGCGCCGGACTCACAGGAGACATCCATGGAAACGATCTTGATCACGGGCGCGAACAAGGGGATCGGGCTCGAGCTCGCCCGAGCCTTTGCCGGGTCCGGACGACACGTCATCGCCTGCTGCCGCAACCCGGGCGAGGCCAGCGAGCTGCAGAACCTCGCCTCGGCCAACGACCACATCGAGGTGCACGAAGTGCACGTCAGCGACGGCGACTCGGTGGCCGCCCTCGCAAAGGCGATCGGCGACCGCCCGATCGACGTCCTCATCAGCAACGCCGGCATGGCGGGCCCCGACTTCCAGCACCAGGGACTGGCCGACATGGACTACGACGGATGGGCGGAG
>JAHEJV010000102.1 GCA_024638705.1 Deltaproteobacteria bacterium | reverse complement strand
TGCGATCGATCAGCGCGAAGCCGTCCATCTCGGGCATCATCGCGTCCACGATCACCAGGGGGTGGACACGGCCCTCGGTGGCGGCGCGGCGCAACGCCTCGAGCGCCTCGGCCCCGCTGCTCACGAGCTCGGGGCGCATGCCCCACCCCTCGAGCAGCTCCTCGAGGATCAGGCGGTTCGTGGCGTTGTCGTCGACGACGAGCACGGCGAGACCCTCGAGCGAGGCCGCGTCGAAGGCGCGGCGCTTCGGCGCGTCCTCCGCCAGAGCGAGCCGCGCCGTGAAGTGGAAGCGGCTGCCCTCGCCCACCTCGCTCTCCAACCACATGCGGCCCGACATGTGCGCGGCCAGCTGACTCGAGATCGCGAGCCCGAGCCCGGTGCCGCCATAGCGCCGCGACATGGAGCTGTCCGCCTGGCTGAACGACTCGAAGATGAGCGCCTGCTTCTCCTTCGGAATGCCCGGGCCCGTGTCGCGCACACGGAAGTGCAGCAACACCTCCCCGTCTTCACGCGACTCCTCCGCTACGTCGACGGCCACCTCGCCGCGCTCGGTGAACTTGATGGCGTTGCCGACGAGGTTCACCACGATCTGGCGCAGCCTTCCGGGATCGCCGACCACCCGGTCCGGAACCGCCGGGTCGATGTGGTAGACGAGCTCGAGCTCCTTCTCCGCGGCCTGCACGGCGAGCGTCTGGAGCGCATCGCCTAACATGTCGCGCAGGTCGAAGGCCAGCTCCTCGAGTTCCATCCGTCCCGCCTCGATCTTCGAGAAGTCGAGGATGTCGTTCAGCAACCGCAGCAGCGAATCCGCCGAGCTCTGCGTCATCGACAGATACTCGCGTTGCTGCGGGTTCACAGGAGTTCGAAGCAGCAGGTCGGTCATGCCGATGATCCCGTTCATCGGGGTCCGGATCTCGTGGCTCATGTTGGCCAGGAAGTCGCCCTTGGCGACGTTCGCCTGCTCGGCCGCCTCCACCGCGACGCGCAGCTCCTTCTCCGACCGCTTGAGCTCGTGGGTGCGCGCTTCGACCCGCTCTTCGAGCTCGTCGCGCGCGCGCAGGAGCGCCGAGTCGCGCCGCTGGATCTCGACGAGCATCTCGTTGAAAGCGTCGGTCAGGACCCCGAGCTCGTCCTCGCTCAGCTTCGCGGCGCGCAGCGAGTAGTCCTCGTCGCGAGCGACGGCCTGGGCCACGCGCGCGAGCTCGCGCACCGGACGGCTCAGCACGCGACCGAGCCAGGCGGCGGTTCCCACCGTCGCGACGAGCGCCACGAGCAGCACGAGTGCCGCGATGCTGAGGAAGTCGCGACGGCCGGCCGTGATGTCGGCGAGGTCGCGCTCGATGTAGACGGAGCCCATCTCCTCCTGCTGGAGGGCGATCCGGCGCGAAATCTCCGCGCGGCCCTGCCCGAGTCGCACGCCTTCGGGCTGGGGCTCGGCAGGCAGGGTCGCTGCAGTGTCGCCCCTTCGGTAGTCGGCGAAGAGCTCGCCGTTTCCGTCGTAGATCGCGGCCCCGACCACATGGGGGTCGTTCGCCAGCACGGCCAGGCTCTCCTCGGCGGTCTGCCGATCGTCGAAAGCGAGTGCCGCACCGGAGGAGGTGGCCAGGTGCTCGGCGGCCTTGACGAGCTCCGCCTCGATGGCGCTCCGCATCCGGAGCTCGTCGTAGGTGGCGAAGCTCGCGATCGCGAGCACCAACGCCAGCACGGCCGCCGCCATCGCGTGCAGGGTCATCTTGGCCCGGAAGCCGAGCTGCCTCCAGCGCTTCATGCGCCCCCCTCCCCGGGCGAGCGGACGATCTTCACGCCGCGCTTCAAGCCGAGCAGCCGCGAGCTGAGCCGGAGCCCGGCCCGGCGCACGGACACCAGGTCGATGTGCAGGCTGACGTTGCGCTCGGCGCGGTCGACGACGAACTCGATCATGCCGTCGGCCCGGGAGAAGCCGTCGACGTCGCTCACCGTGACGATCGAGCGATCCGCGAGCTCTTCCCGCAGCCGCGGCCATTGCGACCCGTGTGCGCCGGGCAGGAAGAGCAGGTGGCAGCCCTCGAGCTGGGTCGCGAGCGTGTCGTCCGGTTCGAGGTAGCGCAGCTCCACGCGGCGCTTCTGGGCGGAGAGTCCCTTGCCGTGAATGCGACGCTCGAGAGCGTCCGCCACGCCGGAGGAGTCCTCGCCCAACACACCGATCACGATCGGCGCCTCGCCGTGGTCGAAGGTGCCCTCGGGCCAGGTGGTGAGATCGGCGATGTGGCGCAGATAGGCCGCCTTGTGGGCCGCCCCCGCCAGGCCCGGATCTTCCGCTTCGGCCCAGCCGGTCGAAGGCGCCACCACCAGCAGCGCGAGGATCCACGCCGTCGGAAGCGCCGCCTGGATCGCTCGCTTGGGGCAGGGCGCCCGCATCAGAACCGGAGGGTGGCCCGGCCGTACACGCCGCGCTCGATCTCCGCGGTCGGTGTGGGCATCAAGGCTTCGCCGTTCTCGGGATGGTGCGACTCGGTGAGGTTCTGGCCCCAGACGCTGAGCTCGAGATGATCGATGGGCCGCCAGGTGACGCCGAGGTCGAGGCGGAAGTAGGAAGAGATGTGACCGAAGCGGCCGATCGAGTCGACGAAGTAGAGCGCACTGTTCAGCTCGAGGTCGTCGGTGACGTCGAGGTAGGAGCGCACCTGGAACTGGTGCTCGGGGTCGCGCTTCTCCCGCTCCGAGCCCACGGGAGCGTTGAGCGCGTCGACGTGCAGATAGCTGTAGCTCCCGTGCAGCCGCCAGCGGTCGACGGGCCGCCAGCGCACGGCCACCTCGACGCCCGTGTTGCGCGCGCTGCTCTGGTTGACGAAGGTCACGAGTGCGGGGCTGACCCGCACGCGATCGATCAGCTCGTCGTAGTCGAAGTAGAAGGCGGCGATGTCGAGCACGAGCGTGTCGAGCGGGCGCACGCGGTAGCCCGCTTCGTAGGCGATCAGCTCCTCGGCGTCGACGCTCGTCGACCCGGTGAGCGTTCCGCCCGGACCGAGATTCAGCGACAGGTCCTGCTCGATCAGGCTGGGCGTGCGCACGGGGCGGGAGATCGCCGCCCAGAGCGTGTGCCGCTCGTTCGGCGTCCACCACGCGCGTCCGCTCGGCTGCACCTCGAAGCCGGTCCAGCTGTTGTGTTCGAACTTCGAGCCGAGCATCACGAACAGCGTGTCCTCGACGAGCGTGACGGTGTCCTGCACGAAGAAGGTCGTCAGCTCCGAGTTGCGATTCTCGGGGCGGAACGCGAGGGGCGGCGCCGGTGGCGTCGTCGCTCGCGTCTCGGTGCGGCGATAGCGGTAGCCGGCCCCCCACACCACGTCGTGCCGGCTCCCGAGCATCACGTGGTGGCGGAAGTCGACGTCCGCGGTCTGCCGCCACTGGTCGAAGCCGTCGAGGTTGTTGCGATCGTGCGCGTCGTAGTAGGCCAGGAGCTGGAAGCGCTGGGCGTCGTGGTCTGTGACGGAGCCTGTCTCGTGAGTGAGGCGCATCAGGGCGTGGCCGCCCTTGACTTCGTTGTCCCCGAAGCGCTGCCCGTTCGGCCCGCCCGGTACGCCGGCCACCTGGTCGTAGTCGGGCGCGGAGTAGCCCTCGCCCTGGGCCATCAGCTGGGTGCGCTCGGCGAGATCGGCGTCGAGGCGCGCGCCCCCTCGGAAGATCGACCAGCTGTCGCGCAGCTGACCGCCCCGGCGCGCCCGTGTTCCATCGCGGTCGATGTAGCGACCCCAGCCGCGCAGCGACACGCCCTCGGCGAGCTCGCCGCCGTAGCGCGCCATGCCGAAGCCGCGCTCTTCCGTGCCGCCGCCGCCGCTCAAATAGGCGCCGTGGGTCTGCTTCGCGCTCCGCGTCGTGACGTTGACCACGCCGTTCACCGCGTTGGCGCCCCACAACGTCGCGCCCGGGCCGCGGATCACTTCGATCGACTCGACGTCCTCGAGCAGCGGGGTCTGCACGTCCCAGTAGACGCCGCTGAAGAGCTCGTTGTAGATCACGCGGCCGTCGACGAGCGCCTGGAGGTGCGGGTAGAAGCCGCCGGCGAAGCCGCGCACTCCCGTTGCCCAGCGGCTCGCGTCGATGCGACCCACGTAGAACCCGGGCACCATGCGCAGCGACTCGACCAGGCTGTTGTGGCCGCTGCGTCGCAGCTCGTCCCGCGTGATCACGTGAACGGCCGCCGGCGTCTGGAACCAGTCGGATGCGCGGCCCGTCACCGAGACGACGGGCACCGAGGCGAGCTCCTAGAGACTCAGGTCGAAGAGATCGTCGTCGGATGGATCGGGGGGCCTGGCGGCCGCGGGGAGGAGCCAGAGAGCTACGGCCACACCGGCCAACAGACCGGATGCGCGCATGCCGGGGATCGTCCCACTCGGGGCGCACAAGATCAACAACCGGCGGCAAATTCGGGAAGCGCCGCGTCAAGGCGGGGAGAGCGGACGCCAGGCCGCTACCTTGCAGCGCGGGAGAGCGCCGGACGTGCCTCGGAGCGCGCTCACGGCGTTGCGAAAGTCGAGACGAGGGATGGACCTCAAGACGAAGCTCGCGTTCGCATTGGTGTCGGCCTGCCTGCTGAGCATGGGAGCGCTGGGCAGCTTCACTTATCTCTGGGCCGATGAGATGTTCCTCGAGGACTCCCAGCGCCGCCTGGGGGCGCGCGCCGAGAGCCGGAGGAGCGAGCTCGCCGCGGTCTTCGAGGGGTGGGAGCGCGTCGTCCACGGGCTCGTCGCGCGCAGCCGGCTGCCCGGCCTCCTCGCGAGTCACCTGGACAGGCCGGGTGACGCGAGCTCGCCCGCGGCCCTCGACCAGCTCCTCGAGGACGCGCGGGCGGCCGCGGACGGCATGCGCCGGCTCACCGTCGTCGACGCCTCGGGCAGACGCGTGGCCGGTGATCGACCGGCCGGCGCGCAGCCCGTCTCTTCCGCCAGCGATCCGTCAGCGGACGTCGCCTACGCCGGCGTGCGACTGGAAGACGGGGAGGAGGTCGGCGTCGTCTTCCGCGCGCCGATCGTCCGCGACGGCCAGCGGCTCGGAGTGCTGGAGGCGGTGTTCGACGCGATCGCACTCGAGGCGGTCGGCGGTCCGACCCCGGACGTCGGCACGACGGGAGCGACGACCGTCGTGGTTCCGATCGCGGAAGCCGGTGGTTCCGGGGCGCGGCGCGCGCACGTCTTCCTCGGCGCGCCGCATGCGGGCTCGGCCACGGACGAAGCGCGCGCACCGGCGGAGGTGGCCGCGGCGGCGCTCGAAGGTCGTGAGGAGATCTTCGAGCGCGTGGGCGATTCGCGCGGGGTGGAAGTGATGGCCGCCACGCGTCGGCTCGCCGACGCGGGCTTCGGAATCGTCGTGCAGGTCGACCGCGCCGAGGTGGAGGCGCGGGCCGAACGACTGCTGGAGGACATGCGCGACCTCGGCGCTGCAGTGGCTGCCTTCGCGATCCTCGGCGGCACCCTGCTCGGCTTCCGCCTGGCGCGTCCGATCCACCGGCTCGTCGAGGAGGTCGACCGCATCCGACACGGCGAGATCGGCTTGCGGCTGGACGTCGAAGGCGAGGACGAGGTGGCCTTCCTGGCCATGTCGCTCAACGAGTTCCTCGACCAGCTCGACCGCTCGTCCGACCTCTTCCAGCTGGGCGAGCTCAACATCCTGCTGGTGGACGGCGACGCCCAGAGCCGGAACCTCCTCCAGGATCTGTTCCGCAACTGGAACATGCGACCCGTCCTGGCCGAGGACGAGGCCGCTGCACTCCGCGCGATCGAACAGGCGGACGAGAACGATCCGTTCCAGCTGATCGTGATCGACGAATCGACCACCGACACCGACAGCGCCACGCTGGTTGCCGCGCTGCGGTCCTCGAGCGGACGCGTCTGCCCGATCATCGTACTCTCGCCGCCCGAGGAGGGAGTTGGTCGCGACGCCGCTGCGAAGACCGGAGTCGGACGGGTTCTGCCCAAGCCCGTCGTCGCCTCGCACCTGATGGAGGCCATTCTCGACGAGATGGGCGTCTCGGCCGAGGGCATCGCCTCGACGACGGACGTCTACCTCAAGAAGGCCACTCCCCGGAAGATCCTGCTCGCCGACGACAGCGCGCTGATCCGCAAGGTGATGATCGGGTTCCTGGAGAACTGGGGACACCAGGTCGTGTCGGTGGAGAACGGCCGGCTCGCCGTCGAGCGCGTGCGTGCGGAGCCCTTCGACCTCGTGCTGATGGACGTCGAGATGCCCGAGCTGAACGGCCTCGAGGCCGTCGCGGCGATCCGCACCCAGGAGGCCGAGGGGGAGCACCTGCCGATCATCGCGCTCACCGCAGAGGCGATGACCGGAGATCGCGAGCGCTGCCTCGCCGCCGGCATGGACGACTACCTCGCGAAGCCCGCCGATCCGAAGACGCTCTATGCGCGGATCCAACGCTGTCCCGCACGGGTGCTCGCGTCGTCCGGGGTGGACCCGTCAAAGGAGTAGCCGCAGCAGGCGTCCGCGCGCCGTGACCCGGTGTCCTAGGCCGGACGTTGCAGGAGCGTCGCGACGTAGGCGACGTATGCGACGAGGAACAGCGCGCCCACGCGTGGGCCGATCGAACGGCCCGTCCAGGTGAATGCGGTCAGGACGAGCGCGCAGCCGAGCATCACCGGCAGGTCGAAGCGCAGGATCGCCGCGGGAATCGGGATCGGCTCGTGGGACGCGAACACCGCCACGCCGAGGATCGCCAACACGTTGAAGACGTTGCTGCCGAGCACGTTCCCGAGCGCGACGTCGGACTGGCGCTGGAACGCCGCCATCAAGGTCGTCGCCAGCTCCGGCAGCGACGTCCCGATCGCCACCGCGGTGAGCGCCACCACGGTCTCCGGGACCCCGAGCCGCTCTGCGATCGACACGACCCCGTCGATGGTGAGCTTCGCGCCGAGCTGCAGCCCCACCAGACCCAACACGAAGAAGAGCGCGATCATGATCTTCTGGCTCGGGAGTCCGAGCACCCGCGTCACCTCGGTGTCGAGCTCGTCCACCTCCAGCTGGCCCGAGCGCATGGCGAGCACGAGATAGATCGCGAGCGCCCCCAGCAGCAACGCGCCTTCGGCGTAGCCGAGTGAGCCGAGCGCGCACAGGCCCGCGAACATCCCGCTCGCGCCGAGCATCAGCAGGCCGTCGCGACGGGCGGAGGGCTGGTTGCAGGCCATGGCGTGGATCAGCGCGGGGACACCCAACACGAGCAGCACGTTCGCGGTGTTGCTACCGACGACGTTTCCGAGCGCGATCTCCGGAAGGCCCTGCAGTGCGGCGCTGGCGGCGACGAAGAGCTCCGGCGCCGACGTACCGAACGCGACGACCGTGAGGCCCACGACCATCGGGGGAATGCGCGCCTTCCTCGCCAGTGCGAGCGCGCCGCGCACCAGCAGGTCGCCCGCCATGATGAGGTAGGTCAAGCCGCCGAGGAGCTTGATCAGCGCGATCGTTTCCACGGGAGTCTCGGCTCGGTTGCGATCTGGCCCGCTGGGATGCAGTCGATCGGGAAGACCTGATTCGGCGATACGTGCGACGCCACGGATGAAACCTCTGAGTGTTCGCCCTGTGCAAGAGTCCCGATTCTGATCGGCTTCGGAATCGGCCGGTAGGCCCGATCGCCAACGCGGAAGAATCGGTCGGCGAGCGAGGCCGTCAGATTGTACAGGTTTATCTTGACAATCCTCGGCGCCCGGGCATGGTCGGGGTCCGGACAGATCCGGCATCAACCAGGAGAAGCGCCATGAATCATCTGCTCGCCGGCGGCCTCGCGGCCGCCCTGATCCTGACCGCTCCCGCCGTGCTGGCGGGCAGCCACGAAGACGCCGCGAAGGCCGCCGAAGCGCCCCGCGACATCGTGCACGTCGCCGCAGGCGCCGGCACCTTCGGCACTCTGCTGGCCGCGCTCGAAGCCGCCGACCTCGTCGAGACCCTCAGTGGCGAGGGCCCGTTCACGGTGTTCGCGCCGACCGACGAGGCGTTCGCGAAGATTCCGAAGTCCGACCTCGACGCGCTGCTCGCCGACCGCGAGAAGCTGGCCGCGGTGCTCACCTATCACGTCGCGCCCGGGAAGTTGATGGCCAAGGACGTCGTCGCGCTCGACAGCGTTGCGACCGTCCAGGGTCAGTCGATCGACATCGCGACCGACGACGGTGTCACCGTCGACGGTGCGAAGGTGCTCGAGACCGACATCACCGCCTCGAACGGCATCATCCACGTGATCGACACGGTGATCCTGCCCGACGCTTGATCGCTCCGTCCCTGCTCCTCGGCAGGGTGGGCCCCGATCCCTTCGCAGTGCGGAGCCCACCCTGATCCGACGATCCTCGAGCGCCGCGACGACCGGAATCTCCAAGCGATGAATATCACTCCCCCGCCCACCACTGCGCTCGCGCCCCCGCCGCATCCTCGCCCGCCCGGCTTCGTGGCACACCGCTTCGAGAACAACTTCACCGTCGCGGCGCCGCGAGCGCGCGTGTGGGATTGGCTCGAAGACCCCGATACCTTCATCCGCGGCCAGGTCTTTCCATACCGCGTCGAATTCGTGCCGCCTGCTCCGGGCGAGCCCACGGGGTTTCGAGTCGGAGGACTCAACATCCATCACGGTCCTCTGTTATGCCTTCCCGGCGTCCTGACCGAAATCCGCGAAGGGTCCTACCGCGACCTCCACTACCTCTATGGGAGCTACGTCGGCAGTCTCCGGTGGGTGCGCCCGACCCGTCTGACCTTCGAGGTTTCAGACGACGCGCAGGGCGGCACCCTCGTGCAGCTGACCCTCGAGAGCCACGTTCACCGCCGACTCCCCCGCCTCTGGACCGTGGCGCAGAAATTCTTCTGGAGTCGCTTCCCCCGCTGGATGTCGCGCAGCGTCGGGGTCGCGTGACGCCGCCGGCCGCACTTTCCGGCCAGGATCGATCCTTCCTCGCATGGGACTCGGAGCGACGACCCATGCACATTGCGGCCCGTCTGGAGTTCTCTTCGGCGAAAGACCTCACCCTGCCCGAGTTGCAGTCACTCTTCGCCGCGCAGGTGGAGAACGAGCCGCTCCTGTGTTGCCGGTTGGTCGCGGGACGTTGGGAGCCCGCGACGGACTTCGCCATCGAGAGGCATGTGCGCCAGACCTCCGAGGACGCCGATCACGTGCTCGCCGCACCCCTGGATCGGAAACGACCGCTCTGGGAGGTGTGGCTCGCCCCGCGGCAGGGCGCCGGGGAAGGCTTCGCTCTGCTGATCAAGATCCATCACGCGTTGATCGATGGCGTCGGAGGGATCGCCCTGCTCGACCGGCTGTTGCGACCCGCGCCGCAGCACGCGCCGCGATCACCCACCCGCAGCATCACACAGGCCTCGCCGGCTCGGAAACGACCCCGGAAGCGCACGCTGGGGGAGCGAGGACGCGAGCTGATCTCGGCACTCCGGCTCGTCCGCGAACACTTCCGCTCGTTCCCACCGAATCCGCTGAACGGCGAGGTCGGACCCCACCGCCGACACATCGGGTTCACGATCGACGCCGCGCGGTTCGATGCCGTCGCAAGGAGCCTCGGCGGGACACGCAACGATCTCCTGCTCGCGACGTGCACGGGAGCGCTGCGTCGCTTCCTCGCGGAGGAGGCGACGCCGACGCCCGCCGCGTTGCGCGCGTTCTGCCCGGTCAACCTTCGGCCCCGCGGCGGCGCGAAAGGCTTCGGCAATCGCATCGCACCCTGGCTCGTCTCGCTGCCCATCGCCCGGGTCGACCTGCGCGCGAGGTTGGAGGAGATCCGCGAGCAGACGCGCGCCCTGCGGCGTCGGCGCGCGCACCACGGGGGCGATCGCGTCGCCCGCGTCGTGGAATACCTCGGTGGTTGGGTCGCGCGATTCGGCGTGGCGATCGCGGCCCGTCGACGCGCGTTCAGCCTCGTGATCACTCAGGTGCCGGGTCCCGCCCGCCCGCTCGATCTCCTAGGGGCGCCGCTCGATCGGTTGTTCGCGTACGTCCCGCTGTTTCCCGGCCAGCGCGCGAGCGTCGCCGTCGTGAACCTCGGGGGTCGCCTCTGCGTCGGCATCGCCGAAGCCTGGCCCGATCCCGATCGCGGCGAGCGATTCGCGGCTGCGATGCGCGCCGAGTTCGAGGCGGTATCGAACTGGACCCGCGAAGCGCAGAGCGAGCGCGTCCCCCCCTCCGATATTCGCTAGGCGCGCGCGGGTTCCGAACGAGCCGAGGCGCGGCGGCTCGAAGGACCCGGGACCGTCAGTCCTTCTTCCGCGCCAACGTCAGTCCGTCCGAGATCGCCAGCATCACGTTCTCGACGCGATCGTCCTGCTGCACGTGGTCGTTGAAGCGGCGGATCGCCCGGGTCGAATCTTCCTGGTTCTTGTCGTCGATCACGCTCCCGCTCCACAGAACGTTGTCGGCGAGCAGCAGGCCGCCCGGGCGCAGGCGCGGGACGAGCGCTTCGTAGTAGTCGACATAACTCGTCTTGTCGGCGTCCAGGAAGGCGAGATCGAGGTGCGGCTCTTCGGGAAGGCCGCGCAGCGTCTCGATCGCCGGGGCGATGCGCAGCTCGATGCGATCCGCGACGCCGGCCTGCTCCCAGTGCTTCTGCGCGATCGCCGTCCACTCCTCGCTGACGTCGCAGCACAGGAGCTTCCCGTCCCCGGGAAGCCCGCGCGCGAGGCACAGCGCCGAGTAGCCGGTGAACGTCCCCACCTCGACGATCCGCCGTGCGCCCAGCAGCTTCACCAGCATCGTCAGGAACGCGCCCTGTTCGGGTGCGACCTGCATCACCGCGACTCCCCCCAACGCGCGCGTCGCGGCGACGAGCGACTCGGCCACCGGATCGGGCGGCGGTCCGTGTGCGACGAGGTAGGCGTGAAGCTCCTCGGAGAGCCCGAGTGACTTCAGGTTCGTCACCGGCGCGCGTTCGCCTTCATCTGGCACTGCATCGCGATCGCCTTCTCCTCCTCGGCTTCCGGGATCATGCCGTTGCGCATGTAGAGGATGGAGAGGTTGGTGTGGCTGAGTGCGTCGTCGGGCTCGAGCTCGATCAGGCGCTGGCCGGCTTCGATCGCCTTTTCGAGGTCGCCCTTCTGGCGATGCGCGAGCGAAAGCCCGTTCCAGGCGATGGCGAGGTCGGGGTCGCGGGCGATCGCCTGCTCGTAGAGCGCGATCGCCTCGTCGTAGCGGTCGTTGGCGAAATGTTCGAAGCCCTTGCGGTAGAGCGCCTTCGCCTCCGGGTCGTCCACGCGCTCTTTCGCCGGCGCGGCGGTTTCTGCGCGTGCGGGCGCCGACTTCCCGCTCGGCGCGACGCCCAGCGCCCGCTCGGCGCGCTTGAGGAAGGTCTCCATCTCGCGTGCGGTCTGGAGGTCGCCGGTTTCGCGCGCGAGGTCGAGGCCACTCGTCAGCACGCGCGCCGACTCCTTCGCGTCGCCGGCTTCGAGGAGCGCGCGGCCGAGGTCGCGGTGCGCGGCGGTGTAGCGCGGGTTGCGCGCGAGGCAGTGGCCGAAGGCGTCGACCGCTTCGTCGAAGCGCGCGAGGTCGAGCAGGGTGCGACCGAGCGTGAACCACGTCGTGGCGTCGTCGGGGTCGCGTTCGATCAGCTCACGCAGCTTCGCCGCGCGTGTCTCGAGTTCGGCTCGCTCGGGCTTCGCCATCGTTCGGGAGGCTAGAACCGCTTTTCGAGCGCGTCGATCAGGCGGAAGCGGCGGAAGCCCACCTTCTCGTAGGCGCGCAGCGCGGTGCGGTTGGACGGTGACAGCGCGAGCAGGCCCGCCTTCGCCCCGGCTTCGAACTGCTGCGCGAGCGAGAACGCGACGAGCAGCGACCCGAGGCCCTGGTCGCGCAGCGGCGTGGACACGCCGACGAAGGAAACCCACGGCCGCTTCGGCCAATGCGTCTCCAGCTCGACGAACGCGACGATCTCGCCGTCCTTGCGCGCGACGGCGTGGGCGTGGCGGCCGTCGTCGAGGAGCTTGCGCATCGCGTCCCCGGCGCGTCCCTCGAAGCCGCTCTCGAGATAGAGATCGAGGATCGCCGGCGCGTCGTCGACGCCCGCGACGTCGACCGTGATGCCCTCCGGCGTCTCCGGCACCTCGGGCGCGCGGTCACACTTCATCACGTAGGCCTGACGCACGGGACGGAAGCCGTGGCTCGTGAGCAGCGTGTATCCCATGCGGTTGCGCGTGCCGATGCCCGCCGTAGCGAGCTCGATGCCGAGCTTCCCGCCGAGTTTCTGCGCTTCGCGCAGCAGCTCGCCGCCGAGGCCGCGCCCGCGATCGGCCCGCCGCACGATCGGGCAGAACATGCCGGCCTCCGATTCACCGGGCTTGCGCAGGTAGCCGACCATCCCCTGCACCTCGCCATCGTCGCCCACATCGGCGACGAGCAGGTGCTCTTCGGGGTCGATCCCGAAGCGGGTGAACTCCGCCTCGAACTCGTCGACGCTCTCCCACATCGGATTCAGCACGAAGTCCGTCTCGCCGCGCGCGCATTCGCGCGCGAGCTCGGCGAGGGCGGAGGCGTCGCGCTGTCGGAACGGTCGGATCGTCACGGCGCCAGTATCCGGGTGTCGCTCGAGCAATGCAATCCGAGCCCGGACGTCACGCCCCGACGCGTTTGCGGATCGCACTCACGACGCGTCCCAGGTCGAAGCCGCGCTCGGGGATCGAGAAATAGTGGTCGCCGTCGTCCTTCACCAGGAACTTCACCTTCTGGCCGGCGAGCACCTGTCGGGCGGGCGCGGCCTCGTCGGGCGCGCGCTCGAGCTTCGCGAAGACGCGTCGTCCCGCGATCTCGATCAGGGCCACGTGGATCGGCTCGCTGCCGCCCGCGGTGACGTGGATCGTGGTGGCGGCGAGCACGTGGCCGTCGCCGCCGGACAGGCCCGTGGCGTGTTCGCGTTCGAGCCGGCTCTCGCTCGATTCGTAGTGACGACGCGGCTGCGGCACCTCGTCGCGCCGACGGCGTCCGTCGGCGCGTTCCAGCAGCGTCACGTAGTTGTTGTTGCCCGGGCCGCCGATCGAGTTCGATACGCCGAAGCGCGCGCTCGGCACCTGCGCCTCGCGGTGCGGGAAGCGGTCGGTGATCTGGAGATAGTTCTCGCAGATCTGGAACAGCCCGGTGCCGCCGACCGGATGTCCGCGCGCCTTCAATCCGCCGGAGAGGTTCACGGGAATGCGCCCTTTCGGTCCGGTGACCGGATTCGTGAGCGGATCGATCGCGTCGCGGTGGAGGTCGCCGACGAGCGCTTCGACGACTTCGTCCGCGTCGAAGAGACCAAGGTCGACGAGGCCGATCGGAAGCAGGCTGTTGA
>JAHEJV010000419.1 GCA_024638705.1 Deltaproteobacteria bacterium | reverse complement strand
CCCAGCTCGGACTCGATCAGCCCGCGGAAGGTCTCGATCGGGAGGGCGCCGCTGACGTAGCGGCCGTTGATGAAGAAGCTCGGGGTGCCGCGGACACCGAGGGTCGCGGCCTCGGCGAGGTCGGCGTCGATCTTCTTCTGCAGCGTCGGATCGGCGAGATCGCGATCGAACTGGTCCATGTCGAGCCCGATCTGCTGGGCGTACTCCCGATAGCGCTCGGGGCTCATCGCGCGCTGGTTCGCGAAGATCAGGTCGTGCATCTCCCAGAACTTCCCCTGCCGGTGGGCGGCTTCGCTCGCGCGATGGGCGGCCGGAGCGCGCCGATGATTGCTGAGGGGCAGGTGCTTCCAGACGAGACGCACGCGGCCGTCGTACTCGTCGAGCAGCGCGACCAGCGCCGGGTTCACGCGGTTGCAGTACGGGCATTCGAAATCGCTGAACTCGACGATCGTCAGCTTCGCATCCGCATCGCCGCGGATCGGCGCCCCTTCGGTATCGACCGAATAGCGGCGCTTCGGCTCGAGCCGCCCGGGCGGTGCGGCCTCCTTCTCGCCACCGTCGCCGGCCTCCATCGCCAGCTCGATCGCTCCGCGCAGCTTGCGCATTTCGTCGCCGGCCCCGTCGAGCGACGATCCCAGCACGAAGGCGCTGGCGACGACGGACGCCGAGAGCACCAGCGCAGAAACCAACATGGGAACGCCGTTCTTGTCCAAGGGTGGAACCTCCTCGCTCCGGGCCGGCGGATGCCGGGTCGGGAATCATACCCGTCCTGTCCGATACGCCACGCCATTCCTCGCCCCTCATCGGTCCTCCTTCCAGCGGGTCTGAGTGCGTGCTATCCCGGCGTCGCCCCGCGAACGGAGCCCATCCCCGCGTGACCCACCGCGTGACCGCCGACCACACCCGCCTCGGCGCCTCCTCCATGGCGGCGTCCGCCGCCTCCAGCGCGGCGTCGCCGTGAGCGCGACCGAAGCGGCGATCGAGTGGCGCGGCGCGAGCAAGCGCTTCCCCGGTCGCACGGCCGTCGACGATCTCGCCCTCGCGATTCCCACCGGCAGCGTCTGGGGACTGCTCGGCCCGAACGGGGCGGGGAAGACGACGGCGCTGCGCATGGCACTCGGCTTCGCGCGACCCAGCGGCGGCACGGTCCGCCTGCAGGGCCTCCCACCCGACGACCGCCACTCCCGCGTCGGCCTGGGCTTCCTGCCCGAGCGGCTGACGTTGCCCGCGCATGTGACGGTCGCGCACTGGCTCGGCCTGCACGCCCGTCTGATCGGACTGCCGGCGGACGCCATTGGCCCGGCCGTCCGCGCGTCGCTCGAACGCACGGGCGTGGCCGACCGCGGCCACGAACGCATCGGCGGGCTCTCGAAAGGGCTGCGCCAACGCGTCGGGTTTGCCGTGGCGCTGCTCGGCGCTCCGTCGCTCCTGATCCTCGACGAGCCGGCCAGTGGCCTCGACCCACTCGGCATGCGAGACGCCCGCACCTGGATCGAACAGGAGCGCGAGCGCGGCGCGACGGTCTTGATCTCCTCCCATCAACTCTCGGAGGTGGAGCGCGTCTGCGACGCGGTCGCGATCCTCGACCAGGGGCGGCTGGTCGCATCGGGAAGCGTCGACGTGCTGCTCGCCGAAGGCGAGACCCTCGAGGACGCCTTCGTGCGCCTGGTGCGTTCGTGAACGGCTTCGGCCCGCTCGTGCTGGAGACGCTCCACGACGCCATCAGGCGTCGCGGCCTGATCGCAGCCGCACTGGTCAGCGCGGGCGTCGCCCTCTTCGTCCAGCGCTGCGGCACCTGCGACGCGACGATCCAGGTGCAGGGCGAGAGCGTCGCGATGCAGGGAAGCGAAATCGGCGTGATCGGCGCGCTGGTCAGCTTCGGGCTCGCCGCGATCTGGACCTACGCCATCGTCGCGCTGCTCGCATCGGACGGCCTCGCGAGCGCGCTCGAGGACGGCGGCGCCGAATCGATCCTCGCGCGTCCGGTGTCGCGCGACGTCTTCGTCTCGGCGCGCCTGGTCGGCGTGTGGGGCGGCGGCTTCGCGATCGGCGCCGCGCTGCTCGCCCTCGTCGTCGGACTCGCCGTCGCCCGGCAGGCGGTGTCCGCCGCCGCCGCCGTTCCCGCCGTCGCCTCGGTCGGCATCGCGGCGATCGGCGTCGCGGCCTTCGCGATGTGGTGCTCGCTCTCGCTGCCGCGCGTCGCCACGCTCCTCGTGCTCTCCGGCGTCGGCCTCACGGTGACGGCGATCGAGCTCGGCGCGGCGGTCGGCGGCGAGCCGACCGGCTGGAGCCGATGGGTCGCGCTCTTCGGTCCGGCCTGGGTCGCGGCGCCGATGAACGCCCTCGGCGCCTGGCTCGCCGCCGGATCGCTGCCCGCGCCGGCTCCCTGGGCGTTCTCGCGCGTCTGTCTCTGGACGGCGGCCTTCTGCATCGCCCTGATCGCCCGGTTCCGGCGGATCGAACTCCTGCGCTGATCCGCGCGCCACCCGGATCGGCGATCGCGTCCGAGCGGATTCTTCGCACCCGACGGTTCCTCCTCGCGCGGTCCGGACCGCCCGGGAAGCGGCCTACAGCGGCGGCCGGCACACGCCGATGGAAGGGCACGGCGTTACGCCGGAAAACCGAATGAATCGCGAACCCACCGTTCCCTCGTCCCTGCTCGTCCACGACGGCGAACTCGCCGACGTGCGCGCGCTGCTCGAAGAGATCGGCACGCCCTACGAGGAACGCCGCAGCGCCCTCTCGATCGAAGACCGCAGCGCGAACTGGGGCCTCGTGATCGCCTCGCCGAAACGGATGCTCGGACTGCGCCTCGATCCGACCTCCACGACCGCGAAGATCGCGGTGATGTCGCAGGACTCGCGCACGCTGCGCAACTCGCTGCGACGCGAGGGCATCGAGACGCTCGTGCGCCGCCCCGTCCACCCCGCCACCTTGCGCTCCCTGATCGTGCACGAGCTCTACCGCGGTCCCGAGAAGCGACGCACCCCGCGCGTGAAGATCGGCGCACCGGCCGCCTATCGCACGGGCTGGCGACAGCGTCCCGCGATCCTGATGGACCTCTCGCTCGGCGGCTGCCGGATCCTCGTCGACCGGAAACTCGAGAAGGGCAGCAGGGTCACGCTCTGCGTTCCGGCGGACGTCGCCGGCGGCAAGGCGTTCAACGTGAAGGGCGAAGTGCTGAAGTGTTTCTCGGATCCGGACGCGACCGAGGCCCAGTTCGTCACCAGCGCGCGCTTCGACGCGCTCGGCAAGCGCCAGGTCGCGAATCTGAGGGCCGCCCTCGCGGCGCATACCGACGGTCCGGCGATGTTCGACGGCGCGCCGACCCTGCCCGCCGCCGGCTCGACGACCGACGCCGCACCGCCGGCTCCCCCGAAACTGCCGACCACGCGTCCGCCCGAGCGCGTCATCCGCGCCCAGACCGCTCCGGTCGCCACCAGCCCCGAACCGCAGGAACGTCGCGAGGCGCCGCGCCACAAGATGGACCGGCGCATCGCCTCGCTCTCCGAAGAAGCGGCGCGCGTGCTGATGGGACGCGACATCACCATCGGCGGCATGCG
>JAHEJV010000101.1 GCA_024638705.1 Deltaproteobacteria bacterium | reverse complement strand
TCGGGGGATGCGGCTACCGGGACTTCGGGCGCGCCGCTCCGCCTTCACCTGGTGTTTCGGCGACGCGAACTGCATGTCGACCGGTCGACCGGTGCGGGCTACGCCGCCTTCGGAAAGGACTCGGCGGTGAGCGGCTCGGCGTGGGCGATGTACATGACGAGCTCCGGCGGCCGCATCACGATGGGCACGACGCCGCCCGGTCCGCGCCCCGGCGCCGACCGCTACGTCTACGGCTTCCCCTTCATCACGGGTGAGGGGCTCGTCCGCAACACCGGAACGGCGCTCGGAGACCCCGCGATCACGACCCTCTCGGCGCAGGGCGGCGACGAGGTCGCGCCGAGCGGCGTGCGCAACGTCTCGCTCGTGGCGTGCTCGCTGGCGCTCTACTCGTCGACGGCGCGAACGAGCTCGCAGGTCGGGATCGACCAGATCGCACTGCCCGAATCGCGCCGCGTGCCAGCGCTGCTGGCGCGCGCGGAGCCGGCGCCGGTAGAACCGCCGTTCGACGCATTCCTCGTGCTCCTCTCTGGCGTGGCGGCAACGGGTCGAATACGTTGCACCGACGGGGAGGAGAGTGGATGCCCGAAGCGGTGGCCGTGATCGACGAGGGGCCGCGCGTTGCGCTGCGCAGCGCGACCAACCAGCCCTACGACGACGCCATCGCCGCCGCGCGGACGTGTTATTCGCCGCGCGTGATCGCGGCCGGCGAGATCACCGAGCGCCAGCGCGAGAACATCGGCCCGCTCACCTACGGCGGCGGACACCACACCGTCTTCCAGCACGCGACCTTCGAGTTCGAGCTGTCGGGCGTGTCGCGTCAGCTCGTGTGGTCGGTGCTGCACGGCTTCCCCTTCTACAACACCGAGCAGCAGAGCCAGCGCTACGTGAAGCTCGGCCTGCCCGAGGCGCACGTGCCGCCCGCGCTGGACGACGGCTCGCGCGCTCTCTACACCGCGTCGGTCGAGCGCGCCTGGGCGGCCTACGGCGAGCTCACCGAGAAGCTGCTGCCGATCGTCAACGAGATCCTCGGCGATCTCTGGAATCTCGATCGTCGCGCGGGGAAGGCGTTCGGCAAGAACGTCGCGCGCGAGGCCGAGAAGAAGGCGATCGAGACGGCGCGTTACGTCATTCCCGTCGCCTGCCACACGGCGATGGTCTACACGGTCTCGGGGCTGGTGCTGCACCGTTTGCGTCGCATGGCGCGCATCGGCGACGCCCCGGCCGAAGCGGTGCGCGTGATCGGGCTGATGGTCGACGAGGTCGAGCGTCTCGATCCCGACTTCTTCGGTCGCGTCGGCGACGAGCCCCTCGAGGAAGCCGAGGTGCTCGAATCTCGGCTGGCGCCGTCCACCGTCGGCGACGCCGCGTCCATCGAGGCCTTCGACAAGTCGCTCGACGGTCGCACGTCGCGCCTGGTCGACTGGTCGGCGCGTGCACCGCAGGTGGTGGCCGACGCGGTCCGCCACGCGCTCGGCCGCCCTGACTGGAGCGACGCGGAGGCGATCGCCGCGGCCCTCGACCCGAAGATCAACCGCTATCGCCTCGAGCGGATGAACGTCTCCACCCACTCGCCGGCGATGCGCGCGCTCGCCCACGCCCACTTCGTCTTCCGCAAGAAGCTCTCCCACACCGCCGACTCGCAGGACCAGCGACACCGGACGGTGCCGGGATCGCGCCCTCTGCTCTCGCGCACCGTCCCGGGACATCCCGACGTCATCGAGCCCGAGCTGATCGCGAACGACCCGGCCTGTCACGCGCTCTTCGAGGAGGTCGTCGCATCGCAGTGGGAGACGCGCGCAGCACTCCTCGACCGGGGCGTCTCGGCGGAGCACGCCCTCTACGTGTTGCCGAACGCGATGGCGGTGCGCTTCGAAGAATCGGGCACGCTGCTCGACCTGCTCCACAAGTGGACGATGCGCAGCTGTCTCAACGCTCAGTGGGAGATCTGGCAGGCGTCGATGGACGAGATCGAGCAGGTACAGGCCGTGCATCCGTCGCTGATGGAGCACGTCGGCCCGCCTTGCGTGGTGCGCAATCGTCTCGCGAGTCCGCGTTGCACCGAGGGGTCGCACTTCTGCGGCGTGCCCGTGTGGCGCAGCTTTCCCGAGGTCGAGCGCGTCATCTAGGTGCGCGCGTCGTTTGCAACGGTCGTCCTGTGCCTCGCGTGCGCGGCCGAGCCCGTCACACGCGGAGATCCGGTCGTCTTCGATCTCGTCGGCACCTGGTACGTGCAGGTGTTGGACGAGAGGGCCGTCACCGCCGAGGACGCGGTGTGGCGATTCGCGCGAGACGGCGGACGAATCCGCTGGACGCTCTTTGCGTCGCCGATCCACGAAGGCGAGGGCGGAGGGGAGGGGATCGAGCTCGGTACGGGCCGCTCGGCTGCCGCGCAGGTCGCGGGAATCGCGGCGGGTATGGTCGTGACTCGAAGGAACGCCATCGAGAAGACCCTCGACGGTTCGGATGCGTCGGGCTGGACGTCGTCCTCGGGCAGTCGGCCGTCTTCCGCGTCGGCGCTGACCTTCGCACGACGCCTCCGCATCGACGGCCTCCCCGATCGTCCCGTGTTCACGCGGGTGGAGACGCTCGGCGGTGTCGCCGCCGAGGCTCTCGCCGGCACGGTCCGCTTCGTGGCGCGAGAGGTCGAACCGGATCGACTCGCCGGGGACTACGAGCGCGACGGCGAACGCGTCGGGCGGTTCGCCATGTGGCGCATCGGATCCGTCCGGGTGCGCGAATGAACGCCGCACCGCGGCGGGCTCGGCCGAGCGACCTCGATCGCGTCGTCGCGCTCTGGATCGCCTTGACGCGACACCACGAGACGCTCGACCCCGCCTTCGCGTTGCGGCCCGGCGCCGAGGTCGAGATCCGCATGATCCTCGAAGCCCAGCTGCGCGATCCGGATACGGCGATCTGGCTCCTGGGCGATGGCGCCGGGGCCGAGGCCGACGAGGCCTTCGCGATCGCCCACGTCAGCCGGGCGCCCCCGATCCATCCCGAGACCTGCCGCGCCGAGATCACCGACCTCTACGTCGCGCCGACGTCGCGTCGGCGCGGCTGGGGGCGCGTGCTGGTCGACGCTGCACTCGCGTGGGCGGAGGAGCTCGGGGCGGAGCGCTGCGAGGTTCGGGTCGTCGTGCAGAACCCGACGGCGCGCGCTTTCTGGGAGTCGGTCGGCTTCGGCGCGCACGTCGACGTGCTGCAGCGACGGATGTAAGTTGCAAGCGCCGGTGCAGCCGGCGCGCGACCCGTCGTCGGTTCGGCGGGCCGGACTGACGACACCACGGACGCCCGAAGGGCGTCTGGTGCGCGAGCCGCAGGCGAGCGAAGTCGAAACGGGGCTTCCGGGCTACCGAAACAGCTCGGTCTCGGAGTCGTCGAGCCCGGATCCGATGAGAACACCGCAAACTTCCTGACGCGTGCTGCCCCGCAGTTCCGACCTCCACCCCACTCTCCCTGGAGCCACTCCATGTCCCAACCCCCCGAAGACGGCATCCTCCCGCTCGCCCGCGACCTCAACGAGCGCCTCGCGAAGGCTGCGCCGGAGGTCCTCGAGATGCTGTCGGCCCTCGGTCGACGCCTGTACTTCCCCAAAGGCATCCTCACCCAGAGCGCCGAGGCGAAGCAGAAGGCGCACCGCTTCAACGCGACGATCGGCATCGCCACCGAGGGCGACGGCCCGATGTACCTGCCGTCGGTCGCGAAACACCTGAAGGACATCAAGCCGGCCGAGGCGTTCCCCTATGCGCCGCCGTCGGGGCAACAGACGCTGCGCGAGCGCTGGCGCGAGAAGACCGAGCGCGAGAATCCCTTGCTCGCCGGCAAGCAGTACGGCCTGCCGATCGTGACGAGCGCGATCACGCACGGGCTGATGCTCGTCGGCGATCTCTTCGTCGATCCGGGCGACGTCCTGGTGCTGCCCGACAAGCTCTGGGGCAACTACCGCCTCACCTACGAAGTGCGCCTCGGCGGGAAGATCACCACCTATCCGTTCTTCGCCGGGGACGGCTACGACACCGACAGCTTCGCGAAGGCGCTGGTGGCGGCGGGCGAGAAGCACGAGAAGGTGATCGTCGTGCTCAACTTCCCGAACAACCCGACGGGCTACATGCCGACGGAAGCCGAGGCGCAGGCGATCAGCGAGGCGCTGGTGCGTCAGGCCGAGCGCGGCACGAAGGTGGTGGCGGTGCTCGACGACGCCTACTTCGGGCTCTTCTATCACCTCGGTGGCGAGTCGGCGACGCAGTCGATCTTCGGCCATCTGGTGAATCGGCACCCGAACCTGTTGGCCGTTCGCCTCGACGGGGCGACGAAGGAGCTCTTCGTCTGGGGGCTGCGCTGTGGCTTCCTCACCTTCGGACCCGGCCGCGCCGAGAGCGCTGGCGAAGTGTGCGACGTGCTCGAAGCGAAGGTGAAGGGCGCCATCCGCAGCGCGGTGTCGAACGTGCCTCAGCTCTCGCAGACGCTGGTGTCGAAGGCGCTGGCGTCACCCAGCATCGACCGCGAGCGCCAGGAGAAGGCCGACGTGCTTCGGGTGCGCGCGGAGAAGGTGTACGAGGTCGCGCGCGAGCCGCGCTTCCGCGAGAGCTGGGACGTCTACCCGTTCAACTCCGGCTACTTCATGTGCGTTGCGGTGCACGGCGTGTCCGCAGAGAAGGTGCGCCTCGCGATGCTCGATCAGGAAGGCATCGGGACGATCGCCACCGGTCCGGAGGATCTGCGGATCGCGTTCTCGTGTCTCGAGGTCGAGGAGGTGGAGCCGCTGTTCGAGGCGCTGCATCGGGTGGTTCAGAAGTTGCGGGAGGACTAGGGGCTCTCGCTCGGTCTTCGAAACGTGACTGGGTGGTTTTCCGGGCGGTTTTCGGTAGGCGCGCTGCTGACGGCGCGCGCGCGGCCCGGGGGCCGCGCTTGCTCATACCCCCGTTCCATTTCTGCTGACTTTTCGGGCTCAAGCCGTTAGTGTTGCTGGCCGATTGCCGGGGGGTGAGCGCGAGATTCCGCCTCGAGACGGCCCGGGCGAGTGCCGGGTTCCCCCTTGTCGGGGGTGTGCCCGAAGCAGCGCAGGGCTCGCGCGATCTCACCGGATCTCCTACTGATTTCGCCCGGCGCGTTCCGCCCCAGGTTCCGCCCATCGAGACGAAGCCCGAGGATCAAAGCCCGCCGATGCCCCTGTCGACCGGAATCCGCGAAACCCGCCCGATCCTCGTGCCGACGTGGGCCGGCGTCGCCTGCGCACTCGCGATCGGCTTCGCCACGCCGCTGACCGCCGATCCCGCGTCGGACGGCGAGCGCTTCCCGGCGGCTTCGAGCCTCGGCGCGCTCGCGGTGGCGCCGTCATCGGTCGCGCCCAGCGCGCCGGTTTCCCCGCGACGTCACGTCACGGAAGGCGTGATCCAGCGCGGCAAGACGCTCTCCGACTCGCTTCGCTCCCAGGGCGTCAGCCCGCAGGTCGTGAACGAGATCGCGAAGGGCCTGAAGGGCCACTTCGACTTCCGCCACGCCCAGCCCGGACACCTCTATCACCTGGTGCAGGACGGCGCGGGAGAGCTGATCGAGTTCCGATACAGCACGTCGGTGACCGACGGCTACACACTCGTGAAGATCGGCGACCGGTACGACGTGAGTCGGGAGGAGGCCGAGCTCGAAGCGCGCGCGACGCGCATCGCCGGCGTCATCACCTCCACCCTCTATCAGTCGATCACCAATCTCGGCGAAGACGGTCAGCTCGCGCGCGACTTCTCGGACATCTTCGCCTGGGACATCGACTTCCAGCGCGTCGTCCAGCCGGGCGACAGCTACCAGATCCTCTACGAACGCCTCTATCGCGACGTCGGCGGACGGGCGACCTACGTGCGCCCGGGTCGCATCCTCGCTGCTCGATTCCAGGGTCGCGCCGGCGACCACCTCGCCCTCTACTTCCAGCCCGAAGAAGATCGCGGCGGTTACTACCGTCCGGACGGCACGTCGGTGGAAGGCGCTTTCCTGATGGCGCCGATGCGCCATGGTCGCATCACGTCGAACTACAACCCGGCGCGCCGCCACCCGATCCTCAAGGTCACCCGGCCCCATCACGGCATCGACTACGCCGCATCGACGGGCACGCCGGTCTGGTCGATCGGTAAGGGCGTGGTCGTCCATCGCGGCTGGCAGGGTGCGAACGGCAACCTGGTGAAGGTGAAGCACGACAACGGCTTCGTTTCGTCCTACGCCCATCTCTCGCGTTTCTCGAAGGGGCTCTCGGTCGGCAGCCGCGTCGATCAGAAGCAGGTGATCGGCTACGTCGGCCAGACCGGGCTCGCGACCGGGCCCCATGTCTGCTTCCGCGTGCAGCAGAACGGCGAGTACGTCGACCCGGCGAGCCTGCGGACGCCGGCGGGTGCTCCGATTCCCGGTGAGCTGGTGCCCACCTTCCGCGCCCATCGCGATCAGCTCCTCGCCGAACTCGGTGGCCAGCGCAAGGTGGCCGACCGCCGCTAGCTCCGACCCGCGTCCGCGACGACGCGGTCCGCGCGCATCCGCGACCGGCGTAACCCGCTTGTCGGCGTCGGCATCTGTGCGAGCATCCCGCCATGCCTGCGTCCTCCCGTAGAAGCTCCCCCGTCCGCGAAGGCTCACACGGGGAAGCTCCGCTCGCCGAGCGTTTCGCGGCCCTCGGTCGCGCGATCGGCGAGCGCGAGGCGGAGCACGCCGACGGCCTCGAGCGGGCCCGCGCCTGCGCCGAGTCGCTCCGCACCGACGTCGCCGCCGCTCTGGCGAGCTTCCACCGCGAAGCCGCCGCGGCGGGCGCGCCGCACCTCCAGGTCGAGATCTCGCCGGTTCGCGTCGACGACAAGCACGTCCGCTCGATGGAGTTCGAGCTCTCGCGCGGGCGCCATCGCGCGATCGTCACCGCAAAGAGCCGCGGCGACGTCACGCTGGTCGGACCGTTCCGCGCGGGCAAGACCGAAGGCCCGTGCAAGAGCTTCCCGATCGACGCCCAGGACGAGGTCTCGGGCGCGCTGGCCAGCTTCCTCGAGGACTTCCTCGAAGAGGCGGCCACCCCTTGAGCGCCCGCCGGACGGTCCCCGCTTGAACGCATCGCAAGACCGCGTCGAATCGATCGAGCCGCTCATCGAATACTTCCGCGAGGGCGAGAAGCCGGCGGAGCGCTGGCGGGTCGGCACCGAGCACGAGAAGATCGGCCTCTACAGCGGGTCATGGCGTCCGGTGCCCTACGAGGGCGAGCGCGGGATCGGCGCGCTGCTCGAGAAGATCGCCACGACCGAGGGTTGGGACCCGATCCTCGAGGACGGCCTGCCGATCGCCCTGCTGCGCGACGGCGCGAGCATCACGCTCGAGCCGGGTGGACAGTTCGAGCTGTCGGGCGCGCCCCTGCGCACGATCCACGAGACCTGCGACGAGTTCCACCGCCACCTGGAGTTGATGGAGCGCGCCAACCAGGGCTTCGACATCGACTGGCTCGGGCTCGGCATCAATCCGCTCTACGCCGTCGCCGACGTGCCGATGATGCCGAAGGGCCGCTACCGCATCATGCGCGAATACCTGCCGACGCGCGGTGCCCTCGCGCTCGAGATGATGTTCACGACGGCGACGGTGCAGGCGAACTTCGACTACGCCGACGAAGCCGACATGGTCGCGAAGCTGCGGCTCGGGTTGTCGGCGTCGCCGGTGGTATCGGCGATCTTCGCGAACTCGAGCCTCTCCGAGGGGAAGGCGAACGGGTTCGCGTCGCGGCGTATGCACATCTGGACCCAGACCGACCCCGATCGCACCGGCATGCTCGACATGGCCTTCGAGGACGACTTCGGGTATCGGCGCTACGCAGAGTGGGCGCTCGACGTCCCGATGTTCTTCGTCAACCGCGACGGTCACTATCACGCGGCGAACGGCACCACCTTCCGCAAGTTCATGGAGTCCGGCCTCGGCGCTGCGCGGGCGACGATCGCCGACTGGGACCTCCACCTGACGACGCTCTTTCCCGAGGTCCGGCTCAAGCGCTTCCTCGAGGTGCGCGGCGCCGACGCCGTGCCGCCGGGCCTCACCTGCTCGCTGCCGGCGCTGTGGAAGGGGCTGCTCTACGACGCCACCTCGCGGGCCGAAGCCTGGGACCGGCTCGCGATGCACACGCCGGCGACACGCGCGGCGGGTCGGGCGGACGTGGCGAAGCGCGGCCTCGGCGCCGAATACGGCGACGAGCCGGTGCTCGAGGTCGCCCGCGACCTCGCGCGGATCGCGCGGGAGGGCCTGTCCCGGATCGCCCACGCCGGGCGCCGCGACGCCGACGAAACGGGCTTCCTCGACCCGATCGACGAGCAGCTCGCCACCGGGAAGAGCCCCGGCCAGCTCATCGCAGAGCGCTGGGAGGGCGAATGGGCCCGGTCGGTGGATCGTTTGATCGAAACCGCGCGATACTGATGCCCGATGGATGACGCACGCCCCAGAATTCTGGTCGTAGACGACGAGGAAGCCATCCTCGAGACGATGAGCTTCACCTTCGAGGACGACTACGAAGTCCACACCTCGAACGACCCGCGCCGGGCCCTCGACCTGATCGAGGCGAAGGGCCCGTTCGCCGTGGTGCTCTCCGACCAACGCATGCCCGACATGAGCGGCGTCGAGTTCGTGTCGGAGGTGTGGAAGCGGCACCCCGCCACGGTTCGCATCATCCTCACCGGCTTCTCGGACATGGACGCGATCGTCCAGGCGATCAACGACGGCCATGTATACGCCTACATCGCGAAGCCTTGGGAGCCCGACCAGCTGCGCCAGGTGATGAAGCAGGCGGTCGAGCACTACCGTCTCACCGTCGAGAACGAGCGTCTGCTCCACGATCTCCAGACCGCCAACCGTTTCCTCGCCGCGGTGATCGACGAGCTCGACTCGGGCGCGATCGCGCTCGACGACGATTCCGTGATCCAGGCGGTGAACCGGCCCGTGCGCGAGTACTTCGGACTGACGCACGATCCGCGTGGGCGGCGCTTCGACGAGCTGCTCGCCGACAAGGGCCTCGAAGCGATCCGCGAAGCGGTCGCGTCAGTGGCAGACGAAGGCGGCGAGGTCACCTACTGCGACATCGACATCGAGAACCTGCGCTTCCGCATCACGACGCGGAAGTTGATGTCGGGCGAGGAGAGCTTCGGCCGGGTCGTTCTCTTCAGCGAGATCTCGCACGAGCCGTTGCGCCGCCGCTTCCACGATCTCGTCGGAAGCTGGGTGACCGCCGAGGGCCCGCTGCGCGCGAGCCTCGAGGCCGGTCGCGCCCAGCTCGCGGAGCTGGGTGAAGAGGTGAAGCGATCCGCAGTGTCGTCGCCCGGGATGAACGAGCTGGCCGAGCGGATCTCCCGCGCCCGGACGTCGGTGGAGAACTGGCTCGCCGTCGACGCCGCGATGACGAGCGAGGACTTCCCCGACGCACAGATGCTCCAGGATCGTCTGCGCGTCGCGAACGCGCGCTGGCCGCTCGGTGACGAGCTGCCCGAGCGCGTGCGCGAGTTGAACCGGCGCGTCGCCGACTACTACGAGTCCGGCGAGCAGAATCGCGAAGCGATCCTGTGAACCGCGAAGACGCGGGGGCGGGCGGGGGAACCGCGCCCGCCGCGGCACTCGAACGGCTCGAGCTCCGGGTCGAGCGTCTGCGCGCGACCTTCCGGCTGACCTACGCCTTCCACGCGCGCGAAGTGCGCTTCGAGTGCGACCGCGGCGACGGCTACGAACGTGTCTTCCCCGAGACGTTCTCCTTCCACGCCGACCGCCATGACCCGGCCGAGCTCTTCCTCCAGTACGCCGACCTCGCCGACAAATCCGAGCTGCTCGCGCCTGGCGCGCGGCGTCGCGACTCGGAGCTGTTGATCCTGCGGCTGATCGTCTCGTTGCCGCGCTATCTCGAGAAGGTGTTGGCTCAGGTCGAGGACATCGGGCTCGAGGCCTCGCGTCTCGAGCAGGTGTACGCCGATCTCGCGCTGCTCACGGAGATCACCGCGCGCTTCGCGGGAGGCCGCGACACCGAGGGGCACCCCGGCGTCCGGATCGCGATCTTCCATCTGCGGAAGCTCCTGTTCAACGTGCTCGACCGCCTCGTGTCGCGCCGCGTCTCGCCCGATTACCTCGCGAAGTACGTCACGGGCGAGGTCGACCCGGTCGACCCGGCGGACGACCTGTCCGAAGCCGGCTTCTTCCACGCCATCGACCGCGGCGACCCGGAGACGGTCAATCGCGTCCTGCTGCGCCTCGCCGAGCGCGCCTTCTACCGGTGGGTGGAGGACGTCTGTCTGGACGAGTCGAACGAAGCGTTCGAGATGGAGAACTCCCCCTTCGGCAGCCGGGAGTTGGAGGTGCGCGCAGCGGTCGCGCGCGATTCGAACGACTTCGTCGAACGCGGACGCGATCTCATGCCCTATCTCTGTCGCCCGGGGAATCGCGACGTGCTGCGTCTGCTCGGAAAGCTCGAAGCGTGGTTCCTGCGCCAGTACGACATCCACCACGCCGCCGTGATGATCCAGCACGCGGCCAACGTGGGTCGCGGCCGCATCGACTCCGAGCACGTCCTGTCGCGGCACAACACGCGCACCTACGTGGCGTCGCTCACGGCGATCGCGGCGCCCTTCCTCGGGGCCGCCTTTTTCTACGAGCGCGCGCCGCGCATGTTCGACTTCCTGTGTGCCCTCGAGGTGGCGTTCGCGAACGCGATCGTCGTGTGGTTCCTCTTCTACCGCTTCCTCTGGCGACGCGATCTCGTGTTCTTCCACTCCGCGGTGCCGCGCATCATGGCCGGCATCATCGTCGGCTACCTGCCGATCTTCTTCATCGACGAGGTGTGGAGCCTCGCCGGGCGTTCGTGGATCACGCTCTCGATGATCGTCCTGATGCTCGGCTCGACGACGCTGCTCTACCTCTACATCGAGGTGCAGCGTCGTCTCGGCGACACGCAGCTCGCCTTCGAGCGAGCGAGACAGATCTTCCTGCTCGGCGTGCTCCAGGCGGCGGGCATCGGGGTGCTGCTCACTGGCATGGTCGGGCGCTTCATGGCGGCGCGGAACTGGCCCGGCGGCGGCGCTTCGGTCTCGGTGGAGGCGCTGCGCGAGGCGGCGTCGCCCTTCATCGGGCAGCTCCCGGTCGTGCTCGGCGTCGAGCCCTTCTACGCCTATCCGTCCGCCGTCTTCATGATGGCGTTCATGTCGTTCTTCATCGGCACCTTCCTCCAGCTGATGTGGGAAGACCTGCCGATCACCGAGCCGCTCTAGCGCTCCCTACACGGCCCGTCCGTGTCCCCTTGGTGAGCGCGGCATCGAAACCCTACTCTCCGCGACCCGAGACCCCCCCGATGGCGAAGATCCAGATCTACACGACCCAGTGGTGCCCCTACTGCCGGATGGCGAAGAGCCTCCTGCAGGAGAAGGGACAGTCCTGGGAGGAAGTGGACGTCGAGGCCGAGCCCGAACGCCGCGCCGAGATGGTCGAGCGCAGTCGGCGCACCTCGGTGCCCCAGATCTGGATCGATGATCGCCACATCGGCGGCTATGACGAACTCGCGGCGCTCGAACGCGCAGGAGAGCTGGACACACTGCTATGACCGACACCGAGCACCGAAAAATCGTCATCGTGGGCAGCGGCCCCGCCGGCTACACCGCGGCCATCTACGCCGCGCGCGCCGAGCTGAACCCGACCGTCGTGGCCGGCCTCCAGTTCGGGGGTCAGCTCATGCTCACGACCGACGTCGAGAACTACCCCGGCTTTCCCGAAGGCATCAGCGGCCCCGAGATGATGGAGCTCTTCCAGAAGCAGGCCGAACGCTTCGGGTCGGAAGTGCTGCTCGAGGACGCCACCGAGGTGCGGCTCGGCGAACGACCCTTCTTCGTGAAGACCGCGTCGAAGAGCTTCACCGCCGACGCCGTCGTGCTCGCGACGGGCGCTTCGGCGAAGTGGCTCGGACTGCCCTCCGAGGAGCGGCTCACCAACAAGGGCGTTTCCGCCTGCGCCACCTGCGACGGTGCGCTCTACCGCGGGAAGCCGATGGCGGTCGTCGGTGGCGGCGACACCGCGATGGAGGAGGCGCTCTTCCTGACTCGCTTCGCCACGCAGGTGACGGTCATCCACCGCCGCGACGAGCTGCGCGCGTCGAAGATCATGCAGGAGCGCGCCCTCGCTCACGAGAAGATCGACTTCGCCTGGAGCTCGCAGGTGGAGGAGGTGATCGGCGACGAATTCGTCACCGGCGTGCGCATCTCCGACCGCAAGACCGGAGAAAAGCAGGAGCTTCCGGTCGAAGCGCTGTTCATCGCGATCGGCCACGAGCCGAATACACAGCTCTTCCGCGGTCAGATCGATCTCGATGACACCGGCTACATCCAGGTGCACGACGGCACGCGTACCTCCCTCGAAGGCGTTTTTGCCTGCGGAGACGCGATGGACCCGACCTATCGCCAGGCCGTCACCGCCGCCGGCAGTGGCTGCATGGCCGCCATCGATGCCGAGCGTTGGTTGGCCGAAGAAGGCCTCGCTTGACTCGAGCGATCGAAGATCGCGCGCAGCGAGGCGAAGCCGAGCGAAGTCGAGCAGTGGCATCGATCTCCGAGGGACTGCGGCCCGGTATTCGTCGAGCCCGCTGTGGAGCGAAGGCAGCGACAAGAGGTAAGCTGAGCACGAGATGACTCTCTCCAAAGAGGATCTCGAGCGACTGATCGCCCGTTCCACGGACATCGTCGTCGCCACCGATCGCTCGGGAAACGTCTCGTACTACAACGACGGCGCTTCGCGGACCCTCGGATACAAGTCCGAGGAGATCCTCGGCGAGTACGTCGTGAAGCTCTACCCCGACCGCGAGGAAGCGAAGCGGGTGATGAAGGCGATGCGCGACGCCGACCACGGCGGCGCCGGCCTCGTCGACGCGGTGCAGACCACCTTCGTGTCGAACACCGGCGAGAAGATCCCCGTCGCCATCTCCGGAACCCTCCTCCTCGACGACGAGGGCAAGGAGGACGGCACGATCGGCTTCGCGAAGGACCTGCGCGAGATCCTGCTCAAGGATCAGCTCGCGACGCTCGGCGAGGTGGCGGTCGGCCTTTCGCACGAGATCAACAACCCGCTCGGCGTGATCGTCAACCAGTTGCAGCTCCTCGAGCGCGACGTCTTCGAGCTGGCCGAAGAGCGCGACGTTTCGGTCGAGTGCGAACGGATGGACGCGATGCGCCGCGAGGTGAGTCGCATCTCCGACGTGCTCTCGCGTCTCGGCGAAGCGGCGGAGAGCGAGACCTACGAGACGATCGACTACGTCGGTCCGTCGAAGATGATCGATCTGCGCGACAAGGCCGAGGCGCCGATCGAGCAGCGCCTCGCCGGCGTCCGCGTGCTCGTCGTCGACGACGACCTCGGCATCTGCCAGAGCGTGAAGGAGATCCTCGAAGCC
>JAHEJV010000418.1 GCA_024638705.1 Deltaproteobacteria bacterium | reverse complement strand
AGCTGCGCGACGACGTCCGCGTCGTGATGCTCGCCGAGCGCGCCGAGCCGGTGCGCTGCGCCAAGGGGATGCGCGTGATTCCCGAGTGCGACCTGTCGGAGGCGCCGGCGCTCGACGTCGTGCTCGTGCCGGGCGGGCAGGGGACGCGGCGCGAGGTCGATAATCCGGTGCTGATCGACTGGCTGAAACGCGTGGAGCCCCGGGCGACCTGGATGACGAGCGTGTGCACCGGTGCGCTCCTGCTCTGCGAGGCCGGCTTCGCGACGGGGCGCAAGGTGACGACCCACTGGGCCTTCGTCGAAGCGCTCCGCGAGCGCTACCCCGACGTCACGGTGCGTGACGACGTCCGCTACGTGCGCGACGGCGCGCTGTGCACGGCGGCGGGCGTGTCCGCTGGCATCGACATGGCGCTGTGGCTGGCCGGGCAGCTCTGGGGACCGCGCAGCGCGCGCACGATCCAGCGCTACATCCAGTACGAGCCATCGCCGCCCTACGCGGCCGAGGTGTAGTGGGCCGCACTTTCCCGCCCGCGCGCGAGCTGCGACACTCGCTCGACGGGGGACGAAGGTTGCTGGGGTTTCGAGAACGGCCGCTCCATGCCTGGCCGCGGCGACTGCGCGCCGCGGCGCTGGCGCGGTTCAGCAACCGCCCTCCGCGCACGCAGCGCGTCTCTCTCGTCACCGTCGGCGGCGCGCACTGCAAGCGGATCGTGTTCGCCGACTCGCATCACGCTGCGAATGTCGCAGCGCGCTTGCAGCGCTTCGCACACGAAGGGATCTATCCGGGCCTGATCCTCGAGCGGGAGCGCGAGCTGTGGGTCGAGTTCATCGAGGGCGACCGGGTGCGCGACGTCGACGACGCCCTCGTCACCGCCATGGCCCGCTTGCTCGCGACGCTCGCGAAGCGCGCGCCGCGGCAGGTTCCCCTGCGCGAGACGCCGTGGCTGCTAGACCTCGAGCGGGACTTGAGCTTCCTCGCACGAGTCGGCGTACTGGATGAGGAAAAATCGCATCGATTGGCCGGTAGGGCGCGCGAGATCGCGCCCCGGATGGTGTGGGTCGGTCACGACTGCAGCGACGCGATCCTGAAGAACTTCGTCTGGACGCCCGAGGGTCGCCTTCGCGCGGTCGACGTGGAGAGCCTCGGCGAGGATCAGTTGATCGGGGTGGGGGCGGCAAAGGCCGTGCTGCGCTGGGCCGGCGGGCGTCGCGGTGATCTGCTCGCCGCGATGAAGGACGCGGGCGCGCCCGATTTCCACTCCTACTTCGACTTCGTCGAGCTCGGCTTCCGCGCCTTCTGGCAGAAATCCTCGGTGCTGGAGAAGAAGCATCGCTTCGTAGACGCGGGCGTCTTCACGCCTTTCCTCGAATCGGGATGAAGCCGAGCCACCTCGCGCTCTTCATCCGCTCTCTCGGCGCCGACGGCGGAGGCGCCGAGCGCAACTGGTTGATCCTCGCCGAGGAGTTCGCGCGCCAGGGACACCGCGTCGACCTCGTGCTCGGGAAGCGCAGCGGGCACTTCGCCGACACGATCCCGACGGGAGTGCGCGTCGTCGAGCTGGGCGTGACGAGACCGTGGTCGCTCGTGCGCGCGGTCGTCACCGATCCGGTCCGCGCGGGTCGGGTCGCGCCGGCGTTGTTCGCGATGCCGCCGCCGTGGATCCTCGGTGCCGTCCCGCGTCTCGCCGGCTACCTGGCGCGCGAGCGGCCCGACGCGCTGCTCTCCGCGCTCGGCTACGGCAACGTCGCGGCACTCTGGGCGCGCGAGCGGGCCGGGACGGACAAGGAAGTGCGCGTCGTGATCAGCGAGCGCAACACCCTCTCGGTGCGCGCGGAGCAGGCGTCGGCGCGGCGCTGGCGGGTGATGCCGGAGATCGCACGGCGTTGGTATCCGCGCGCCGACGCGATCCTCGCCGTGTCTCGCGGCGTGGCCGACGATCTCGCCGCGACGCTCGGGATGCCGCCGGAGCGCATCGTCGTCACCGGCAATCCGGTCGTCACGCCCGACCTCGCGACCCGAGCCGAAGAGCCGGTCGACCATCCGTGGTTGCGCGCGGGGGAGCCACCCGTCGTGCTCGGCGTCGGGAAGCTGAGGCCGCAGAAGGGCTTCGATGTGCTGATCGCGGCGTTCGCGCGGGCGCGCGCGAAGCGGCCACTGCGTCTGGTGATCCTCGGTCAGGGGCCGGAGCGCGCGCGTCTCCTCCAGCAGGCGAAGCGACTCGGCGTCGCCGACGACGTGGCGCTGCCCGGTTTCGTGGGGAACCCGTTCGCCTGGATGGCCCGCTGCGGCGTGTTCGTGTTGAGCTCGCGCTTCGAGGGACTGCCGGGCGTGTTGATCCAGGCGCTGGCGTGCGGGTGTCCCGTCGTCAGCACCGACTGTCCGAGCGGCCCGTCGGAGATCCTCGGTCCGGGAGCCGTGGCGCCGCTCGTCCCGGTCGAGGATGCCGCGGCGCTCGCCGACGCCGTGTCGGGCGCGCTCGATGCGCCGACGTCCGATCGCGAGAAACGCGTCGCGCGCGCGTCGGACTATCGCGTCGAGCGGGTGGCGCCGCGCTACCTCGACGCGCTGCTCGCGCCCGCGACTTCGTCGAGGAATGCGACGAGCCGGTCGGCGACCGCGGCATAGCCGTAGCCCTGCGCGGTGTGCCAGCCCGCGTCTCCGAGGCGTCGGCGCAGGTCGGCGTCGCGCGCGAGTCGGCCGAGCTGGCGTTCCCAGTCGGCGAGGTCGCGCGCGAGCAGGCCGTTGCGTTCGTGCTCGATCAACTCCGCATTCATGCCCACCTCGGAGCCTACCGCGGGCACCCCTGCGGCCATGTACTGGAGCAGCTTGTAGGCGCACTTCCCCCGCGACCAGAGGTCGTCCGCGAGCGGCATGATGCCGACGTCGAAGCCGGCGATCTGCTCCGCCTCGCCGTCGGCGGTCCAGCGCAGGTGGGTCACCGGGCAGTCCGGCAGCTCGAGCGGCGCGTCGCTCACGCAGACGACCTCGAGGGCCACGCGGCGCGCGAGGGTGACGAGGGCCGGTGCGATCGCGCGCACGTAGCGCAGGTTCGTGCTGCGCCCGACCCACCCGACGCGGAACGGAACGGCGTCGGTGCGCGGTGCGTGGCGCGGGACGTCGAGAGGGACGGCCGAGGGGACGATCGCGTGCGGGAGGTCGCCGCACTGCGCGGCGAGGAACGCGTTGCCCGGCGTGGCGCCGTCGGCGCAGGCGAGGGCGCGGCGAAACCCCGCGGCACGGGATCGCCGCGTGAGAAGCCCCGTGATCCCGCGCTTGCGCCCGTGCATGACGGCGTCGTCGAAGTCGTAGACGCGACGCACCGGGAGTCCGCGCCACCAGGCGGCCTCTGCGCGGGTCGGTCGCGCGCGGTGGATCAAGGCCACGTCCCCGGGCGTGATGGCCGCCTCGAAAGCGCGTCGCGCTTCGCTGTCGCGCGGACACGCCAAGACGCGGCAGGGCCACCCGCGCGCCTCGAGATGGGGCGCCATCTGGACGAGGCGGATGCGTGTCGAGGGCGCGTTCGCCTTCTCGTACACGAGATGCAGCGTGGCCACATCGCCAGGGTAGGAGCCCGACGCGGGCG
>JAHEJV010000417.1 GCA_024638705.1 Deltaproteobacteria bacterium | reverse complement strand
CTGGGGGTGCCGAGGACTCGCCATGGGACGCGGGGGTTCCGCCATCGTGGCGCTCCTGCTGGGCCGTGAGACCCTGGGAGCGTGCGATGGCCTGGGTGCGGCGGCAAGGGGCAGACACCGATCGACTGGGACCGTCTCTCATGATGTGAAATCCCCTCATCTGCTGGAAGGGTCGTCCCCCCCATTGACTCGGCCCATCGGCAGACCGGCCAGGAGAGGCAAACCCTTCTTGTCGGGCCGCCGAGGTCGGCCGAGCCGGACCTCGCGGGCCTATGCGAACACCCGGCTGACGCGCGAAATCGCCTCTTCCACGTTCTCGCGCGAGTTGAAGGCCGAGATCCGGAAGTAGCCCTCGCCCGAGGCGCCGAACCCGCTGCCGGGGGTGCACACCACGTGGGCGCCCTCGAGGAGCCGGTCGAAGCAGTCCCAGCTGGTGAGTTCCTCCGGCGTGCGGACCCAGACGTAGGGGGCGTGCTCGCCGCCATGGCAGGTGAAGCCCGCCGCCCCGAGGCCGCTGCGAAGCAACTCGGCGTTGGCCATGTAATAGGCGACCTGTTCGCGGGTCTGCTTCTGGCCCTCGGGTGAGAAGACCGCCGCCGCGCCCCTCTGGATGATGTAGGGGACGCTGTTGAACTTCGTCGCGTGACGCCGCGACCAGAGATCGCGCAGCGGCACGCGCTCGCCCGACACGGTCGACCCGGTGACCTCGCGCGGGATCACGGTGTAGGCGCAGCGGACCCCGGTGAAGCCGGCCCGCTTCGAGAAGGAGCGCATCTCGATCGCGCACTCGCGGGCGCCGTCGATCTCGTAGATGGAGCGCGGGAGCGATGGGTCCTGGATGAAGGCGTCGTAGGCGGCGTCGAAGATCAGCACCGCGTCGTTCGCACGCGCCCAGGCGACCCAGGCCGCGAGGTTCTCGCGCGACGCGACGGCGCCGGTGGGGTTGTTCGGCGAGCAGAGGTAGGCGATGTCGACCCGCGCGTCGGGCGGACCGGGCATGAAGCCGTTCTCCGCCGTGGCCGGCAGGTAGGTGACGCCTTCGTAGCGACCGTCGTCGTCCGCCGCGCCGGTGCGGCCCGCCATCAC
The DNA here is from genome assembly GCA_024638705.1 of Deltaproteobacteria bacterium. Taxonomy (GTDB): domain Bacteria; phylum Myxococcota_A; class UBA9160; order UBA9160; family SMWR01; genus JAHEJV01. Next base: position 2,499 of record JAHEJV010000417.1, on the reverse strand, counting down.
GTTCGTGTCGACATAGACCGGGTAGACCGGGTCGGTGACGGCGAAGCGGCAGTCGACGCCGAAGATCTCCTGGATGTTTCCGCTGTCCTGCTTGCTGCCGTCGGAGACGAAGATCTCGTCCGCCTCGATCGCGACGCCGCGCGACGCGAAATCGTGCTCGCGGATCGCCTCGACGAGGAACTCGTAGCCGTTCTCCGGACCGTAGCCGTGGAAGCCGTCCTCGGTGCCCATCTCGGCGCTCGCCTCGCGCAGCGCCTCGACGATCGCGGGCGCGAGGGGCAGGGTGACGTCGCCGATGCCCAGGCGAATGACCTTCGCGTCGGGGTTTGCGTCGGTGAATTGGCGGACGCGGCGTCCGATCTCGGGGAAGAGGTAGCCGGCCTGGAGCTTGCGGAAGTGTTCGTTGATGCGTGCCATAGGGCGGCGGAGGGTAACGCGGTTGCCCCGGGGTCCGCCGGCGGCGTCGTGCCCCTGCGGCCGCTCTTCGTCCGACGCCGGACAGCCCGTGGCGCGTCGGCTCGCGATGCCTCCGCGCTTCGCCTACTGCCGCGAAGGCGCGAACATCTCGAGCACGCGCTCGTCGGCCCCCGGCTCCCCGTCGGGACGGAACGCCTGGATGCAGACGTGGTCGGCGCCGGCGTCGTGGTGGGCCTGAATGCGATCGGCGATTTCCTTCTCGTCGCCCCAGGCGACGATCGCGTCGACGACGCGGTCGCTGCCGCCGTTCTCGAAGTCGCTGTCCTCGAAGCCGAGCCACTTCAGGTTGTTCTGATAGTTCGGGAGCCCGAGGTAGATCTCCATGTTCTTCCGCGCGATCGCGCGCGCCTTCGTCGCGTCGGTCTCGAGCAGCACCATCTGCTCCGGGCACAGCCACGGACCCTTGCCGAGGATCTCTCTCGCGCGCGCGGTGTGCTCGGGCGGCACGAAGTAGGGATGCGCGCCGCGCGCGGCTTCCGCCGAGAGGCCGAGCATCTTCGGGCGCAGCGCCGCGAGCACGATCGGCGCGGGCTCGGCCGGCTGCGGACCCATGTAGATCGACGACTCCATCGCCTCGAGATAGGTCTTCATCTTCGTGAGGGGTTTTTCGTACTCGTGCTTGCGCACGCCCGCGACGAGGTGACCGTGGGATACACCGAGCCCGAGGACGAAGCGTCCGCCGGAAGCTTCGGCGAGGGTCTCGTGGGTGGCGCGCATCGTGAGCGGGTCGCGCGCGTAGATGTTGGCGATGCCGGTCGCGAGGACGAGCGTCTCGGTCTTCGCGGTGAGGTAGCCGAGCATGGAGAAGGGGTCGCGGCCGACGGCTTCCGGGATCCAGAGCGCGCCGTAGCCCCAGTCTTCGATCCGGTTCGCGAACTCTGCGGCCTCCTCGGCGGGGAGGTGGTCGACGAACTGCCAGACGCCGAGCTTTCCGATGCGATCGATCTCCATGGGGTCCTCCGGATGCGGGTGCGCGCGCAAGGTAACGCAGGCGCGATCTCCTAGAATGCGCGCGTGGACGAGCCCGGCGGCAGACGATGGCGTCCGAAGCGCGCACAACTGGCGGTCGCGGTGTTCGTCGTGGGCATGGTCGCGGCGCCAGCGGGCTGGGTCGTGACCGACCGGCTCGAGCGCGACAACGACTTCTGCAACGCCTGCCATCTCGAGCCGGGTGTGCTGCTCCACGTCGATATACGCGACGGCTTCCTCGCGCGTCCCCCCGCGACGCTCGCCGCCGCGCACGCCGAGGCCGGCGTGGACGGACGGGATGCGGGCTTCCGCTGCATCGATTGCCACGGCGGAACCAGCTTCGTCGGACGCGCGCGGGTGAAGGCGTTGGCCGCGAAGGATGCGTTCTGGTATGTCGTCGGCCACTTCGAGGAGCCCGATGGGATGCGCTGGCCGCTCTGGGACGAAGACTGTCGCAAGTGTCACGACTCGTTCGACGAGGCCGACATCCCGGCCGATGCCTGGCAGTCGCCGCGCTTCCACGAGGTCGCGCTGCACAACGTCGATCTGGGCGTCGACTGCGTGAGCTGCCACCGCGTTCACGACCTCGGCGGAAACGCCGATGCCCACTTCATCCACGTCGATTCCGTGCACGTCGAATGTGCGCGCTGTCATCCCGAATTCGAGGAAGCGTATTAGTCCGCCGACGGACCTTTTTCAGTCCGCCTACGGACTGATCGAAACCAGGAGAAAGACATGATCCGCTCCGCTCTCGTCACCGCTCTCGCAACGCTTCTCGCGGCGCCGGCCTTCGCCTATCCCGGCGGCACGCCGTCCTACCAGACCGACGTCGCGCCGTTCTGCGCGGGCTGCCACGCCTCGCGCGATGCGGAGGCGCTGGCAGGCGCCGGCGAACGCGCCGGCAAGGAAGTCGCCGAGAGCAAGCACGTCGCGGTGATCCTCTCGGGGCAGGGCGGTTACAAGAGCCTCTCCGAGACCGATCGCCAGACCCTCGCCGGCCAGATCCGCGCCCTCGATGCGGCGTCGACGGTGACGCTTTCGGCACCCGAGACG
>JAHEJV010000416.1 GCA_024638705.1 Deltaproteobacteria bacterium | reverse complement strand
CGATAATCGAGCGCCTCGCCCCCGGACGCGACGAATTCGCTGACGACGCGTGTTCCGGAACACCGCGATCCCCGACTCCCCGACGCCAGGAACGCCGCCCCCACGCCGTGTAGGTGAGCGCGGAATCTAGACCGCGTCCATCTGCACGACCTCGTTCACGTGGCCCTCCGGGTCGAGCACGAAGACGACCCGGATTCCGAACTCGGGCAAACTCCGGATCGGCTCGGGGACGCTCCCGCCCGCGGCCTGCGCGCGCGCGACCAGCGCCTCGATATCCGTCGTCGTGAAGCCCTGCACCGACTCGTCGCGCGACGGCCCTTCGGAATCGACGTAGTGGATGAGCGTTAGCGCCGGGCCGCCCGGGGATGTCGCCTGATAGGTGACCTCGTCGATCTCCCGGCCGAGCATCACGTCCTTGTGGCGGTTGAACGGAATCAGCCCGAACACCTCCTCGTAGAAGGCACCCATCGCCTCGAGATCGTGCACGAAGACCTTGCTGAACACGTAGTGCGCGTCGCGCGTGGCGCCGTGGGGGCGGGGATCGGTGGCCATGGTCTCATCCTCTGCGTTTCGTGGAGGTCGCGGGGGGCTCCGGGATCGCCGCGATCGTGCGATCGACGATCAGCGCGAAGAAGGACTCGGAATCGAGCGCGGTGAGGTGGCGACCCAGCGAGTCGAGCCGCTTGCGCGTTTCCTCGGACATCTCGTCGCGCGCGCTCGCGGCGCCGGCGATCTGCTCGGGATAGGGCAGCGCGGCCTCGTTGACGACGCAGCCCATCGTCGACTCGGTGACCCAGAGGTAGCTGTGGGCGAGCGCGGCTCCGCGCAGGCCGGCCCTCTCGAGGATCTCGACGAGCGGGGCCGTGGCTTCGAGCCACGCCGGCGACGTCCGGCCGCTGCGGCCGATCAGCGTGACGACGGCGGGATAGCGCAGCATTTGATCGCGCACGCAGGTCATCCAGTCGCGCACCTGGTTCTTCCACGAGGCGCGGGTGCGGACCTCGAAGGAGATCCCGTCGAGCACCCGGCCCAACACGCCGTCGATCAACGCGTCGTGGCTGCCGACGTGCCGGTAGAGCGCGGCGGGCACGGCGTCGACGGCTTCGGCGACGCGCGACAGGGTGAGCGGCTCGTCGGGGTGGCGCTCGAGCAGGTGGAGCGCGGCGTCGAGGATCGCATCGCGCGACAGACGCGGCGGCCGACCGCGCTTCGCGGCCGGGGCGGCCTTCGCGGCGGGCGGCGTCATGACGCACCGTCGGATGATGCGCCGCCGTTCGACGCGCGGCTCATCGCGGCACCATTCCGCCATCGGCGAACACGACGTGGCCCGTGATGAAGCTGCCCGCATCGGAGGTGAGCAGCAGCGCCGGGCCGACCATCTCGTCGGGATGCGCCATGCGCGGCATGAGCTGGAGCTTCGTCATCTCGGCCTGCGCTTCGGGCGGGTTCTTGCGCACCATGTCGGTGTCGACCGTTCCGGGCGAGAGCGCGTTCACGCGGATGCCGTGGGGCGCGAATTCGGCCGCCATCGAACGCGTCGCCGCGGCGAGGCCCGACTTGCCGATCGCGTAGAGCGAAACCGTGGCGGAGAAGAGATAGGCCGCGCCGGTGAGCACGTTCAGCACCGCCGCGTGCTCGCTCTTCTTCAGATAGGGGAGCGCCTCCTGCACGAGGAACACCGGCCCGCGCAGATTGACGTCGAGGCTCTTGGCCCACGCTTCCGGCGTGTACTCGCCCATCGGCTGGGCGAGCGCGTTCGCGGCGTTGTTCACCACGACGTCGACGCCGCCGAAGGCGTCGACCGTCTTCTCGACGAGGTTCTTCAGGCCGGCGAGGTCGTCGAGCCGGGTGGCGACGCCGAGTGCCTCGCCCCCGAGCGCCCGGAGGTGCTCTTCGGTCTCCCTGCACGCCTCGGGCTTGCGGCTCGCCACCACCACCTTCGCGCCGGCGGCGACATAGCCCTCGGCCAGCGCGCGCCCGATGCCGCGCGTGCCGCCGGTGACGATGACGACGCGGCCGTCCATCGAGAAGAGCGACTGGAGCTGGGCGCGATCCACGGCGGGTCTCCGGTGATATTTCGTGAAGTTAATTCACGATATCACCGTGCCCGGCGGCCGGCAAGCGCGCGGTCTCGCTCCGTTGACGCGCCACCGACGACTGAATCCCGACCGCGCTTTCGGGTAGCGTCCGGTGATGCGAAAACGAGATTGGGTCTGGATCGTGCTGCGCTGGAGCGTCTCGGACGCGGACCGCTTCGAGGAGATGGCGTCCGCGATGGCGGAGGCGAGCCGCGGAGAGGAAGGGACCCTCGTCTACGACTGGTATCTCGACCGGGAGGCGATGGAGGGCGTGCTGATGGAGGCCTATCCGTCGGAGGAAGCGCTGATGGCCCACGTGCAGGGGCCCGTCTTCACCGAGATCGCGCCGAAGTTCCGCGGCGTGGCGACGCCCGCGAAGGTCGACGTGTTTGGCGGCCAGGGCCTCGCGCGCAACGACATCCTGCGCGCACCGACCACCTGGTGGGGCGAGCCGGTCGCGGCGGTGACGGATCGGGCGGACGCGGGCGAGGCCGCCTGAGCCGAGCGGGCGAGGGTCTCCCCGAGGCGCCTCTGCGGCCTTCCGGCTGGCGGCGACCCCGGTCGGTGCGGTACGCCCCGTCACTCCAGTGAAACCCTCGCGCCGCGTCTTCGCGCTCTCGGCCTTCGTCTGGGCCGGCGAGAGCATCTACCTGCTGCCGTACACGCTGCGGCGGGACTACCGCGGGACCCTCATCGAGGTGCTCCAGCTACCCGACGAGGCGGCGCTCGGCGCGATCTACAGCGTCTTCGGAGCGTTGTGCCTCGGTGCGTACATCGCGGGCGGGTGGCTGGCGGACCGGTACTCGCCCCGGACCCTGCTCACCTTCTCGCTCACCCTCACCGCCCTCGGCGGTGGATTCCTGGCCACCCTCCCCACCTCTCCGGTGATGCTCTACGCGCTGTTCGCGCTCTGGGCCTTCTCCACCGTCCTCACGTTCTGGGCCGCGCTGATCAAGGCGACCCGGGCGTGGGGTGGCGAGTCGACGCAGGGTCGCGCCTTCGGTCTGCTCGACGGCGGCCGCGGTCTGGTCGCAGCGGTGGCCGCTTCCGTCGGTCTCCAGCTCTTCGCCTCGCTGGGCGGAGGCGCTTCGGGCCTGCGCGCGGTGATCGCGCTCTACACCGGAGCGTGTCTCATCGGCGCACTCGCGACGTGGTTTGCGGTGCCCGACACGGCAGATCCGGATCCTCCCCAGGTGCACAACGACACGGGCGCCCACCTACGAGAGGTGCTGTCGCGACCGAACGTGTGGCTGCTCGGCGGGGTGATCTTCTGCGCCTACACGGCCTACTACGGGACCTTCTACTTCGCCGGCTTCGCCACGGCGGCCTACGGGCAGAGCGCCGCGGGCGGGGCGGCGGTGAGCGTGGCGAGCGGCTGGCTTCGCGCCATCGTGCCCGTGGTCGCGGGGCTCTCCGCAGACCGCGCGAGCTCGCGGAGCGTCATCGTGCTGAGCTTCGGCGTGCTCGTCGTCGTCTTCGCCAGCCTGGCGCTGCTGAGACCGGAGGTCG
>JAHEJV010000100.1 GCA_024638705.1 Deltaproteobacteria bacterium | reverse complement strand
GATCGCGAGGTAACGCCGCCCGCCGAGAGCACCGCGCCCGCCGCCGCGCCGACGCCGGAGGAGACGCCCGAAGTCGCCTGGCCTCTGCACGGCCTCGACCACACCGAGCAGCGCTTCGCAAAGCTCGACGCGATCGACCGGACCGACGTTGCCGATCTCGGCCTCGTGTGGTCCTACGACATGACCGAGCGACGCGGCGTCGAGGCGACCCCGCTCATGATCGACGGCGTCCTCTACGCGACTGCGGGCTGGTCGGTCGTCTACGCCCTCGACGCCGTGACGGGCGAACTCCTCTGGCGCTACGACCCGGAGGTGCCGCGCGCCTTCCTCGCGAAGGGCTGCTGCGACGCGGTGAATCGTGGTGTTGCCCATCACGACGGCCGCATCTACGTCGGCACCTACGACGGGCGCCTCGTCGCGCTCGACGCGAAGACCGGTGCGGTCGTCTGGGACGTCCAGACGACCGACCGCGAGCAGTCCTACACGATCACCGGCGCACCGCGCGTCGCCGGGAAGAACGTCGTGATCGGAAACGGCGGCGCCGAGCTGGGTGTGCGCGGTTATGTGACGGCCTACGACGCCGAGACGGGCGAGCAGGCCTGGCGCTTCTACACCGTGCCGGGGAATCCGGCCGACGGCTTCGAGAACGCGGCGATGGAGCGCGCGGCCGAGACCTGGACCGGCGAATGGTGGAAGTGGGGCGGCGGCGGAACCGTCTGGGATGCGATGCCCTACGACCCCGAGCTCGATCTCCTCTATCTCGGCGTCGGCAACGGGTCGCCGTGGAACCAGTCGCTGCGCAGCCCCGACGGCGGCGACAACCTCTTCCTCGCCTCGATCGTGGCGGTGCGCGGCGCCACCGGCGAGTACGTCTGGCACTACCAGACGACGCCCGGCGAAACCTGGGACTTCACGGCCACGCAGCACATCATGCTGGCCGACCTCGAGATCGACGGCGCCACGCGCAAGGTGCTGATGCAGGCGCCGAAGAACGGCTTCTTCTACGTGATCGATCGCGTGACGGGCGAGTTCCTCTCGGCCGAGCCCTACACGGTGGTGAACTGGGCGACGAGCGTCGACCCGGAGACCGGACGTCCGATCGAGACGCCCGACGCGCGCGTCTTCGACGGCGAGCATGTCGTCGTGCCGAGCAACGGCGGCGGTCACAACTGGCCGCCGATGTCCTTCCACCCGGAGACGGGCCTCGTCTACATCCCGACGATGGTCTTTCCCGCCGCGTTCGTGCACCCGACGAAGCCACGTGACGCCGAGCCCGGCGGCGGCTTGTGGAACACGGGCTTCGATCGGATGGGGAACGCGCCGCCCGAGCTTCCCGAGGAAGAAGTGAACGCGATCCTCGACGAGGCGTTCAGCGGGCAACTCGTCGCGTGGGATCCCGTCGCCCAGGAGGCGCGCTGGAAGGGGCCCGAGGGGCGTCCGACGGGAGGCGGAACGCTCGCCACCGCCGGCGGCCTCGTCTTCCAGGGCGGCCACGACGGGAAGATCCACGCTTACGACGCGGCGACGGGCGCCGATCTCTGGTCCTTCGACACCCAGACCGCCGCGATGGCGGCGCCGATCACCTACTCGATCGGCGGCACGCAGTACGTCGCGGCGGCGGTGGGGTTCGGCGGCGGCTTCGCCGCCGAGGGCGGCGTCGTCGCGCACGGCTGGCGCATCCCGAACATCCCGCGCGTCCTCGTCTTCGCGCTAGGCGGGAGCGAAACCCTCCCGCCCGTTGCGGATCGCGAGCGCGTGCTTCCGGAGCCGGCACCGGTCACCGCCGGCGCCGACGTCGTGGCGCAAGGAAAGGACGTCTATCAGCGCCAGTGCTCGTACTGCCACGGCGACGGGCTGCGCACCGGCGGCATCAACCCCGACCTCCGCTATTCGAGCGCCGGGATCCATTCGATCTGGCAGGAGATCGTGCGCGGCGGCGCGCTCGCGGCGAACGGCATGGTCGGCTTCGCCGACTACGTCACGGAGGAAGAGGCCGAAGCCATCCGGCAGTACGTCCTCTCCGAGGCGAACCGGCTGTTCCGGGAGGAGCAGGGCGTCGCCACGCCCTGAGCACCGGCACGCCCTGAGCAACGGGTCAGGGCGCGAGCAGCGGATCGCAATCCTTGATCGTCACCTTTCCCTGCAGGACGTTGCCCTTCGAGTACTCGGTGAAGTGGCAGGTATTGGTCTTCGGGTCGTAGTTCTCCACCCAGAGGTTGTCGTCCTTCCACGTGGCGTGGATGTGACGCTGTCCTTCCGGCACCCGGATCGTCATCACGCCGCCGTAGCGCTTCACGAAGATCTGCTGGAAGTGGAAGACGTAGGCGCCCCAACCCAAGACCGCGATCGACGCCGCGACCGTGATCGCCGCCTTCCAGGCCTCGAGCTTCGCGCCGATGAAGCCCAGCGCGAGGAGGACGAGCAGGACGACGGTGAGCCAGTAGAGATAGGTGACCATGCGGGGACGATAATCGCCTGCCCGCGGCCCCCCCAGTGTCCGCGCGCTCCTCGGCGGCGGACTCGACCCGGGCACCCGATCTCCCGATTTCGCCGCCGCGACCCTGCGCCGTCGGACGCGGACCTCTAGGCTATCCGCGCTTCCGGGCCGCGAGCGCCCGGAGCGATCGCAACCCGATCCTCCGATCGGATGCCGCGGAGAAGCGATGCGGAAGTGGATGGGCCTCCTGGTCGGACTGGTCGTCGTGGTTGCAATCGTCTGGGCGCTGCTGCCCGAGGGTTATGTGATCCGCGGGCCGCTGCTCGATCACATGCTCGGGCGCGGCATCGAGGCGCCCGCGGCCGAGGTCGTCGACGAACGCTTCGAGTTGCCGCCCGGTTACGCCGTGACGCTCTGGGCGCAGGGGCTGCCGAACGCGCGCTTCCTGCGCTTCAGCCCCGACGGGTCGCTGATCGTCGCCCAGACCGGCCCCGGCCAGGTGACCCACGTCCAGGGCGATCGCGACGGCGACGGCTTCTCCGACGGACATCGCGTGTTGCTCGCCGGCCTCGACCGACCCCACGGCATCGACTTCCACGACGGCCATCTCTACATCGGCGAGGCGGCGGCGATCGCACGCGTGGTCTTCGGCGAATCCGGCCCCGACACGATCGCGATCGACGCGACGCCCGAGCGCATCGCCACGGGCATTCCGGAGGGCGGCAACCACTGGCGGCGTTCGCTGCGCGTCGGCCCCGACGGCCGCATCTACCTGACCGTCGGCTCGACGTGCAACGTCTGCGAAGAGGAGGATCCGCGCCGGGCCGCGATGCTCCGCTACGAAGCCGACGGTTCGAACGAGACGCTCTTCGCGACCGGGCTGCGCAACGCGGTGGGTTTCGACTGGCAGCCGGGCACCGGCGACCTCTACGCGACCGACAACGGGCGCGACCTTTTGGGTGACGACTACCCGGCCTGCGAGCTCAATCGCGTGGTCGAGGGTGGCTTCTACGGCTGGCCCTACGCGAACGCCAATCTCGAGGGCGAGACGGAGCCCGACCCCGACCTCGGTACCGGCCACGAGGCCCTCGTGGCGAAGACGATCCGCGCCGTCCACGCGTTCCGCGCCCACACCGCGCCCCTCGGCATCACCTTCGTGCGTCATCCCGAGGCCGACCCGATGCTGCGCGGCGCGGCGCTCGTCGCGCTGCATGGCTCGTGGAACCGCTCGCAGCTCGACGGCTACGAGGTGGTGTCGCTCCACTGGGACGAGGACGGCCGCGTCACGGAACGGTCCTTCCTCAAAGGCTTCGAGCGGGACGGCGACGTGATCGGGCGGCCCGTCGACGTCGCCGAGGGGCCGGACGGCGCGTTCTACGTGAGCGACGACTATGCCGGCACGATCTATCGCGTGGCGCTCGCCGGCGATTCGCCGGCCGCGGGCACGACCCGTCCGCGCGCAGCGGCGGAGGGCACCCCGATCGCGGGCGCGACGGGGGATCCGCTCGCCGCCCTCGACGCCGCGACGCGCGCCGGTCTCGCCGAGCGAGGCGCCTCACTCTTCGAGGCGAACGCCTGCGCCACCTGCCACGATCCCGCTTCTGCCGCGCCCGGCGTGACGTTGAAGGAGCTCGAGAATCTCGGCGCGCGCTACGACGTCGATCGTCTCGCGGCCTACTTCCTCGCGCCGCAGCCGCCGATGCCGGCCTTCGATCTTCCCGAGGAAGACCGCCGCGCGCTCGCGGTCCACCTCCTCGCACAGGACGCGAACTAGCATGCCTTTGAAGATCCGCTTCGCCGTGTCGGCCCCCGGCTTCGGCCCCGACCTGCGTCCGTTCGCGATGCGCAGTGAAGCGCTCGGCTTCGACACCCTGTGGCTCTCGGACATCCCGATCGGCGCCCCCGGCGATCCCCTGGTGTCGCTCGCGGCGATGGCCGCGTGCACCCATCGCATCCATCTCGGCACGAACCTCGTTCCGCTCGGGCGCAATCCGATGCTGCTCGCGCGCCAGCTCGCCCAGATCGACCAGCTCTCCGCGGGGCGTCTGTTGATCACGCTCGTCCCCGGTCTCGATCTGCCCGGTGAACGCGAGGCGCTCGCCTTCGGGAAGGGGAATCGCGGCGCCTATCTCGAGCAGGTGACGCATCTCCTGCGACGTTGGTGGAGCGGCGAGGCGGTGACCCACCACGACGAGCGCTTCTCCTTCGACAAGATCGCCGTCGCGCCGCAGCCGGTGCAGGACCCGCTCGAGATCTGGTTCGGCGGTCGCGGACCGAAGGCGCTCGAACGGGTCGGGCGGCTCGGCGACGGCTGGCTCACCGCGGGACTGAGCCCGGCCGCGGCGGACGCCGCGCGCGTCGTGATCCACGAAGCGGCGGCGTCGGCCGGGCGCGAGTTCGACCCGGAGCACCTCGGCATCTCGATGCCGTTCGCGCGCCACGCGCTCTCCGACCGCGCCCGCGAGTCGATGGCGGCGCGCTACCCGAACGAGCGCGTCGAGGACCTGGTGCCCGTCGGCGCGGACGGATTGCAGCGCCTCGTGCGCGAGCACGTCGACGCGGGGCTCTCGAAGTTCGTCCTACGTCAGGTCGACGGCGGTGACGGCGACGACGACCTCGCCTGGCTCTCCGACGTCGTGCTGCCGCTCCAGAACTGACCTAACAAAGTCCCCCGGAAGGCGGGCGCCGAGCCGTCGGGCGGAACCGAGGCCGGGCTGCTACCTCTCCGGTTCACGACGTCTGGAGGTCCCCCATGTCCACCTCGTTCCTCGTCCTCGACGACGGCCGGCAGGTCACGCTCGATGCCACCGTCGCGAACGGCCGCGTCGCGGTCTCGCCCGACGCCCTCCACGCCGGGCTCGGCTGGGAGCTGAAGCCCGAAGGGCTGTGTCGGGGCGCCACCTGCGTTCCGGTGCGCGACCGCGACGCGCTCGTGCCCGACGCCGCGAGCGGCGCCGTGGATCTCGAGGCCTTCGCCGCGGCGCTCGGTCGTCCGATCGCCCTCGAAGCCGACGCCGGCGTGGCGGCGATCGGCGTCGCCGCCGACGAGCGCGCCGCTCAGCTCGCCACCCTCGAAGCGCCCGACTTCGCGCTGCCCGATCTCGCGGGCCAGATGCACCGCCTCTCGGATCACCGCGGCAAGAAGGTGCTGCTCGTCGCCTACGCGTCCTGGTGAGGCTGCCGCGAGGACCTGCCGGTCTGGCAGGCACTGTACGAGGAGCTCGGCGACGAGGGATTCGTTCCGATCACCGTCGCGCTCGATCGCTGCGCCGATGATCCGCGGCCCTTCATCGAGGGCGCGGCGCCCACGCACCCGAGCCTGATCGACACCGAGCACCGGGTCGCCGAGCTCTATCACATCGTCAACGTGCCCACGATCGTCTGGATCGACGAAGCGGGGAAGATCGCGCGCCCGCACGACGCCCAGTTCGGCACCGACACCTTCACGAACTTCCATCACAAGCGATCGGGTCCGTATCTCGACATGATCCGCGCGTGGGTGAAGCGCGGCGAGGGCGTGATCGACGCGCAGGACGCGAAGGGTCTCCTGCTCGCGCCGAGCGACGACACCCAGCGGGCGCGCGCCCACCGCACACTCGCCTGGGCACTGCACGGAAAGGGCCAGACCGAGGCGGCCGAGCGTCACTTCGTGCGCGCGGGCGAGCTGGCGCCGAAGGACTGGACGATCCGCCGCGGGTCGATGCCCATTCGCGGCATGAACCCGTTCGGGCCCGAGTTCTTCGAGCTCGCCGCCGAGGGTTCGAGCGTGTATCCGATGGACGAGGTGACGCCGACGAAGGACGAGAGCCTCGAGGCGGGCGCCTGAACCTCGCCTAACGCACCACGCCTTCCGCGCGCAGCGCGTCGATCGCCGCGGCGTCGTAGCCGAGCTCGTCGAGCACGGCGTCGGTGTGCTCGCCGACCAGCGGCGCGATCGCGCCGGGTTCGGTGGGCGTTTCCGAGAAGCGCGCGGCCGACCGGGCCTGCTGCATCCGGCCCGCGCTCGGGTGTTCGGTCTCGTAGATCGACTCGTTGTGGCGGATCTGCGCGTCGTCGCCGATCTCGTCGAGCGGGAGCACGGGGCCGCCCGGCACCTCGAAGCGCTCCATCCGCGCCACGAGCTCGGCGGACGTGAACGAGCGGAATGCGTCGTAGAGTAGCTTTCCGAGCACTTCGCCGTGCTTCTGCCGCGCGCGTCCGGTGGCGAAGCGCTCGTCTTCGATCCACTCCGGGTGGTCGAGCGCGCGGAAGACGGCGTGCCACTCGTTGTCGCCGCCGGCCCACATCACGATGTGGCCGTCCTTCGTCTCGGTCAGGCGATAGCGCTCGTAGAGCGCGGGGCCGGGCACGATGTCGTCGCCCTGGAGGGTGTGCTTGATCATGCCGTCGGGCCAGAAGTAGGCGAGCCCGGCGTCGAGCAGCGAGACCTCGATCACCTGACCCTTCGCGTCGTCTCCCCGGCCGCGCGCGCGCTCGCGCGCGAAGAGCGCGGCGGTGATCGCCTGGGCGGCGGTGTAGGACGTCGCCTTGTCGACGACGGTGTTGCGCACCAGGTCGGGGATCGGCACTTCCGGGTTCTTCTGGGTCGCGACATAGCCCGTCGTGCCCTGGATCACCGGGTCGTAGGCGCGCTTCTTCGCGGACGGTCCCGTCTGGCCGTAGCCGGAGAGACGGCAATAGAGGAGGGCGGGGTTCATCTCGTGCAGCGTCTCGGGCCCGATGCCCAGGCGTTCGGCGACGCCGGGCCGGTAGTTCTCGATCACCACGTCCGCGCGGCGGCATAACGCGTGCGCCACCTCGAGGCCGCGCGGGTCGCGCAGGTCGAGGGCGATGGCGCGCTTCCCGCGGTTCACGTTGATGAAGAGCGCGGAGAGGCCTCCGCGGTAGAAGGACTCCTTGCGCAGCAGGTCCGGGCGCTTCGGCGCCTCCACCTTCACGACGTCGGCGCCCTGGTCGGCGAGCAGCATCGCCGCGAGCGGGCCGGAGATGATGGCGGAGAAGTCGACGACGCGGATTCCATCGAGCGGGCCGGGCATGGGCGCATTCTACCGGCCGACCCCGGCCGCTTCATCGGCGGTGTCCATTTCCGGCTGCGCCAGGGCCTGGCGACGCCGATTTCGGCGCGAATCTCTTCTCGCAGGGGCCCGGGATTCGTCTAGGCTTCGAGCATTGATCATGCCGCGTTCGCTCGAGACTCCCGACATCCGCCCTCCCACACGCGGATTCTCCTCCGGATTCGCCGACCACCGCGCACACTTGCACGTCCTGGCGCTGGTGATGGCCGCGTCGTGGCTCGGGACGGGTTGTGCCGGGATGGCGCACTTCGAGCCCGGGCCGGTCCACGTCGTGCGTCCGGGCGACACGCTCCTCTGGATTGCGAGCGCCTATGGCACGCCGGTCGAGGGCGTCGCGCGCGCGAACCGGCTGACCGACGCCGACCACATCGTCGTCGGGCAGCCGATCCGCCTGCCGAGCGGCGCGCGTCTCGTCTACCAGGCCGGGCGCGGAGAGACCCTGCGCCAGGTGGCGGAGCGCCACCGGGTTCCGGTCGCGAAGGTCGCCCGGCGCAACCGGATCGCCGACCCGGACCGCGTCATCACGGGCCGCCACGTCGTGCTGCCGCGCGAGGCGCTCCTGTTGCCGCCGCCCTGGACGCGAAGATCGCGTCCGCCGGACGTCGCCGCCCGCGGGCCCGATCCGCTGGGGATCGGCCTCGTGATCGAGGCGGAGACCCTCTACCGCGAGGCGAAGTTCGAGGAGTCGCTCGCCGCCGCGCGTCGCGCGCGCGCGCACTACGCCGCCCTCGGCACCCAACCCGACCTCCAGGCGCGCGCGGCCTTCATCGAAGGCGCCTCGCTCGTCGCGTTCGGCCAGACCGAGGAGGCGGGCGACGTGTTCGAGAACGCGCGCAGCGTCGCGCCCGACTACGAGCCGCCCCAGGCGTGGCTCTCCCCGCCGATCTTCGCCGTCTGGGGGAACTAGCGCCCGGCCGGCCTAACGCAGGACGCGGCGCCGCCGCCGCGCGAGCGCGAACACCGCAGCGACGCCCGGCAGCAGGAGCGCGAGCCCGCCGGGCTCGGGCACGACGTCCGGGTCGCACGCATCGCCGAGGCCATCCGAATCACCGTCTTCCTGGGTGAGCGAGCAGAAGCCGCCGCTGCCGCAGTCCGCATCGACGGCGCACGGTGCGGAGAGCTGCGGGCCGGCCGTGCAGGTGCCCTCCACTCCGAAGTTGTCGGCGGCCGTGCAGTTGTCGCACGGATCCGGCATGGCGTCGCTGTCGGTATCGTTGATCGGGGTGCCGGCCTGGTCGCCCCAGGCGAAGACCGCCAGGCCCTCGAGATCTCCGCAGGTCTGGTTGGGTTGGCAGTCGGCCTGCCAGGCGCAGCAGTCGAAGCCGCCGGTGAGTACGATGGGCGAGTAGCCGATCACGGCGTCGTCGATGTCGGTACTCTGGTCGAAGAGGCACTCGCCGCTGCCGAACCGATCGTACGGGATGCCGTCGGGCGGGACGATGACCTGCTCCTCGGGCGGGTCCAGCGGGTCCCCCTGCTCGGTCTGCCCGCACTGCGGACACAGCTTCCAGCTGTAGATCGGGATGTCCTCTTCGCGCGTCGTGCAGAAGTCCCATTCGCAGTCCAGGTTGGGGCAGTGCGTGTCGTCGCTGCAGAGGCCACCGGTCGATTCGCAGAACCGATACGGACAATCGGTCGCCTCCGTCTCGAACGTGCAGAGCGCGTCAAAGTCGCTGTTGCAGTGAAAGATCGGAGCGTTCGACGTCGTCTGCGGAACGAGCCCGAGCGTCGGCTTCACCTCGGCCTGGGTGGTCCCGATGCGCAGCTGGTCGACGTAGATCGGGTTGCTCCCGCTGACCGAGATGTCCACGAACCCCCATCCGCGTGCCGGCATCACGGTGGGTCCGGAGAACGTGAGCGCGCCGTCGACGTAGAGGTCGGCTTGCTGCGCGACGTAGTCGACGTGGACGGCGAGCGACACCCAGTCGCTGTCGGCGGGCACACCCGACGAACCCTGCGGATAGCCGTTGCCATCCATTCCCCAGGTGTCCGTGGTGTAGTTGGCGCCGATGAAGAACCAATACCCGCCGCCGTTGGTGAGGCGCACGCCGCCGGAGGTCCCCACGGCGCCGGGCCCGGTGAGCCTTGCGAGAAAGCCCACCCAGACCTCGTCCTCGGCATCGATCGCGACGCTGACGCCGGCATCGAGACTGCGGAAGCTCGCCGACGTAGAGAGACCCTCGGTGGGCGTCGGACCGTTCGGGGACGTCACGATCGAGAGACCGGCCCAGCTGCTCCCCGCCTCCCAGCCGATGCCGCCATCGGTCGTGTCGAAGTCGTCGGCCACGAAGAGCTCGCCCGACGCGGGCGCGGCGAACGCGGCGAGGAGACCGGCGAGCACGGAGAAGCGGAGCAGGACGTCGCGCATCGGAGTCCTTCCGGCGACGGGCGCCAGATCGTTCTCGTCACGCTAACAGCTCTTCGCGACCGCTGCGCTCCAAAAGGGGCCGGATGGCGTACTCCGTCTCCGGCGGACGCTAGGCCTTCCCGACGCGGCGACGCCGCGCGAGACCCGCGACCAGCGCCGCGCCGGAGAGCCAGAGCGGGAGCCGTCCCGGTTCCGGCACGACGTCCGGATCGCATGCGTCGCCGATTCCGTCCGTATCGCCGTCCTCCTGCGCGAGCGAGCAGAAGCCGCCGCTGCCGCAGTCGGCGTCGACCGCGCACGGCGCCGCGAGCTGCTGTTGCGGCCCGGCGGTGCAGCTGCCCTGGAGGCCGAAGTTGTCGCGGTCCGGACAGTTGTCGCACGGATCCGGCATCGCATCGCCGTCCCCATCGTCGATCGGCGTGCCGACCTGGTCGCCCCACGCGAAGACCGCCAGGCCGTCGGGATTGGCGCAGGTCTGCCGCGGCTGGCAGTCGGCCTGCCAGGCGCAGCAGTCGAAGCCGCCCGTCAGCACCACCGGCGAATAGCCGATCACGGCGTCGTAGACGTCGGTGCTCTGGTCGAAGAGGCACTGTCCGTCGCCGAAGCGGTTGTACGGAATCCCGTCCGCCGGGACGACCACCTCCGGATTCCCGAACGGCACCTTCTCCGTCTCGCCGCACTGGGGACACAGCTTCCAGTTGTAGATCGGGATGTCTTCTTCGCGCGTCGTGCAGAAGTCGTCCTGGCAGCGGTCTTCTTCGCAGACGCCGATGTAACAGTCTTCGTCGTCTCCGCACGTCCCGCCGGTGTTGCTGCACGTGCGCAGGCAGGTTCCGGAGCACTGCGTGCTCGACGTGCAGGGCGTCGTGCCGTCCTCGGAACACACGCCGTCGCAGGTCGCGCTGTCGCAGAAGGGGTCGCCCAGCCCGGAGCACGTGAAGCGACGATCGTCGGAACATGTGAACGAGGGGCTGGTGCAATCTCCGTTGTCGATGCAGCTGTTCCCCGTCGAGGTGCAGAAGGAGCCGGGGCAGTCGCCGTCGTCCACGCACAGGTCGTCGAAGTCGCTCAGGCAGTGGTCGATGGGAGCGTTCGACGTGGACTGCATGACGATCCCGACCGTCGGTTTCACCTCCGCCTGGGTGGTGCCGATGCGGAGCTGGTCGACGTAGATCAGCGGGCTCGCGCTGCTCGCGATGCGCACCTGGTCCCAGCCGCGCGCGGGCATCGGGCCGTAGCCCGCGATCGCCAGAACGCCGTCGATGTAGAGATCGACCTGACCGGCGAGGAAGTCGAAGTGGTAGACGAGCGACACCCACTGGGTGTCGGCCGGCGTCGTCGACGATCCGGCGTTCGCGCCGGCCGTCTGGGCGGCCCAGGTGGTGCCCTGGAAATCCGCACCCATGAAGAACTTCTCACCGCCCGCGGCGTAGAAGCTCACGCCCGCGAACGATCCGCCCGTCTTCGCCTGGCTGAGGCGGGCCAGGAAGCCGACCCAGACCTCGTCCTCGCCATCGATCGCAGTGGCGACGCCCGCATCGATGCTGCGAAAGGACGGAGACGCCGAGGACAGCCCTTCGGTGGGAGTCGGGCCGTTCGGCGAGGCCGAGGTCACGATCGACAGTCCGCCGCCCCAGCTGCCCGCCGCCCAGCCCGTGCCGCCGCTGGTCGAGTCGAAGTCGTCGACGACGAAGATCGCGCTCGAAGCCGGGATGGCGAAGGCTGCGAAGAGGCAGGCGAGGACGCAGGAGCGGAGCAGGAGGTGGAGCATCGGAGTCCTCGCGGCGCGGGCCGCCAGATCGGCGACATCCTATCAGCTCGTCGCGCCGTTCCCCGCCCTGAAGCGAATCGGGAGCGGGAGTCGTCCCGGTTCCGGGACGACGTCCCGATCGCAAGCGTTGCCGGTCCTCCCTTCGAACGGGTCAGGGAGTCCAGCTCACCTCGAGGTGCACGCCCGAGTCCTGGATCGCGTCCGAGTCGAAGGTGTCGCCGTCGAGGTCCTCGCCCCAAAAGACGCCGAGGTGGAGGTCTTCGATCGGCTCGGCGCGCAATCCCAGACCGACACTCACGAGCGTCTCTCGCTGGGCGGAGGGGCGATCCTCGTTCCAGCCGTGTCCCGTGTCGACGAAGGGGACGAACACGGGGTTGGGACGCCAGCCGCCGAGATCGGGCAGCGGGATCGGGATGCGCAGCTCGGCCGAGCCGACCACGCCGTTGTCGCGCACGATGTGGTTCTCGCGGAAGCCGCGCACGCTGTCGCCGCCGCCGATCGCGAACTGCTCGAGTCCGAGCAGCGGGTCCGAGGTGAGCTGCAGCTCGGCGCGCAGCGCGGCTTCGATGCCCGCGACGGGCAGACGCCGCACGTACTGGAGCTGTGAGAGCCACGCGACGAACTGGCCGTCGGGCGTGTCGCCGCGCTGGGTGGTCGCGCCGAGCGCGTCGAGACCGACACTGATCTGTGTCCGCAGCGCCAGCGCCTGGTCCGCGCCGGCGTGCTCGAAGCTCGCGCCGCCGCGCAGCACCGCGAGGGTGGCGACGCCGTTCTCCGGCCCGGCGGTGAACGAGAAGCGCCGGCCGAGTAGGTAGGATCGGCTGCGTCGCCACTCGCCGCCGAGGAAGACGAGGGCCTGACTGCGCAGCGTGCGGTAGAAGGGCTGCTCGATGGCGACCCCGTAGCTCGCGGTGGCGCTCTCGATGTCGAAGACGTCGAGGTCGTCGAGGATCACCTCGCTCCAGGTGCGCCGGCCGAAGGCGAGCACGGCAGTGTCGTAGGGGCCGACCGGCAGCCCGATCTGCACGCGGACGTCGCGCAGCGTCTCGCCGAGGCGGGCTTCGGCTTCGATCGAGTCGCCGAAGCCGAGCGCATTGCGGTGTCCCGCCGCGAGGTCGCCGCGCCATTCCCCGATCAGCGGCGAGGACAGGTTTCCTCCGCCAGCCGCCACCCACCAGGCGCGCGCCTCCACGACGCGGACGTGGAGTCGCGCGGCGCCGGGCTCGCGGCCCGCGACGAGCTCGGCGTGCACGCTCTCGATGCGCGGGTCGCGCTGCAGCACGACGAGTCGCGCGCGCAGGCGATCGGTCTGCACGACGTCGCCGAGGTCGAGCTCGAGGCGGTCGCGCACGTACGACTCGCGCAGGCGGCCCTCGTTCTCGACCTGCACCGAATCGAGCCGTCCCTCGCGCATTCGCACGTCGAGCACGCCGTCGCGCACCGACTGTGGCGGGATCGTCGCCCCCGACGTGACGTAGCCGGCGTCGACGTAGAGGCGGGTCAGCGCGTCGCGCAGGTCGTCGAGCTCGGGGTAGGCGAGGGTGCGACCCTCGAAGCGGCTCGCGACGCGCGCGACGTCGGCGGGGTCGAGGACGGTGTTTCCGGTGACGCGGATCGCGTCGATGCGCGCGGTGAGCAGGGGCGCCGTCACCGCTTCGGGCAGATCGAGCGGCGGCAGCACGTCGCGGGCTTCGCCCGCCTCACCTGGATCGGGCTCGAAGTTCGGGACCGCGATGATCTCGGGCTCGAGGAGCGTGTCGTCCGGAACGATCTCGGGCGCGGTGACCTTCTCGTCGCCCGGACGCACCGGCGCCTGCACCGGGTCGGGCAGCGGTTGCGCGAGCAT
>JAHEJV010000415.1 GCA_024638705.1 Deltaproteobacteria bacterium | reverse complement strand
GGCCGTGTCCAGGCTCTGATCGCGCTGCGCGACGAAGCGATCGCCACCTCCGGCAGCTACCGCCATTTCGCGGTGCGCGGGGCCCGGCGTTTCGGACACATCCTCGATCCGGAGACCGGCGCCCCGCGCGAGAGCGCGGTCGTGTCGGTGTCGGTCCTCGCTCCGACGGCGATGCGCGCGGACGCGCTCGCCACCGCCCTGTTCGCGCTCGGTCCCGAGCGCGGTTTTGCCCTCGCCGAACGAGAGCAACTGGGCGTACTCTTCCTCCTGTTCGATGGGGACGCACTCCACGAGCGCGCGAATGCGTCCTTCGAGCATCGGCGCGTCCCGAACGCACCGATGCGGAGTCGCTGAATGCTGGTCTTCGCTCTCACGTTCCTCGTACTTTCCCTGGTGGCCGCCGGACTCGGAGTCGGTCTGGTGCGGGGCCGCGCCCTGCCCGGTGGATCTTGCCGGGAGGCCTGGCTCGCGGGACACCAGCTCCCGCGCTGCGAGGCCTGCCCCGCGAGCTCCGACGTCCCAGACCGCGCATCGCGCTGAGGCGAATCGCTACACATGACCACCGTCCGCGACTACATGGCGACCGAACTGACCCTGCTCTCGCCCGACGAGGGCGCGCTCAAAGCGATGCGTCGGATGCTGGACGTGCAGATTTCGGGCGCGCCGGTGGTGGACGAGCACGGAAGTCTCGTCGGGATCCTTACGCAGCGGGATTGCCTGACGATCGCGTATCGCACGAGCTATCACGGCGAAACCGCTGGCATCGTTGCGGATTACATGACTCGGGAAGTGGTGACGATCCCTGTGGACACGGATTGGGTCGAGGCGCTCGGACGCTTCTTCGAATCGCCCTACCGCCGCTTCCCGGTGGTCGAACGCAACCAGCTGGTGGGGGTGATCAGTCGCCGCGACCTGCTCCGCGCCATGCTCGACCTCGCCTAGCCGGCCCGGCCGGCCGGCATGGGACGTGCAACAACAACGCTCGGCCAAGCAAGGAAAGGGATTTGTTTTGGACAAGGTCACGGCTGGCGCGATGCTGATCGCAATCGGCGCACTGCTCCTGACCAGCGCGGGGTTGCGCGCCGACGCCGACGCCGGCGGGGACCGCGGTCGCGCGCACATCGAGAAGACCTGTATGCGCTGTCACGACGGCGCAAAGCTCGATGCGCTGGTCCGCGCACGTGTCGGCGATCGCGAGCTTCCGGCCGCACTCGACGCCTTCCTGGCGGGACACTACGCCGCCGACCCCGCGTTGCGAGCGGACGTCCTCGTGGCGCTGGAGCAGCGCCTGGCGGCGGCGGGCGAGTGATTTCGGTCGCCCGCGTCGGCACCGCGATCGCGGCGCTCCTCCTCGGCGGTCTGTCGGTCGCGAGCGCGGAGGAGGCATTCGTCGGCGATGCGGCCTGCCAGGGATGTCACGGGGCGCTGCCCGACTACGCCCACACGGTGCACGCGCGGGCGATCACGCGGGGCGGTTCGGAAGATGCGAACAGTTGCGAGTCGTGCCACGGACCCGGTGCCGCCCATGCCGCGGGTGGGGCCGAAGTGAATGCACCGGGGTGGCTCACCTTCACCGGGGAGGACGAGAGCCGTGAAGCGCAGGAGGAAGCTTGCCTCCAGTGCCATCGCGGCGACACGCAGCGCTTCTGGTCGGCCAGTCCCCACGCGTCTCGCGGGATCTCGTGTTCGTCCTGTCACACGGTGATGAAGGCGGTGTCCGAGCGGCACCTGCTCGCGAAGCCCACCGAGGACGCACTCTGTCGGAGCTGTCACCCGCTGCCGGCGGCGCAGGCGCAGCGCAGCGCACACATGCCGACGCGCAGCGGCGAGGGCTTCATGGGTTGCGGCTCCTGCCACCAGCCGCACGGGACCGCCACCGACAAGCTGATCGACGCCCACACCGTGAACGACAACTGCACGAGCTGTCACGCCGAGAAGCGCGGTCCGTTCCTCTGGGAGCACGCGCCGGTCTCCGAGAACTGCCTCAATTGCCACACGCCGCACGGCAGCCTGACGCCGAACATGCTGCGCACCTCCGGTCCGAGACTCTGCCAGAGCTGTCACGTCCAGGTGCTGCACGTTTCGGAGGCGCGCCAGCCCGGCAGCCGCTTCGTCGTCGGGAAGAACTGCATGCACTGTCACTCCCAGATCCACGGCACCAACCACCCATCGGGTGCCTTCTTCTCGCGATGAGGAGCCCACCGTGAGACGGTCTGTGATCTTCGTGTCGGTCGCGGCGTTCGCGGTCGGGACGTCCGCCACCGCCGAGGTCGAGGTGGGCGATTGGCGGGCCGAGGGCGAGCTCGAGATCGGGGGAAGGACGACCTCGGGCGATGACGAGGAGGCGAAGTTCCTCGAGTACCGCGACTTCGACGAGGGCGCGGTCGGTGCGTTCCGCTTCTCGCTCTGGGAGCCGGGAGAACGCCGCCACTGGCGCGGCGACGGCGTCAACCTCGGCTACGACGATCAGCGCTACCGGCTCGAGGGGGGGCGCTACGGCCTCTACTCGATCGACCTCTTCTACCGCGAGCTGCCCCACGTGTTCAGCACCGACGCGCGCAGCCTCTACTCCGGGGGGCGCGACGGGAGCTACCGCCTTCCCAACGGGGTGCAGGGCCGGATCGCGGGCGCGGCCAGCGCGAGCAACCAGCTCGCCGCAGAGCTGGGGGCCGCGGGGCCGACCGATCTCGAGCTGCGCTGGATCGAGACCGGGGGCGGTGCGGAGCTCAACCTCCACGAGACGGTGCGTCTCTATGGCAGCTACCGGCTTCAGGACAAGCGGGGCGAGCGCGCGGGCGCGATCGCTTGGGGCACCCCGGGCGGGAACTTCGCGGCTTTCGCCGAGCGTGTGGACGAGCAGATCCACGAGGCCCGCGCCGGCGCCGAGTGGCTCTGGGGGCGGGGAACCGTCTCGCTCGAGTATCTGGGCTCCTTCTACGAGAACGACCAGCGCCCGGCGGTCGTCGACAACCCGCTCGTCGCCGTCGATGCCGCGGGCGCCGCGAGCCGCGGACGGCTCGCGCCCGCCCCGAGCAACTCCGCGCACAGCCTGGCGCTCTCCGGCTCGAGTCCACTGCCCTTCGGCATCCCCGCCCGGGCCGTCGCCAGCCTGGTCTACGGCCTGCGCCTCCAGGACGAGCGGTTCCTCCCGCACACGGTGAACGGGGCGATCGCGAGCCCGGGACTGGCGCTTCCCCAGAGCGACCTCGACGGGAAGGTGGAGACCTGGCTCGGCACCGTCGCCGTCGATGCCGATCCGCTTCCCGGCGTCGACCTCGATCTCCGCTACCGCATCTACCGCTACGACAACCAGAGCGACGAGATCCTCTTCCCCCAGCACGTCACCGGTGACACCTCGCTCGCGAACTCGTCCCTGCGCAGCGTCGCGAACGACTACACCGTGCAGAAGCTCGGAGCCGAGGTCGGGGTCGATCTCGCGAAGCCCCTGCGCGCGGCGGTCGGCTACTCGGCGGAGCACTGGCATCGCAGCGACGACCGTCAGGTTCGCGATCTCTGGGAGCACGGCCCGACCGCGAAGCTCGACTACCGCATGAGCTCGAGCACGAGCCTGCTCGCGACCTACGCGTTCCGCACGCGTGA
>JAHEJV010000414.1 GCA_024638705.1 Deltaproteobacteria bacterium | reverse complement strand
CTCGGCCAGCACGGCGTCAACATCATGGAGTTCTGCAAGGCGTTCAACGCGCGCACGCAGGACAAGCAGGGGCTGATCATCCCCGCGATCATCTCGGTCTACGCCGACCGCTCGTTCACCTTCGAGCTGAAGACCCCGCCCGCGGCGGTGCTGCTCAAGCGCGCGGCGAAGATCGCAAAAGGGTCCGGAGAGCCGAATCGCACGAAGGTGGCGAAGGTGACGCGGAAGCAGCTCGAGGAGATCGCGGAGATCAAGGAGCCCGATCTCAACGCACACGACATGGATGCCGCGGTGCAGATCATCGCCGGCACGGCCCGTTCGATGGGCATCGAGGTCGAGGGTTAGGCATGGCGAAGAACAAGCGCTTCCAGGCGGCGTCGGCCGCGATCGATCCCGACAAGGACTACGGTCTCGTAGAGGCGGTCTCCATCCTCAAGGATGCGCCCGGGCCGAAGTTCGACGAGTCGATCGATCTGGCCGTGAATCTCGGCGTCGACCCGCGCCACGCCGATCAGATGGTGCGCGGCGCGATGGTGCTGCCCTACGGCATCGGCAAGGAGACCCGCGTTCTCGTCTTCGCGAAGGGCGAGAAGGAGAACGAGGCGAAGGCGGCCGGCGCCGACTACGTCGGTGGCGACGACCTCGCGAAGAAGATCACCGAAGAGAACTGGCTCGATTTCGAGCGCGTGATCGCGACGCCGGACATGATGAGCGTCGTCGGTCGCCTCGGGAAGGTGCTCGGGCCGCGCGGTCTGATGCCGAATCCGAAGCTCGGCACGGTGACGATGGACGTCGCGACGGCGGTCACCGAGAACAAGGCCGGCAAGATCGAATACCGGGTCGACAAGACGGGCATCGTCCACGCCGTCGTCGGCAAGAAGAGCTTCGACAACGAGAAGATCGTCGCCAACGCGGCGGCGCTGATCGACGCGCTCTTGAAGGCCAAGCCGGCCGCAGCCAAGGGCATCTACCTGAAGAAGATCTCGATCTCGACGACGATGGGCCCGGGCATCCGGGTCGAGCCGTCGAGCGTTCCCGCGGCGGCGGCGTAAGGAGCAGCAGCGGTGCTTTCACGAGCAGCGAAAGAATCCCAGGTCGCCGAGCTTGCCGAGAAGCTCGGGCGCGCGACCTGCATGTACGTGGTCGACTACCGCGGGATCGACGTCGAGTCCGCGAACCAGCTCCGGCGCCAGGTCCGCAAGGAAGGCGGCGGCGACTACGAGTACCGCGTGTTGAAGAACGCTGTGCTGCGGCGCGCTACCGAGGGCTCGGACTTCGCTGCGCTCGCCGACGACTTCGTCGGGCCGACCGCGGTGGCGATGTCCTTCGGCGATCCGGCCGGGCTCGCGAAGATCCTCGACAAGTTCGCCGAGGAGCACGAGGTGTTCGAGCTCAAGAGCGCCGTGGTCAGCGGCGAGAAGCTCGGCCGAGCCGAGATCGCCACGCTCGCCACGCTACCGAGCCTCGACGAGCTGCGCGGCAAGATCGTCGGGCTGCTCCAGGCGCCGGCATCGAAGCTCGCCCGCCTCGTGAGCGAGCCGGGCGCCGGCCTCGCGCGGATCTTCTCGGCGCGTTCCACCCAGGAGGACGCCGGCTAGTCCGACCGGACGCCGCGTCCGCCCGACCGTTTTCTCTCGATTCCAAAATCCAGCCCGCACGTCGGGCACAGTCCAGAAGGGTAGTTACTGACATGGCCGATCTGAACCAAATCGTGGACGACCTCTCGAGCCTCACCGTGATGGAGGCCGCCGAGCTCGCCAAGCTCCTCGAAGAGAAGTGGGGCGTTTCCGCTGCCGCTCCCGTTGCCGTCGCGGCGGGTGGGGGAGGCGGCGAGGCCGCCGCCGCGGAGGAGAAGGACGAGTTCGACGTCATCCTGCTCTCCGCCGGCGACAAGAAGATCCAGGTGATCAAGGAGGTTCGCGCGATCACGAGCCTCGGCCTCAAGGAGGCGAAGGAGCTGGTCGAGGGCGCGCCGAAGCCTTTGAAGGAAGGCGTGCCGAAGGACGAGGCGGCGAAGCTCAAGGAGCAGATCGAAGCCGCCGGTGGCCAGGCCGACATCAAGTAGCCGCGTTCGTGGCTCCCGGCCGGCGTCCGTCCGGCCAGGCGGGCGTCCGTCCGCCGTCGATCCTGCGCCCCAGGCGTTCGCACCCATCACCGCACCCGGAGGGTGAAACCAACCCGTGACCGAACTCGTACTCACCGACACCGAGCTCCGTGTCCGCAAGGACTTCTCCAAGATCCCCGCGATCCTCGATATTCCGGATCTCATCGAGATCCAGAAGCAGACCTTCGAGCGGTTCCTGCAGACCAACATCGAGCCGGAGAAGCGCGAGAACACCGGACTGCAAGCGGTGTTCAACTCGGTCTTCCCGATCAAGGACTTCAACGACTCGGCCTCGCTCGAGTTCGTGGGGTACACGCTCGAAGAGCCCAAGTACGACGTGCAGGAGTGCCTCCAGCGGGGCATGACCTACGCGGCGCCGTTCAAGGTGACGATCCGACTCGTCGCCTGGGACGACAGCGAAGGGTCGCAGGCGATCCGCGATGTGAAGGAGCAGGAGGTCTATTTCGGGGAGATCCCGATCATGACCGAGAACGGCACCTTCATCATCAACGGCACCGAGCGGGTGATCGTTTCGCAGCTCCACCGCTCGCCGGGCATCTTCTTCGACACGAGCATCTCCACCACGGTCTCGGCCGCCGGGAAGAAGATCTATTCGTGCCGGGTGATCCCGTACCGCGGTTCGTGGCTCGACCTCGAGTTCGATCACAAGGACCTGCTCTACGCGCGCATCGACCGCCGCCGGAAGATCCACGCCACGGTGCTGCTCAAGGCGCTCGGCTACACCCCGGAAGACCTGCTCGCCTACTTCTACAAGCCGGAGGCGGTCCGCACCGACGGCAAGAAGTTCGAGAAGAAGGTCGATCCCGAGCTGCTCGTCGGCCAGCGCTGTCTCAAGGAGGTGAAGGGCCCCGACGGAACGACGCTCGTCCGCAAGGACCGCAAGTTCACCAAGGCCGGCGTGCGCAAGATCGTCGAGGCCGGCATCGAGTGGATCCAGATCCCGAAGGAAGACCTGATCCGCATCGACGCGGTGAAGCGCGTGGCGCCCGTCGACATCGTCGACGAGACCACGGGCGAGGTGATCCTCGAGAGCAACGAGGACCTCACCGAGGAGAACCTCCAGGAGCTGCTCGATCGCGGCATCCACGAGTTCCCGCTGCTCTATCTCGATCCGCTCATCTCGGGCACCGCGCTGCGCGACACCCTGATGGCGGACAAGACCCTGACCCAGGAAGAGGCGATCATCGAGATCTACCGCCGCCTGCGCCCGGGCGACCCGCCCACCGTCGACACGGCGACGAACCTCTTCCGCAACCTGTTCTTCAACCCCGAGCGCTACGACCTCTCGCGCGTCGGGCGTCTGAAGGTGAACCACAAGCTCGGCTTCGATCCGGAGACGCGGGTGCGCTGGCAGCCGGCCGGCCCGGGCAGCGACGAAGAGGAGATCGCGCTCGGCGAGCTGCCGACGCTGCGCCCGGACGACATCCTGGCCGCCGTCCGGTACCTCGTCGAGCTGAAGAACGGCACCGATCCCGACAAGCGCATCGACGACATCG
>JAHEJV010000099.1 GCA_024638705.1 Deltaproteobacteria bacterium | reverse complement strand
CCCGCGAGCTGAACGTCCCCGCGCTCGGCTCACCGGAGAAGCTAGGCGCCGTCGCGGTGAACGTATTGATCTCCGGCGTCTCCCCCGACTCCGCCGCCGAAGCGGCCGGTCTCGAAGCCGGCGACCTGATCGTCGCCGTCGACGGCGCACCGGTCGGCAGCTTCAACACCTTCGCGGAGATCGTGCGCACCAGCGAGGGGCGCGCGCTCGAGCTCCAGTACGCGCGCGACGGTGAGCTGCATCGCGTGGCCGTGGCGCCGAAGCTCGTCGAGTACGATGCCGGCTTCGGCATCAAGGAGCCGCGCTACCTCGTCGGCGTCACGGCGGAGGTGGCGAGTCTCACCGGCACACTCGACGAGGACCGTGAGATCAATCCGCTCGTGTCCTTCCCGCGCGCCGTCGGCATGACCGTCGAGGTGACCCAGACCTTCCTCGCCGGGCTCGGCAAGCTCGTCACCGGCGAAGTGTCGCGGAAGCAGGTGGCCGGGCCGATCGGCATCGCCGAGATCGCCGGACACGCCTACGAGCGCGGGTGGGAGACCTACCTCTCCATTCTCGTCCTGATCAGCATCAACCTCGGCATCCTCAACCTGCTGCCGATCCCGGTGCTCGACGGGGGCCAGGCGGTGATCTTCGCGATCGAGGGGATCCGTCGCGCGCCCCTCTCGATCCGCACGCGCGAGATCATCCAGCAGGTGGGCTTCACGTTCCTGATGCTGCTGATGGGCTTCGCGTTCTGGAACGACCTCACGCGCCAGTGGACGCGGCTCCTGGATTGGCTGGCGGGGGCTTGACCCCGAAACACGGCGAAGCGCCCCTCCTGTTAGGCGTCGATAGCGCGACCGAGATCGCGAGCTGGGCGCTTTGGCAGGGAGACGCGCTCGTGGGCGAACGGACCTGCGAGGCGGGCCGACCGACGGCCGAGGTGCTGCTGCCGGCGATCGACGCGCTGCTCGCCGCGACCGGCGTGACGCTCGACGATCTCTCCGGGTTCGCCGTGTCGATCGGTCCGGGGTCGTTCACCGGGCTGCGCATCGGCGTCGCGACGGTGAAGGGCCTCGCGTTCGCGCCGGCGAAGCGCGTCGTCGGCGTGCCGACGCTCGAGGCGCTCGCGGGCCACGCTCCCGGCCCGGGCCCGGTCGTCGCGTTGCTCGACGCGCGTCGCGGCGAGGTGTACGCCGCGGGGTTCGAGAAGCACGGCGACGGTGAAGCGCAGCCGGCGGACTGGCTCCGGGAAGGCGTCGTGCCCGTGGCCGGGCTCGCGCGGCGACTTCCCGCCGGCTGCCGGCTCGTCGGCGAGGGACTCTCCGTCTGCGGGGACGCCTTCGCCGATGCCGACGTCGAGGTGCAACTCCCGCCGTATCCCGCGACGACCGCACGCCACGTCGCGGCACTCGGGGCGCGGCGGTTCGCGGCCGAGTCACTCCCGTCTGCGGCGCCGCTGACACCGCGCTATGTCCGCCGCGCCGAGGCCGAGGTGAAGCGCACCGGCGAGCGCTTCGAGTCGCCCTGAACGGACCCGAATCGACCCGAGCGTGCGTTCCGGCTTGCTTTGACACCTTGGGCCCGCAAGCTAACTTGCCGAAAATCAAGAAGGAAAGAAGCCCCTCCATGGCACTGAAGATCTACTACGACAAGGACGCCGACCTCGGACGTCTCGACGGCAAGACCGTCGCCATCCTCGGGTACGGCAGTCAGGGCCACGCCCACGCCCAGAACCTGAAGGCCTCGGGCGTCGACGTGGTGGTCGGGCTCCGCAAGGAATCTCCCACGTGGGCGAAGGCCGAAGGGGCCGGTCTCCGCGTGCTCGGCGTCGCCGAGGCGGCCGCCGAGGCCGACATCGTGATGATGACGCTGCCCGACGAGACCACCGCCGCGATCTACCGCGAGCATGTCGAGCCGAATCTCCAGCCCGGCAACTACCTCGCCGTCGCCCACGGCTTCAACATCCACTTCGGCGTGATCAAGCCGCCGGAGAACGTGAACGTCTTCATGGTCGCGCCGAAGGGTCCCGGCCACACCGTGCGCGCCAACTACGAAGAGGGCAGGGGCGTGCCGTCGCTCGTCGCCGTGCATCAGGACCCGTCCGGCGACACGCTCCAGATCGGTCTCGCCTACGCCGCCGGCCTCGGCGCCGGTCGCGCGGGCATCATCGAGACGAACTTCCGTGAGGAGACCGAGACCGATCTCTTCGGCGAGCAGGCCGTCCTCTGCGGCGGGCTCGTCGCGCTGATGACCGCCGGCTACGAGACGCTGATCGAGGCCGGCTACGCGCCGGAGATGGCCTACTTCGAGACGATCCACGAGGTGAAGCTGATCGTCGACCTGATCTACGAAGGCGGCGTCGCGAACATGCGCTACTCGGTGTCGAACACCGCCGAGTACGGCGACGTGACGCGCGGTCCGCGCGTGATCGATGCCGATACGAAGGCGCGCATGAAGGAGATCCTCTCCGAGATCCAGACGGGTCAGTTCGCGCGCGAGTTCATCCTCGAGAACCAGTCGGGCGGGCTCCAGTTCTCGGCGTTGCGCCGACGCGGCGAGGAGCACCCGATGGAGGAGGTCGGCGCGCGGCTCCGCGAGCTGATGCCCTGGCTCAAGGAGAAGCGGCTGGTCGATCGCTCGAAGAACTGACGCGCGCGGTCCTCGGCCGCTCGCCCCGTTTCCCGAGGCGTCGTGGCGCATGAAGCGCTGGCGGCGCTCGAGGCCCCGATGGAAGCAGAAGAACTCGAAGCGCTGGCGGCGCCCGGTCGCCGTCGCCGACGCCGCCGGCGGCGTCGCGAAGAGGGGAGTCCGCCGCGCGGCCTCTACCTGCTGCCCCATCTGATCACGACGGCGAATCTCGGCTTCGGGTTCTTCGCGATCGTACAGTCCTTCGCGGGACGCCACGACCAGGCGGCGCTCGGCATCGTGCTGGCCGCCGTGGCCGACGGCATCGACGGCCGCGTGGCCCGACTCACCGGCGCCACGAGTCGCTTCGGCATGGAGTACGACTCGATCGCCGACACCGTCTCGTTCGGCGTGGCGCCGGCGATGCTCGCGTTCGCCGCGGGCAACCTCCAAGTGCTCGGCCGACCCGGCTGGGTGATGGCGTTCGTGTTCACGGTGTGTGCGGCGCTGCGGCTGGCGCGCTTCAACGTCACCCCCGCGCGCTACAGGGGACGCTTCGAGGGGATGCCGAGCCCGGCGGCGGCGTGCATGGTCGCCGCCACGCAGTGGTTCGTGTCGTTCCTGCGCGACAACGACCTCGCGCGCTTCAGCGTCCCCGAGTGGCTGGTGGCGTGCGGCGTCGTTGCGCTCGGCCTGTTGATGGTCAGCCCGATCCCGTACCGCAGCAACAAAGAGCTCGACCTGCGCCACTCCTACTGGACGCTCGTCTTCGTGGTGATCGCGCTGCTGCTCGTGATCCAGGAGCCGTCGGTGACGCTGTTCGTGATCGGCGTGGCCTACGTGGTGTCCGGCCCGGCGGCCTGGGTCTGGCGCCGCTACACCGGGAAGGATCTCGAAGAAATGCCGGCGGAGGCGCCGGAGATCGATCCCCCTGCGAGGACGTCATGACCGAGCTCGTTCGCATCTTCGACACGACCCTGCGCGACGGCGAGCAGTCGCCGGGCTGCAGCATGAACCTCTCCGAGAAGCTCGCGCTGGCCCGCCAGCTCGAACGCCTCGGCGTCGACGTCATCGAGGCGGGGTTTCCGATCGCGAGCGAGGGCGACTTCGAATCGGTGAAGGCGATCGCCGATCAGGTGCGCGGGACGTCGATCTGCGGACTGGCCCGCACCGGTCAGGAGGACGTCGCGCGGGCCGGGCAGGCGCTCGAGACCGCCGCGTCGCCGCGCATCCACACCTTCATCGCGACGAGCGACATCCACCTCGAGCACAAGCTGCGCATGAGCCGCGAGGAGGTGCTCGCCGAAGTGGATCGTGCCGTCCGACAGGCGCGCGGCTACTGCGACGACGTCGAGTTCTCCGCCGAGGACGCCACGCGCAGCGACTGGGACTACCTCGTCGAGGTGTTTCGCGTCGCCGTGGAAGCCGGCGCGCGCACCCTGAACGTGCCGGACACGGTCGGCTACACGCAGCCCGAGGAGTACGCGCGGCTGATCGCGCATCTGCGCGAGCGCGTCCCCGGCGCGGACGACTGCATCTTCTCGGTGCACTGCCACAACGACCTCGGCCTCGCCGTCTCGAACAGCCTGGCCGCGGTGCTCGCGGGGGCCCGGCAGGTGGAGTGCACGGTGAACGGCATCGGCGAGCGCGCGGGCAACACCGCGCTCGAAGAAGTGGTGATGGCGATCAAGACGCGTCCCGACGTCTTCGCCGGGCTCGACACCGCGATCGTCGCCACCGAGATCTATCCCTCGAGCCGTCTGCTCGCGTCGACGATCGGCGTCCCGGTCCAGCCGAACAAGGCGATCGTCGGCAGCAACGCCTTCGCCCACGAGGCCGGCATCCACCAGGACGGCGTGCTCAAGGCGGCGATCACCTACGAGATCATGACGCCGCAGTCGATCGGGCGGGCGAGCAACGAGCTGGTGCTCGGCAAGCACTCGGGCCGTCACGCCTTCCGCGAACGGCTCCAGGAGCTCGGCTTCGAGCTCGAGGGCGAGGCGTTCCAGGAGGCGTTCCGCCGCTTCAAGGATCTCGCCGACGCGAAGAAGTCGATCTTCAACGAAGACCTCGAGGCGATCGCCCAGGACGCCGTCGTGCGCACCGACGAGCGCTTCGAGGTGACGGAGGTGAGCGTGCTCTCGGGCACCTTCGCGAAGCCGACCGCCACCGTCGAATTGACGGTCGACGGCGAGGCGAAGAAGGCCACCGCGCTCGGCATCGGCCCGGTCGATGCGATCTTCAAGGCGATCGCCGAGCTGACGGAGACGAAGAGCGAGCTCGAACGCTTCCATGTGAACGGCATCACCGGCGGCATGGACGCACTCGGCGAAGTCTCGGTGACCGTCACCGAAGGAGGGCGCCGCGTGATCGGCAACGGTGCCCATCCCGACATCATCGTCGCCAGCGCAAAGGCCTATGTTCACGCGCTGAACAAGCTCGAGTGGCACAAGAAGCGCCACTCGCTGAGCGAGCCGAAGGGCATCTAGCCCCCACCCCCCTTTTTTGGTTCCCGGCCGATCGGCGCACCGTCCGCGAGGACGGGTCGCGCGCGGCCCACGAGATCGGAGCTCCCCCATGCATCCCATTCTCATCCTTCCCGGCGACGGGATCGGCCCCGAGGTGACGCGAGAAGCGCGCCGCGTGCTCGAGACAGTGGCCGGCGCCGCGGGCATCCCGCTCGGCTTCGAGGAATCCGAGATCGGCGGCGCGTCGATCGACAAACACGGCACGCCGCTCTCCGACGAGGCGCTCGAGAAGGCGCGGCGTTCGCGGGCGGTGTTGCTCGGCGCGGTCGGAGGTCCGAAGTGGGACGCCATGCCCGTCGACACGCGGCCCGAGCGCGGTCTGCTGCGCATCCGCAAGGAGCTCGGTCTCTTCGCGAACCTGCGACCCGCACACGTCTTTCCCGCGCTTGCATCGGCGTCGACGCTGCGCCCCGAAGTGGTCGAGGGCATCGACCTGCTCGTCGTGCGCGAGCTGACCGGCGGCATCTACTTCGGCGAGCCGCGCGGGCAGGCGATCGTCGACGGTCGTCGCGAGGCGCGCAACACGATGGTGTACGACGAGGTCGAGATCGCGCGGATCGCGCGCGTCGCCTTCGAGTCGGCGCGCCGTCGCCGGCGCGAAGTGACCCATGTGCACAAGGCGAACGTGCTCGAGGTGTCGCAGCTGTGGATGCAGGTCGTGGAAGAGGTCGCGAAGGACTTCCCGGACGTGGAGCTGCACCATCAGCTCGTCGACTCGATGGCGATGCTGCTCCTGCGCGAGCCCGCCGCCTACGACGTGATCGTGACGGGGAACCTCTTTGGCGACATCCTGAGCGACGAAGCCGCGATGATCACCGGCTCGCTCGGCATGCTGCCTTCGGCGAGCCTCGGCGAGGGCGGAGTCGGTCTCTACGAGCCGGTGCACGGCTCCGCGCCGGACATCGCCGGCGAGGACAAGGCGAACCCGCTCGCGGCGATCCTCTCCGCTGCGATGCTGCTCGAGCACTCGCTCGACGCGCCGGAAGCGGCGGCGACCATCCGCACCGCCGTCGAGCAGGTGCTCGGCGACGGCCATCGCACGGCCGATCTCGTCGCGGCCGACTCGGGCGAGACGGCGATCGGTTGCCGCGAGATGGGCGACCGGGTGCTCGAGAAGATCGGCGCCGCCTGATGGCGTCGCGCGGTGTGCGGATCGGGGTCGGCGGCGCCACGGGCGCGCTCGGCACCGAAGTGTTGTCGCTCCTCGACGCGGCGCGGGTACCGATCGCCCAGATCGTGCCGGTCGCGGGCGAGGGGTCGCTCGGCTGCGACCTCGAGTTCCAGGACGAGGTCGTCGCGGTCGAGACCGAGCTGCCCGACCTGCACGGCCTCGATCTCTTCATCAACTGCGCGCCCCCGGAAGCGGGCGCCGAGATGGCGCGGGCGGCGTTGCGCGCGGAGGTGCCCTTCGTCGACGCGTCGGGCGGGTTCGCGGCGCATGCCGAGGTGCCGCTCCTGTGGGCGTCGGGCGGTGACCTCGTCGGTGCCGAGCCGCTGCTCGCGTCGCCGATCGACGCGACGCTCGCCTGGCTGCCGGTGTTGCGCGCGCTCGGCACCGAGCGCGCCCCTGTCGCCGGTCAGGCGACCGTTCTCGAATCGGCATCCGCGTCGGGACGCACGGGCATCGAGATGCTGACCGCCGAATCGCTCGCGCTCTTCAACCAGCAGGAGCTTCCCGAGCCCGAGGACGGCTACGTGCCGCTCGCATTCGACGTGCATCCGAACGCCGGGGAGGGCGACGCCCGGGAGCTGGCGCTCCAGGACGCCCTGGCGCGCCTGGTCCCGTCCGTGCCGACGATCGCGACGCGCTGGGTTCAGGTGCCGGTGTTCGTCGGTCAGGCGACGAGCCTGCGTCTCGTCTGGGACGCGCCGGTCGACGCCGGCGAGATCGCCGAGCTGCTCGCGAAGGCGCCGGGCCTCGAGATCTGGGACGGCGCGGGGGAGGGAGCGAACCTGCGCGCGGCGGCGGGGCGCGACGTGGTGCTGGTGGGCGCGCCGGTGCCGGATCCGTCGGACGCCGCGGCGCTGCGACTCTGGATCGTCGCCGACGTGCTCCGTCTCGTCGCGGCGAACGCGGTCGCCCTGGCGATCGGCGCGCTCGAGACGCGCGGCGTCCTGGACGGCCCAGGCCTGCACTGACCTGGTGCCCTGGAATTCGCCGCCGAACCTCTGAGACAGGACACTAGGCAGCGATGCGCACCTTCCGCCTCACCCTCGAGTACGACGGTGCCGACTTCGAGGGCTGGCAGTTCCAGCCCGGCGACCACCGCACCGTGCAGGGCACGCTCGAGCAGGCGATCGCGCGGATCACGCTCGAGCGGGCGCGGGCGACCGGGTCCGGAAGAACCGACTCCGGCGTGCACGCCGAGGCGCAGGTGGCGAGCGTGCGCCTCGCGACGGAGATGGCGCCCGAGCGACTCCGCCGCGCGCTCAACGGAGTGCTGCCGGCCGACGTGGTGGTGTCGGAGCTGGCGGTCGCCCCCGAAGGCTTCGACGCGCGCCGCCACGCGCGCGGGAAGCTCTATCGCTACGCGATCTGGAACGCGCCGACGCGGCGTCCGCTGCGCCGCGCGCGTTCGCTCTTCCTCGCGCGGGCGCTCGATCTCGCGGCCGTGCGGCGCGCCGCCGAGGACCTCGTCGGCAGCCACGATTTCGCCTCCTTCCAGGCCGCCGGGTCGAACGTGAAGACCACGACCCGCACGCTGCGCCGGCTCGACCTGACCGGGGAGGCGGGCGGCGCCCTCGAGCTGTGGTTCGAGGGGAGCGGCTTCCTGCGCCACATGGTGCGCAACCTGGTCGGGACGCTGGTGGAGGTCGGCTCGGGGCGTCGCGATCCCGAGGGGATGCCGGAGCTCCTCGCGGCACGCGATCGGACCCTTGCGGGCAAGACCGCGCCGGCGCACGCGCTCACCCTGGTGAGCGTCAGCTATCCGCCCGGGGCCGGAGCGGAGGCCGATCCAGGGGGCCGGGCGGCCGGCAGCGAGACCCCGGACGCGGCCGAATCCGATTGAAAATCAAGCCGTTCGGCTTGACGCCCGAGAGGGGCTGGCGTATCAAATGCCGCCCCGTCCCGAGGAGACCGAACATGGGGGCTACGGCCCATCGCGCGACCCAGAGCGCTCGCCCCGCTGAGATCGAGCGGCGCTGGCACCTCATCGACGCCACCGACGTGGCGCTCGGACGCCTGTCCACGCGCGCAGCCATGCTTCTGCGCGGCAAGCACAAGGCGATCTTCACCCCCCACGTCGACACCGGCGATTTCGTGATCGTGGTGAACGCGGAGAAGGTGAAGCTCACGGGCAACAAGCGGACCCAGAAGACCTATCACCGGCACACCGGCTACGTGGGGAGCGTGAGGTCGACCACGGCCGACGAGCTGCTCTCGGGCCCCCACGCCGACCGTGTCGTGCGCAACGCGATCCGCGGCATGCTCCCGAAGAATTCCCTCGGCCGGCAGATGCTCCGCAAGCTCAAGGTCTACGCCGGCCCCGATCATCCCCACGCGGCCCAGCAGCCGGAGGTTCTCGAAGTTGGCTGAAGTTCAGGAGTTCCTCGCCACCGGCAAGCGCAAGACCGCCGTCGCGCGCGTCCGCCTGCGGCTCGGCACCGGTCAGTTCGTCGTGAACGGCCGCACCCTCGAAGACTACTTCCCGCGCGAAGCGTCGCGGATGGTGATCCACCAGCCGCTCGAGACGATCAGCGGCGTGGGTCGCTACGACATCATCGCGACGCTCCACGGCGGCGGCGTGGCCGGTCAGGCCGACGCGCTGCGCCACGGCATCACGCGTGCCCTCGAGAAGCTCGATCCCGCCAACCGCGCTCCGCTCAAGAAGCGCGGCTTCCTGACCCGCGACGCTCGCAAGAAGGAGCGCAAGAAGTACGGTCAGAAGGGCGCTCGGGCTCGCTTCCAGTTCTCCAAACGCTAACGGGCGCTTTCCGTTTAACGCAGTGGCGCCCCCGAGGTGCGCCGCCGGCCTCCGGGGCGATAGGGTTTCGCCATGAAGGTCGCCGTCGTCGGAGCCAGCGGATACACCGGGCTCGAGCTGCTGCGCATCCTGCTGCGCCATCCCGAGTTCGAGATCGCCGCGGTGACGTCCGAGCAGCGCGCCGGCAAGACGGTGGGCGAGGCGTTCGCGGCCCTGCGCGGTCGGCTCGATCTGGCCTTCGAGGCGAACGATCCGGCGGCGATCGCCGGGCGGGTCGAGCTGGCGTTCACCGCGCTGCCGCACGCGGCGTCGGCCGCGACGGTCTCGCAGCTGCGCGCGAGCGGATGCAAGGTCGTCGACCTCTCGGCGGACTTCCGGCTGCGCTCGCTCGCCACCTACGAGGAGTGGTACGGCGCGCACCCCGCCGCGGACCTCCTCGCCGGCGCGGTGTACGGCCTTCCGGAGCTGCACCGCGACGCACTCGTCGGCGCCGACCTGATCGCCGCGCCCGGCTGCTATCCCACCTCTACGCTCCTCCCGCTCGCGCCGCTGCTGCGCGCGGGCCTCGTCGAGCCGCGCGGCATCCATGTCGATGCGAAGTCGGGCGTGTCGGGCGCCGGACGCAGCCTCGCCGATGGCTATCTCTTCGCCGAGCTCGACGGCAACTGCCACGCCTACAAGCCGGGCTTCGCCCACCGTCACGCGCCGGAGATCGAGCAGGAGGCGAGCCGCGTGGCGGGAGACGAGGTGCGCGTCACCTTCGTCCCGCATCTGCTGCCCACCACGCGCGGCATCGCGACGAGCGTCTACGTGCGCCCGCGCGGCGGCGACCTCGCCGCGGCGCGCGCGGCGCTGCACGAGGCCTACGACGACGAGCCCTTCGTCCGCGTCCTGCCCGAGGGCGAGACGCCGTCGCTCCAGGCCGTGCGCGGCACGAATTTCTGTGATGTGAACGTCTTCGAGGACGCCCACAACGACACCTGGATCCTGCTCGCGACCCTGGACAACCTCTGCAAGGGCGCGAGCGGTCAGGCGGTGCAGTGCGCGAATCTCGCGTGCGGCTTCCCCGAGACGACGGCCCTGCTCGACACCGGGGCGCAGCCCTAGGCGCCGCGCCGACGCGCCGCCGCCACCGTCGGAAAACGCCGGTTGACTCGCCTCGTTTGACGCTCTCCGGGCACCACGATATACCCCGATAAACCCACTCGGTTCGAGGGTGTCCCACGACATCGAGCTCCCCCACCGACCCGCGCGCTCCATCGCGAGGGCCCAGACTTCCGACCGTGTACGCGCCGAGCTGCGACGTGCGAGGTCGGGAGATCCCATGACGACCACGTACTACGCGACGGACCCGACGGAAGTGCGGGTTTCGGTCTCCGCGGTGGTGCGGCGGCGCGACGACCCGAGGATGATCCTCTTGATGAAGCGCAGCGACAACGAGCACTGGGGGCTGCCCGGCGGATACGTCGAGCCGGGTGAGTCCGTGACGGTCGCGACGCGGCGTGAGGTGCGAGAGGAGACGGGTTTCGAGATCGAGGTCGGAAGCTTGATCGGCGTCTACTCGGAGCCGAAGACGCAGGTCGTCGAGTACGCCGACCGGCGCCGCGTGCAGATCGTCAATCTCTGCTTCGAAGCGATCGCGGGCCGCCAGGGAGAGCTCGGCACCCCCGACGAGACGCTCGAGCTCGGTTTCTTCGGCGCGGACGCCTTGCCTGAGCCGTTCGTTCCAATCCACGAAATCCGCCTGAGCGACGCGGCGTCGGCTCGGGAAACCGTTTCGGTGCGCTAGCGCGCAGAATCTCGATGGGGGGCGCGGCAATCGCCGCGAGAGGGGGCCCGCTTTGGTGATGAGAAGGCCGACCAAGTTCATCTTCGTGACCGGGGGCGTGCTGTCCTCGCTGGGGAAGGGGCTGTCTTCGGCCTCGATCGGCGCGCTGCTCGAAGCGCGCGGGCTCAAGGTCACCTTCCTCAAGCTCGACCCCTATCTGAACGTCGACCCGGGAACGATGAATCCGTTCCAGCACGGCGAGGTGTACGTCACCGACGACGGCGCGGAGACCGACCTCGACCTCGGGCACTACGAGCGCTTCAGCCAGGCCCGGATGGGCAAGGCGAACAACATGACCGCGGGACGGATCTACGACACCGTCCTCGCGAAGGAGCGCCGCGGCGACTATCTCGGCGGCACCGTGCAGGTGATCCCGCACGTCACCGACGAGATCAAGGAGGCGATCCAGAACGCCTCCGAGGGAGTCGACGTCCTGATCTGCGAGGTCGGCGGCACGGTCGGTGACATCGAGTCGCTGCCGTTCCTCGAGGCCATCCGGCAGATGCGCAGCGACGTCGGGCGCGAAAACACCTGCTACATCCACACCGCGCTCGTGCCCTACATCGCGACCGCCGGCGAGCTCAAGACGAAGCCGGTGCAGCACTCGGTGAAGGAGCTGCGCACGGTCGGCATCGCGCCCGACGTGATCCTGTGTCGAACCGACCGCTTCCTGCCGAAGGCGGTGAAGAACAAGATCGCGCTCTTCTGCAACGTCGATCACGATGCCGTCGTGACGGCGAAGGATGTCGAGACGATCTACGAGCTGCCGCTGATCCTGCACCGCGAAGGGCTCGACGAGAAGATCACCCAGCTGCTCGGCATCTGGACGGGCCAGCCCGAGCTCTCCAACTGGGAGGGGCTCGTCGAGCGCGCGAAGAATCCGGATGCCGAAGTGCGGATCGCGATGGTCGGCAAGTACGTCGACCTCACCGAGTCGTACAAGAGCCTGAACGAGGCGCTGTATCACGCGGGCTTCGCGCACCGCGCGCGCGTGGTGATCGAGTACTTCGACTCCGAGAAGCTCGACGATGCGTCGGTGCTCTCCGGCGTCGACGGCATCCTCGTGCCTCACGGCTTCGGGAGTCGAGGCGCCGAGGGGAAGGTGCTCGCGGTGAAGTACGCCCGCGAGAAGAAGATCCCGTACTTCGGCATCTGCTACGGCATGCAGCTCGCCGTGATCGAGTACGCGCGGCACGTCGCCGGGCTCGAGGCCGCGAACTCGCGCGAGATCGACCCGGACACGCCGAACGGCGTGATCGACCTGATGCCCGAGCAGCGCGGCGTCGAGGACAAGGGCGCGACGATGCGCCTGGGCGCGTGGCCCTGCAAGCTCGAGCCCGGCACCCGGGCGTACGAGGCGTACGGCAAGGCCGAGATCGACGAGCGCCATCGCCACCGCTACGAGTTCAACAACGACTTCCGCCAGCAGCTCGTCGATGCCGGCCTCGTGCTCTCGGGCACCTCGCCGGACGGTCGCCTGGTGGAGATCGTCGAGGTGAAGGACCACCCGTGGTTCTTGGGCTGCCAGTTCCACCCCGAATTCGCCTCGACCCCGTTCCAGCCGCATCCGCTCTTCGTCGCCTTCGTGGCGGCCGCGCTGGAGCGGACAGGGGGCCTCGGGTAGCCACCGCGCCGTCCGATCGTCGGCGAACCGGCGTCGGGAAGTCGCCTCGCAATCCCCGGCTGGCTCGGCTAATCCTTTCGGCCGCGGGACGTTAGCTCAGTTGGTAGAGCGCTGTGTTCACACCGCAGAGGTCACTGGTTCGAGCCCAGTACGTCCCACCATCGCACTCGCGAAGTGTGCGAGGATCCATCTCTGATGATTCCCGGGCTTGCCACTCGCGCTTCGACGACTGCGAGGGAGGTCTTCGCGAACGCGCGCTGCGCCGTCCGGGCGGCCGCATGGATCGGTGCCGTCCTGCTCGCGAGCACCGGGTGCACCACCTCTCCCGAAACCGCCCCTCCGGACGGCCGTGCCGCCGAAACGATGGAGTCGGCTGCCGAACCGACCGAGTCCGTCGCCGATCCGACGCGCTCTTCCTGTGGCTGCGCCCAGCCGGCCCCCATCGCCCGCTCCGTGCGCGAGGTCGCGGTCCGACTGGAGGCGCAGCGCATCTATTACGGCACGATCGAGTTCTCGGACTGCAGCGGGATCTTCCATCGGCTCTCCCGCGGCGTGGCCGAGCTTTGCCCGTGCATCGCGGTCCCGGAGCCGGAGGTCGCGCGTTCGAGCCGCCAGCTCGGAGCCTGGTTTCACGAGCACGGCGACTTTACGCGCATCCGGGATCCGATCGCCCAGTCGGAGCTGATCCAGCCTGGGGTCATCCTCTTCTTCGGGCGACGCGGCGTCGACTACCGCGACACTCCGACCGACCAGCTCTTCGTGCGCGGCGTCGGAATCCGTCACATGGGCGTCGTCACCGAGATCGAGGTCGAGAACGGCCGGCTCGTCGGCTACGAGATGTTCCACGGCACGCGCAAGCCGCACCATGCGCGCGTGACGAACTACCACAAGCTCACCTCGAAACCGCCCTTCGGGACCGGCGCCGAGCCCCTGGTGGCCGTCTCCAACTACCGCGCCGTCCGCTAGGAGACCGCCCCGCGCGTCGGGGTGCTGCAGAGAGGGCCACCGGTTGGGATTCGGGACGCAACGGGACCCGTGCTACAGGTAGGGATGGATCGGGACGAATCCGGAGCGCTTCCTCGGTCGCCCTGAGGGCGTTCGAGAGCAGTACGTCCCATCACAGAGTGGCCCGGTAGCTCAGCTGGATAG
>JAHEJV010000098.1 GCA_024638705.1 Deltaproteobacteria bacterium | reverse complement strand
CACGCCGTGCAGCGTGGCGCTGAGGAGTGACTGGTAGAGGCGCCAGCTCGGTTTCCCCATCGCCGTGAGTACCGGCCCGCGAAAGAGGGTGAGCACGTTGACGACGCCCGCGATCGCCAGCACGCGGAGCAGCGGCCCGGTTTCCTCCCACTTCTCCCCGAAGAGGAACGCGACGATCTCCGGCGCGAGCGCCGCCACGACGACGAACACCGGCACCGCCACCGACGCGGCGATCCGCGTGGCGCGATAGAAGACGTCGCGGAATCGCGCGAGGTCGCCCTGCAGGCGCGAGAAGACGGGCAACGCGACGGGCCCCGTCGCGGCGACGAGCAGATAGGCGAGGGCGTCGGTGAGCTGCTCGGCGAGCGTGTAGAAGCCGAGCGCGACCGGGGTGAGGAAGAGCCCGATCAGGAGCGGGTGGCTCTCCTCCTTCGCGTAGTTCACCACTTCGAGGCCGAAGACGTGGACGCCGAAGCCGGCCAGCTCGCGCCAGTGACGCCAGGAAAACCGCCTTTGCGGACGCCACGAGCTCGCGCGCCAGATCAGGGCGAGCCCGACCGTTTCGTAGACGACGTGTTGCCCGACGAGGCTCCAGAGGCCGAAGCCCGCGACGGCCATCGCGACACCGACGATTCCGCCGAGCACGATGCCCGCGAGCGAGCGCAGCGCCAGCGCGCGGAACTCGAGCTCGCGTTCGAGCAGCGCGCGCGGGACGCTGCCGAGCGCCCCGATCACGAAGAGCGACGACAGGACGCGCAGCACTGGCGCGAGCTCGGGCTCGCTGAGCAGGTCGGCCAGGGGGCTCGCCGCCGCGAGCACGATCGCCGCCAGCGCGGCGCCCACGACCTGGTTCGCCCAGAACGCCGCTTCGGTGTGCTCCGGCTCGAGGTCCTCGCGCTGCACCAGCGCCTGGGCGAAGCCCATGTCCACGAGCAGCTGCATGAACGCGATCGTCGCCAGCGAGAGGGCGACGAGACCGAACGCTTCGGCGTCCAGCAGTCGCGCGAGCAGGAAGACGACGACGAGCGCGAATGCCTTCCCGCCCCAGGCTTCGGCGAGCGACCACAGCACGCCGAGCAGCGTGCGGTCCCCGAGCCCGTCGGGCGTGCGGCCAACTGCTCTCGGGGCGTCTTCGCCTTCGGTCACCGCGTCCTTCGTCTTCGGGGAGGGTCGGGCGAGGGGTGTGCGTTCCTTACATCAGGCGAACGGGGAGCGGAAGAGGCCGCGCCCCTGGCGGCGCAGCGCGCGGGCGGCCCGCCGGAAACCATAGGACGGCAGGCCCCACGACTTTGCGGCGACGAGGCCCCGCAGGCCGAAATCCCGATCGGGCGGATTGAACGGGAACTCGAGCAGCTCGGGCGCGGCGCGCGCGATCAGCTCCTCCTGGATCGCCTTGCCGAGCAGCTCGTTCTCTTCGAACCCGAGCAGCAGGCTCCAGAGGTGGCCGGCGTTGGCGACCGGAAAGCGCATCACGTCGTCGAGGTCGTAGAGCTGCTCTTTCGCAGCCATCCAGCCGGCGGTCTCCTGCTCGAGATAGAAGCGGTCGCGCCAGTCGAAGTCATCGGCCGGGTGTGCCACGACCCAGCGCAACCAGTCGGCGAGCGCCGCGGTGGCCGTCGATCCCTCCGGCTCGCCGAAAGCGGTGGCGATCCGGCGCGCGGTGTCCTCCGGGTCGCCGATCGCGTCGATCGGCTCGAGCCGTTCGTAGTCGCCGCTGAACAGCTCGAACGCCTGTCCCCCGATCGAGATCCCGCGCAGCCCCGCGCGCTCGCCGCGCAGGTAGGGCAACGCGTCACCGGCGGAGACGTGACCCGCGCTGTGCTCCGCCGCGAGCGCGAGACGCTCGGCCGCGGGGCTCGCGCCCTCGATGCCGGTGTGCGCCAGTCCGCAGCGCTCGGCGAGACGCGGCGGCAGGACGTGGTCGGCGACGCTCATGCGCGGCGCAATCCGCGTGAACAGGCGCACGTCGACGCCGGCCGCACGACACAGCGCGAGCATCGTCCGGGAGTCGTGTCCCGCCGAGAGGCCCAGCCAGATCGGCTCGCCGAACTCGGGCAGCCGCGCGAGCACGGTGCGCAGGCGCCGTTCGACCCGTTCGAGGCGATCGTCGTGGGAGAGGCGGCCTTCCATCGGATCGGTCAGGGGCCAGCGCGGCGCAACGCCCGATCGGAGGTCGAGCCGCTGGCTCGGCAGCAGCCGGGCGACGCGCGCGAAACGCGAACGCGGCGGCGGCACCCAGCCGATGCCCCGCTCGTAGTGGAGGGGCCGCGGGTCGGCATCCTCCGCGAGGTCTTGGCCGGCGAGGCGCGCGATCAGCGCCGGGCTGCTCGAGGCCCAACGCAACCCGTCGCTCTCGGTGTGGAAGCAGGACAGCAGCGCGCTCGCATCGGGATGCACCGCGCCCGCCCCCACCAGCGCCCAGCGTCCGGCCCAGCCCGGCAGGATCGAAGGGACCTCCGACGTGCGACTCTTGGCGACGTGGTCGAGCGGCATCGGCGCGTCGGGGTCGCTCTCCACCGCCAGCCCGAGCAGCGCCCAGTGGGTGCCTTCCGCATCGACTGCGAAACCGGTGCGCAGCTCTGGGCAGTGCGAAAGCCAGACGCCGCTCGAAAGCGCGACACAGTTCCAGTCTTCATGCGCCCGGAAGGGCTCGGGGCCGACGACGAACTGCCGGCGATGGGCCCTCGGCACCACAGGACTCCCCGCCGCGCTCCGCGGGGAGGCGATCCGGTGCTGCCCGGGGTTCTGGCGACTCATGGACCTCGTGGGCTGAGTCGCCCGGTCGCCCACGCCGGTAACGCTCGATGCGCCCGGCACCCCCATTTGGCCCGGCCGCGTGGCGTTCTACGATCCAGGGGTGTCCGAAGTGAAGTTCGAGCAGTCGATCGACATCGCGGTTCCGCCGAAGGTCGTCCACGCGTTCCTCGGCAATCTCCACCACTACCGCTCGCTCCACCCGCTGATCGACGAGGTGGAGGACCTCGCGCCGACCCGCGCCCATCCCGACGCCCACCGCTACCGGGTGACCGACAAGTTGCGCTTCGGCCCGTTCCACTACCGCTTCGCCTACACCGCCGAGCTGGAGGCGACCTCGTCGACGGAGGTGCGCGGGACGGCGTGGCAGGAGCCCGGGATCGAGGTGCGCACGCGCTACCGGGTGGCCCCGGTCGGGGCGGGGACGCGCCTCCACGAGGACGCCAGCATCGTGGCGCCGCGGCTGTTGCTCGGCTTCGTCCGCCGCCAGGCGGAACGCGCTCATCGCGAGACGCTCGCGAAGCTGAAGGCGCGGCTCGAGGAATGCGCGACCGCCGGTAAGGCGTCGGACTAACCGGTTGCCGTCACCAGGCCGGCGGTGCGCACGCCGGAGCGCACGACGCCCGCGAC
Organism: Deltaproteobacteria bacterium; assembly: GCA_024638705.1. Lineage (GTDB taxonomy): Bacteria > Myxococcota_A > UBA9160 > UBA9160 > SMWR01 > JAHEJV01. The sequence continues at coordinate 10,320 of JAHEJV010000098.1, read as the reverse complement.
GCCGCCGCCCGGTCGCGTCCAGTGGCCGGCGAGGAAGAGGCCGGGGAGCGGTGTCTGGTTGTCGATGCGGCCGGGGCCGACCTGCCCGGGCGTGACGTCGAAGCCGTAGATCGCCCCGTCCTCGTTGCGCGTGTAGCGCTCCATCGTGCGCGGGGTGCCGGCCTCGGCGAAGCGCAGCGAGTCGCGCAGCCCCGGCAGCCGGCGCTCGGCGTGCGCGAGCATCGCGTCCATCCAGCGATCCTTCGCGTCGCGCCAGCTCGGGGCGGCCGCGGCGTTGACGAGGGTCGTGAGCACGAGCAGGTGTTCGCCCGGCGGCGCGAGGGACGGGTCGACGCGCGTCGGTGCGGTGATCGAGAGCCAGTTGGGGACGCCCGAGCGCGCGCTCTCGTGCGCGGCCTCGTGGTCGGCGCCCGGGTAGAGGAAGGTCTCGTGACCGAGATCGGCGTCGGCGAGGTCGAGGGACGTGGCGGCGTAGACGACGAAGGCCGAGTTCGACGGCTTCGCGGCGCGCAACCGACTGACATAACGCGTCGGGAAGTGCTCGGAGCCGGTCAGCTCGAGGGCGGTCTGCCGTGCGTCGGCGTTCGAGACGACCACGGGCGCCGACACGCGCTGTCCGTTCTCCAGCACCACGCCGGTGGTGCGACCGTGCTCGACGACGATGCGTCGCACCGGCACGCGCAGGAGCAGCTCGCCGCCGTCGCGTTGGAGCGACGCGACGAGCGCGTCCGCCAGGTTCTGGAACGTGCCGCGGCAGTAGAAGGCGCCGTCGGCGATGTAGCTCATCAGCATCGTCGCGAAGTAGAGGAAGGAGACGCGCGACGGCGGCAGCCCGAGATAGGGCCAGAGGGCCGCGAGCGCGGCGCGCGCGGACGCGTCGTCGACGCGGTCGGCGAGGACGTCGGCGAGCGTGGCGCGGCGGTGCCGCAGCAGCAGCGGGAAGCGTTCGGGCCCCGCCAGGGGGCCGGGCGTCACCTGGCCCTCCGCCCGGTTCGCCTCGCCGCGGATCGTCAGGCAGTCCTCGACGAAGCCGCGGATGCCCTTCGCCTGCTTCGGGAAGCGCTCGACGTGCGCCTCGACGAACGACTCCAGCTCACAGGGCGCGTCGAGGGTGAGCCCGGGCCACTCGACGCGATAGCACGGGTCGACGCGCACGAAATCGCAGCGGTCGCGGACGCCGAGCCCGAGGAGCAGCTCGTGGAGGAAGCCGCCGCCCTCGAAGGGCACCGGCTCGCAGCCGCTCACCAGATGGACGGCCGAGTCGAAGCGATAGCTGCGGCGTCGGAAGGCGTGGGCGTAGCCGCCGGCGCGGTCGTGGCGCTCGACGACGAGGACGCGCCGGCCCTCGCGGGCGAGCAGGGCTGCGGAGACGAGGCCGCCGAGGCCGCTCCCGATCACGACGACGTCGTAGTCGTCGCGCGCGGCCTCCTCGTGGAAACGCATTCCGCCTAACGCACCGCGCGGATGCGCGGATCCTCTTCCTTGAGCCCGTACTTCACCATGAAGTCGACGAGGCCCATGCTGTAGCGATGGGTCGTGGCCTCGCCGGTGACGACGCGCGGCATGTGCCGTCGGAAGTGGCCGTTGAGCAGCTTCCCGTACCAGGTGCGGCTCACGTCGTCGCCGACCTTGAAGAGCGTGAAGAGCCGACCGTCGTAGAAGTACGAGACGACGCGCTGCCAGTTCTCGAGCTGGAGGAGATTGCGCTGCTCGAAACGCGCGAGCGCCTCGGGGCTGTCCTCACGGATCGCGCGCGAGAGCTCGAGCGCGCCGTCGAGTGCGATCAGCAGGCCGCTCGAGAAGACCGGGTCGATGAAGCCGAACGCGTCGCCGAGCAGCGCCCAGTTCGGACCGACGCCGCGGTTCGTGCGCAGCTGGTAGTTCGTGTAGCGGAGCACCGGGGTGATGCGCTTCGCCGTGACGCCCCAATCGGAGAGCAGCGGATCGTGGCGGAGATAGGCGTCGTACTGCTCCTCGGCCGTCGCGCCGAACTCGCGCAGCACCGCCGAGTCCATCACCAGCCCGACCGAGACGCGACCCGGCAGCGGGATGCGCCACGACCAGCCGTGCTCGAGCCGGTCGGTGTGGATGTCGTTCGGCGTGATCAGGCCGACGCCTTCGAGATGGGCGTGCAGCGCCGTGTCGCGACGGTCGCCCGACGTGGTGGGGAGGTCGAGCAGCCGCGCGACGAGGCGGCGGCGGCCGCTGGCGTCGACGATGAAGTCGGGCTGCTCCGAGAGGCCCGCGTCGTCGAGGGATCGCTCGGCCAGCCGGATGCGGCCGCCTTCGTCGCGCTCGACGCGGGCGTGGTGGGGAACGAAGTGCGCGCCCGCGCGCAGCGCGGCGTCGCGGATCGAGGCGTCGAGGCGGTCGCGCGGGACGTTGTAGGCGTAGGAGGTGGTCGCGCCGGGGACGTCGTCGAAGCGGAAGGCGCGGACTTCGTCCTCCGAGAAGCGGAACAGGGCGCCCGGCTTGTACAGGGAGTAGGACGCCACCTCCTCCTCGATCCCGAGGCGCTTCAGGAACGGGATCACCGCCGGGACGAGCGATTCTCCGACCACGAGCGGCGGTCGCTCGCCCCCATCGAAGAGTGTGACCCGGATTGCGGGCGCATCCGGTGCGTTCTTCGCTCCGGATTCCGGCGCATTCGCCTTCAGCAGGTGGGCGGCGAGCGAGGCGCCGGCGGGGCCCGCCCCCAAAATCGCCACATGTCGACTCACGGCGTCCAGCATAGGACACGCATCGGCGCCTTCAATCGATCGGCTTAGCCCGCGGCGTCCGCGGGGTCTTGAAAGATCGCCGAAATGGGCGAGGGTGCAGACGCGATGGGCGAAGCGGAAACGGTCGATGGCGAATGGACGCGCGAGCGGTTGGCGGAGTTGATCCATCGGATCCTGCGCGACGACCTGCTGATGCCCGAAGGCGAATTCACGCCGCAGTCGAACCTGATCGACTCGGGCCTCGACTCGCTCGCCGTCACCCAGCTCATGCTCGCGATCGAGGAGCAGACCGGCGTGTGGACCGACGAGAGCCTGCTCACCCCTGAGAATCTCGAGACCTCGGAGACGCTCGCGGCTTCGATCCATGACTATGTGCAAGCCGGCGGAGCCGGCGCGCAGTGAGCCGCAGGCGAACGAAGTCGAATGGTGGCCTCCGCGAGGGCCGGAGTGGCCCTGGTTCGAATGGAGGAACGCGCGGTCGTGTCGCAAGCCGGCGGAGCCGGCGCGCAGTGAGCCGCAGGCGAACGAAGTCGAATGGTGGCCTCCGCGAGGGCCGGGATGATGAAGGCCGCAGATCGGGAGGGTGGTCCGGTGGACCGCGCGGCTGACCCGAATCGCATCCCGCTCACGGGCGCCGACGCCTTCCTGCTCGCCTTCGACGCCGAGACGCGTCGTCGCAACCGGGCGAGTCATCTCTCCCAGATCGTGTTGCGGCTCGGGCCGGGCTTCGACGCGCAGCGCTTCGAGAAGACGTTGCGCGCGGTGGTCGACGCCAACCCGATCGTGCGCGCGCCGATCAAGCGGGCCGGCCTCTTCGGCAAGGCGGAATACCGCCTCGACCTCGCGGCGAAGAGTCCGGGGCCCGTGTTCGAGCAGCACGACGCCAGCGGGCCTCCGCCCGGAGGCTGGGACGATGCGTCGACCGTGCCTGCACTCTTCGAGAAGCGACTGAACGAGATGCACGACCGCGGTCGCTGCGGATTGCTGCGCGTCGATGCCGTGCGCCATGCGGACGGTCGCACCGACCTCTGTCTCACCTGGCTGCACATGCTGCTCGACGGCTGGGGCAGCGAGCGTTTCATCGAGCTGCTCGCCGCGTGCGGCGACGGCACCCGCGCGCCCGACGACGTTCCCGACGCCGACCGCCCCGACGCGCCGCCGGACGTCGCGCTGCCGGCCACTCAGCGGGAGCGCGGCGACATGGCGATGGCGTGGCAGCGCTGGATGACCAACCTCGGCAAGCGCTCGGTGCGCTCTCCCGCCGGCCCGGAGAACGGCGCGCGCCAGGATCTCACCATCGAGCGCGTCCACTTTTCGGAAGCCGACGGCGCCGTCGCGACGAAGCGCGCCAGCGACCTCGCCGGTTTCCTGACGCCGATGATCTTCTACCTCGGCGCGGCGATCCGGGCACACCACGCGGTGCTCTGCGAGCGCGGCACCCCGCCCGAGAGCTATGTCGTGCCGCTCCCGGTCAACCTGCGCCCGAAGGGCGCCGGCGGCAGCATCTTCCGCACGCGCGTGTCGCTGCTCTGGTTCCAGGTGCAGTCGACCGTCGTGGACGACCTCGAAGGCCTGCTCACCGAGCTGAAGGAGCAGCGTCGCCGCGCGATCCGCGAGGGCATGATCGAGAACGGCGTCGCGGCGATGGACTACGCGCGCATGGCGCCGAGCCGCCTCTACGGACAGATGGCGCGCCGCGGCCTGCGCGGCGAGCTGTGCTCGTTCTTCTTCGCCTGGACGGGCGAATTCTGCCCGGGCCTCGAGTCCTTCTTCGGCGCCGAGGTCGAGGATGGCTTCGGCGTGCCGTCGGTGCCGGCGTCGCCGGGGAGCGGGCTCGTGCTCGCACAACACCGCGGCCGCTTCGGATACACCCACGTGCGTCAGCGCGACGCGTGGCAGCCGGAGGAGATCTCCCTCTTCCACGCGCAGCTCGCGCGGGACCTGCTCGGTTGAGCGCCGCCTCGCGGCCGGACGTCGAACGCTTCGACGTCGCCGTCGTCGGGGGCGGGCCCGCCGGAATCGCCGCGGCGCTCGCCGCCTCGGCGGCGGGGGCGCGCACCCTGCTCTGCGAGCGCGACGCGAAGCTCGGCGGCAACGCGACCCAGGCGCTCGTCCACACGATCTGCGGCCTCTACCTGCCCGACGTCGAGTACGAGCAGCTCGCGCATCCCGGGTTGCCATCGCGTCTGGCCCTTGCCCTGCAACGCGCCGACGGCGCCGGCCAACCCGAGGTGGCGGGGCGCGTGCGCTATCTGCCGATCCGTCCGCCCGTGCTCGCCGACCTCGCCGCGGCCGCCTGCGCGAAGGCGGACGGGCTCGAAGTGCGGATGGACACGGCGCTGTGCGGCGCCGAGCTCGCGTCGCGGGCGTTGGAGGCGTCGCGTCTGCGCCTGCGCAGCGCCGAGGGCGAGACCCAGGTCGAGGCGGGCGCCGTGATCGACACGAGCGGAGAATCGGCCGCCGGTTCACTCGGCGGCGCCGAGACCGAGATCGCGGCCGGCGCGAAGCTGCAACGGCCGTCCTACATCTTCCGCCTCGAGGGCGTCGAGGGGCAGGCCTTCGCCGGCTTCGAGCGGATGCGCCTGACCGCGGCCGTCGCCCACGAGGCGCGCGGCGGCGGGTTGCCGCCGGAGTGCGAGTCGCTCGTCGTGCGCGGCGACGGCCGTCCCGGTTCGCTCTACGCCACGCTCACCGTGCCGCCGCTCGCCGGTCGCGAGTACGCGCCGCTCGACCGCGACTATCTCGAAGCGCTGCGCGTGCACGCCCACCACCTCGCCGTAGCGGTCGTCGACTACCTGCGCGCGAACCGTCCCGGCTTCGCCGGGGCGCAGGTCGCAGAATGGCCGACGCGCGTGGGCGTGCGCGAATCGCGACGCATCGCCGGCGAGTTCGTGCTCACCCGCGAGGACGTGATCGGCGGCCTGCGCGACCCGGACGAGGTCGCGATCTCCACCTGGCCGATCGAGCTCTGGGAAGACCATCGCCGGCCGCGATACGAATACCCGGAGAGTCCGTGCTCGATCCCGCTCGGCGCGCTGGTGTCGCGGACGCACCCGATGCTCGGCATGGCCGGGCGCTGCATGTCCTCGACCCACGAGGCGCTCGGCGCGCTGCGGGTGATCGGCACGGCGCTCGCCACGGGCGAAGCGATCGGCATCGCGGCGGCGTTCGCCTGCGACGCGAAGACGCGCCTCGCCGCGGTGCCGGCGAAGAAGGTGCGCCGGCGCATCGCGGCCCAGGCCGAGAGTGATCCGTTCCCGTGAGCGAGGCGACGCACACGCTCGCGGCGATCCGCGCGCACGCCGCCCTGCGGCCGCACCAACCGGCGCTCTGCATCGACGAGGACGGCGTGTCGCGCTTCGTCGACTACGCGGAGCTCGTCGCGCGGATGGAGTCCGGCGCGCAGCGTCTGCGCGACGCGGGACTCGCGCGAGGCGCCCGCGTCGGGCTCGTCGCGCGCCAGGGCGCGGGCTTCATCGAGGAGGCGCTCGCGATCCTCGCCGCCGGCGGATGTCTCGTGCCCGTCCCCGACGACGCCGGCCCCGAGGCGCGCGACCGCTTCGCCGAGCAGGCCTTCCTCGCGCACTGGGACGCCGAGGACGAGGGATTCGCCTGCCGTCCGCTCTCGCACCGGTTCCCCGAAGAAGACGCCTTCCGCGCGCTCGACCCGGCCTACCTGCGCTTCACCTCGGGCACGACGAGCGTCCGCAAGGGCGTCGTGCTCTCCCATGCGCGCATCGCCGAGCGCCTCGAAGCGGCGAACACGGGCCTCCGCATCGGCCCCGACGACCGCATCCTGTGGCTGCTTCCGATGGCGCACCACTTCGTCGTGTCGATCCTGCTCTACCTGCGCTTCGGCGCGACGATCCTCCTGCCCGGAAGCTCGCTCGCGCGGCCGGTGCTCGAGCTCGCGGATCGCGAGAGCGCCACCGTGTGTTATGCGTCGCCCTTCCACTATCACCTGCTGTCGAAGGACGCCTCCGATCTCGGGCTCGGCGTGCGCCTCGCGGTGTCGACGGCCGAGGGGTTGCGCGGCGACGTCGCCGAGCGCTTCCGCGCGCGCTTCGGCCTTCCGCTGGCCCAGGCGCTCGGCATCATCGAAGTGGGCCTTCCCGTCCTGAACGAGGACGAAGCGGAGAAGAAGCCGCAGGCGCTCGGCCGACCGCTCCCCGCCTACGACGTGTGGCTGCGCGGCGAGGACGGCACGCCGGTCGCGGGCCCGGGCTCCCCGGATCGCACCGGCGAGATCTGCATCCGCGGTCCGGGACTCTTCGACGCCTATCTCTCGCCGTGGACGCCGTCGTCCGAAGTGCTCGAGCCCGACGGCTTCCGCACCGGCGACCAGGGCTGGTTCGACGCCGACGGAACACTCTTCCTCGCCGGCCGCCGCCACAACCGCATCAACATGGCCGGCATGAAGTTCTTCTGCGAAGAAGTCGAGGACGTCCTCCTGCGTCACGCCGGCGTCCGCGAGTGCCGCGTCTTCGGCCGCGAACACCCGCGCCTCGGCGAAATCCCCGTCGCCGAGATCGTCCCCGAAGACGCCACGAAGCCGCCCCCCAAACGCGAGCTCCTTCAAGCCTGCCGCCAGACCCTCCCCGCCTACAAGATCCCCCGCGAGTTCCGCATCGTCGAAGACCTGCAACGCACCGCCACCGGCAAAGTCGCCCGCTGATCCGATCCGCCTCGATCGAGCGGCCGGGGTCAGGGGGATCCCGCAGCCCGACTCAGCGCAGTTGGGCCCCGCATCGGGGTCCAACCCACTTCGCGCCTCCCTGGCCCGACGACCAGGAAACGCCCCCATGGAGGGCGAGCCATCGGGCGGAGGGATCCCCCTGACCCCGGCCGCGGGTCATGCCTCGATCGCCTCGAGCGCCGTCCCCTGACCCCGGCCGCGGTGCATTGCCTCGATCCGCACAATCCCTGAACGCAGAACGGCCGCCCGGTCTCTCCCTGGAGGAGCGAGACACGGACGGCCGCTTCCGTGGGCGCGACGGAGTGACGCGCCTGGGAACCCGACTACTCCGCGGCGACGATCACCGGCATGCGCGCCTGCGACAGACCGGTCATGTCGATCTCCGCGAAGATCGTCGCCAGCTCGTCGATCGAGGCGACCGGCATCGGCGTCAGGTCGCGCACCTGCATCTGGCGCGGCAGGTAGGTCGTGATCTCGCGGTCCGAGGCGACGCAGAGCATCTCCTCTTCCGTCCCGGGCCATTCGGCGCGGATAGAGAAGCCCGCCGAGCGGCCGGGCACCGTGATGATCTCACCGGCCGAGATGTACCCCTCGTTCTGGAAGCGGTTCGGGTAGACCTGCATCACGTTGCCGCTGCCCTCCTGGTAGTAGCAGTAGACGTAGGCGTGGCCCGAGACCTGGATGTGCGTGCGGATCGTCTCCATCGGCGAGAAGGTCGGCTCGGCGCCGCGGTCGGTGAAGAGATCGATCTGCACCGGCTCGCGCACGTCCACCGCGTCCTTCTCGAGGTCGGGCGCGGCCTTCGAGGCGGCCAGCGTCATCGGCGGACCCGCCGAGATCGCGCGGTCGCTGCCGATCAGGTGCTTGTAGAGCTCGAAGTTGGCGCGGCCCGAGACGACGAGGTCGTTCTCCGCCTGGTAGCGGGCGATCGCTTCGCGCGACGCCGGGTCGGGCGTGCCGTCGGCGGGGCCGGCGAGGTAGCCGTTGGCGACGAGTCCGTTCTCGGCAAAGCGCTGGCGCTCGTCGGCCGACATGTCCTCCCACCAGTCGTGCAGCTCGCGCTGCACGCCGGGGGCCGTCTCTTCGACCTGCAGGCACTGCCAGTAGGGCACGCGCGTCATCTTGCCGAGGCTCTCGATCGCGCCGAGCTCGACGAGCGTGCGGACGGCCAGGTGCATGCCCTCGGCGTCGACGCTCTCGAAGTCGAAGGTGAGGCCCAGGTCCTCGTTCGAGAGCGCGCCGGCCATGGCGCCGCCACGGCGGTCGATGGCGAGCGAGTTGTTCGAGCTGAGTCCGGGCACGATGTTGCGCGTTCGGATGTCGCCGATGTTGAGGTCGAGGGAGACGACCGAGGCGTTCATGTTGTAGTCGGCGACGAGGTCACCCGTGTAGTCCTCGTACTGCCCGCTGAGGCCACCGCCGGCGCGGCGGTCGGCGACGTTCTTGTCGAACTGTGTGATCGCGCCGCGGATGTAGAAGCGCGGGTTCTCGTAAGACGCCTGATAGGCGGCCTTGTCCTCGTCGCGCACCTGCTGGAAGAGCACCTGGAGTTCCTTGTTCTCGTACTCCCAGTCGATGTAGCGGAACGCACCGCTGCGCTCGCTCATCTTCGACACCGTCGTGATGAGCATGTCGCGGACGCCGGTTCGCACCTGGCCCGTCGTGTCCGGGATGCCGATCGTCGTGATCGGGACGCCCTGCACCTGGTGCGTGACGAACAGATCGTCCATGCAGCGGAGCGCGCCCGAGAAGCTCGTCGTCGTCCGCACGACTTCCGTCTTCGGGCGGACCTTGATGTAGCTCTGCTCGCCGATCGTCGAGCAGCCGGCCAGGAACGAGATGGCGACGGCCAGGACGAGGCGGGGGATCCAGTTTCGGTGACTCTTCTCGGACATTTCGAACTCCTCCAGGGGGAAGCGGCGCTTCCAGTGCTCCAGTGTGTGGATGAGGGTCGGGACGGGTCCGGGTTCGGATCACCGCAGCCGGACTTACTGGGATCGTTTGCGCGAGCGGCGGCCCTTCGGGTCGGCGCAGCCGCCGATCGAGCCGATCGAGGTGCAGGCGCGCGAGTGGGCGCCCGAGGCGCGGGTCGAGACGTCGCCCTTGATGCGGACATTGCGGGTGACGGTCCCGTGCACGACGGCGTTCGGGCTCGTCGTGCCGATGTCTTCGACCACTTCGCCGCCGCCGGTGGCGACGGTCTCGATGTCGCCCTGGACGACCAGGACGTCGTCCCCGTCGACCTCGACGTCGGCGTGGGCGCAGTCGGCCACGGCGGCGACGATCACGAGGGCAGCGAGGACGGCCGCCCAGAGCGCGGCCCACGCGCGCTCGGCGCGATCGTGGGCCGCCTCGGGGGTGCGGAGCTGGGGGTTAGCGGCAGGCACGGCTGCCCCGCCCATCGTTCAGGTTGATCACGTCGCCGTCGACGACGACGGTGACGTCGCGGGGCACGCGCGCGCCGCGCTCGGCCTGCACGGTGCCGATCTCGAGGTCGCCGCTGCTGCAGGTCTCGAGGGCCGGCCCGTCGCCGCCTTCGCGCGACTTCTCCATCGACGCCTGCATCTTGGCGCGGTGGATCTTGATCCGGGTGCCGGACGACATGCCGGCGTCCGCGGGGGCGGCGGCCAGGGAGGTCGCGGCGACGGCGACGAGGGCGAAGAGGCTGGTGAAGCGTTTCATCGGGATTCCTCCTGAGCGGCCGCGCTTGCGGCTTCGTGGTTCGTCTCAGGGTCGGGGGGGAGCGGGATCCGGATCACCGGGGCCACGGATCCTCGTTCGTTGGATCGAGGCCGTGGGTTCCGGAGAGTCACAGGGACGTCCCCTACCAGGCCGGCGGGGCGCCGCCTCAACCTCCACGTGCTGGGCGCGCTGAACATCGGGGACGTCCCTGTGACTCCCCGG
>JAHEJV010000413.1 GCA_024638705.1 Deltaproteobacteria bacterium | reverse complement strand
CGCGCTTCCGCGGTGTCGTCGCCAACATGCTGCGCCGCGAGCTCGAGCCGGTGCTCTCCGCGTTGGCCGCGCGCGTCGCGCCCGATGGCTGGCTCGTGTTCTCGGGGCTGCTCGACGACGAACTCGAGGGCTGGACGCGGCGCGCAGACGAGGTCGGGCTCGCGCTCGACGCGGTGCTGCGCGAACGCGATGCGAGCGGGATCGTCTGGGCCGGTGTGCTCATGCGGCCGCGAGCAGCCTCTCGAGCGTCTGCCGGAACGGGATCTGCGGCGACCAGCCGGTGACGGTGCGCAAGCGGCTCGCATCGCCCACCGCGTGGTCGGTGGGGCGCATGAGCCCGGGATCGGCCTCGACGCGGCATTCGACGCCGGCGGCCGCGATCAGCTGGTCGAGGAGATCGCCGATGCGCAGGCCTTCGCCGCTCGCGACGTTGTAGGCGCCGGGGGCGACGGCGGGATCGAGCAGTCGCTCGTAGGCGTCGAGCACATCTTCGAGATCGAGGAAGTCGCGCACGGATTCGAGATTGCCGACGCGCACCAGCGGCTCCTGTTCGCCGCGGCGGATCCGCGCGACCTGCTCGGCGAAGCTCGGCGCGACGAAGTTCGGCGGTTGTCCGGGACCGGTGTGATTGAACGGGCGCACGCGGACGACGTCGAGTCCGCCTTCGGCAACCATCGCTCCGAGGCGATCCGCGCAGGCCTTGGTCCGCGCGTAGGGCGTGCGCGGAGCGAGCGGGTCGCCTTCGCGAAAGGGCGGCGCGCCTTCCTCGGCGACGCCGTAGATCTCGCCCGAGGTCACGAGCAGCACGCGGGCGTCGGGCGCGAGCTTGCGCGTCGCTTCGAGCACGGCGTGCGTTCCGAGGAAGTTCACGCGTGCGGCGAGCTCGGGCGCGGCGCGCGCGACGACCGAGGAGCTGACCGCGGCGAGGTGAACGACGGCATCGGGCTCCGCACCGCCCAGGCTCGCGGCCACGGCGCCCGGATTCGTGATCTCGACCTCCCGGTCGACGCCGACGACGGCGTGCCCGGCGGCGCGGAATCGCGCCTCGAGACGTTGGCCGACGAAGCCCTTCGCGCCGCTCATCCAGATGCGCACGCGGCGAGGCTGCCCCAGCGTCCGAGCGCCCGCTAGTGTCGCGTCCGTGCCGTGCCTCGTACTCGACTCGGACGTCCTCGAGCTCGACGCCATCCTGTTCGACGTGGGAGGCACGCTGCTGCGCCTCGATCACGCCTTCCTCGCCGAGTGCGCGCGACGTCGCGGCCACCAGGTCGAGGTGGCGTCGGTCGCGCGCGGCGAGGCCCAGGCGCGCCTCGAAGTCGATCGACGCGCTGCGGACGCGGGCGGCGTGCCCGACCAAGATGCGGATCGGCTGGTCGGCTATTTCGCCTCGGTGCTCCGCGCGGCGGGCGTCGTCGAAGAGGACGCCGCATGGGTCGCGCATACGGCGGCGGAGGCGCACCGCGACGAGAACCTGTGGCGCGTGCCGCTCGACGGCGCTGCCGAGGCGTTGGTGGGCCTGCGCGAGCGCGGCTTCAAGGTGGGCGCGGTGTCGAACGCCGACGGGCGGGTGGTGTCGTCGCTCGAGCTGGCCGAGCTGGCCGCGCATCTCGAGATCATCCTCGACTCCCATCTCGAGGGCGTCGAGAAGCCCGACCCCGAGATCTTCCGGCGCGCGCTCGCGCGTTTCGACGTACCCGCCGCTCGCTGCGCCTACGTCGGCGACATCTACGCGATCGACGCGATCGGGGCACGGCGCGCCGGCATGCACCCGATCCTGATCGACGAGACCGGGAGCTACCCGCCGCTCGACTGTCCGAAGATCGCGCGCCTCGGCCAGCTGAACCACGGAGAAACCGGACCGAGCCGGTGACGGAGGGACCGGCGCGAACCGGTGATAGACTTCGCGACCCCGAGGAGGTCCGATGTCCCGTCTCACGAAGCTCTCGCGTTCGATCGCCGGCCGCACCGCCCTCGTCACCGGCGCCGCCAGTGGCATGGGGCGCGCGACGGCGCACCTGTTCGCCGACGAGGGCGCGAAGGTCGCGGTGGCCGACCGCGACGAAGCGGGCGTGAAGACGGTGGTGGGCGAGATCGAGGCGGCCGGCGGGACGGCCGCCGGGTTCCCCGTCGACGTCAGTGACTTCGAAGCACTCACCGCGTTGGCCAGCGACGTCCGCGATCAGCTCGGGCCGATCGACATCCTGGTGAACAACGCCGGCGTGTCGGCGATGTCGCCGATCGAGGGCCCCGACTACGCCGAACAGTGGGACCGCGTGCTCGCGATCAATCTCGGCGCGCAGGCGCATCTGATCCGCGCCTGTCTCGATCAGCTGCTGCGCAACGGCGATGGCCGCATCGTGAACATCGCGTCCACCGAGGGGCTCGGCGCGACGGCGGCGGCGAGTCCCTACACCGCGAGCAAGCACGGGGTCGTCGGGTTGACCCGGGCGTTGGCCGTGGAGCTCGGCGCGAGGGGCGTCACCGTCAACGCCGTGTGCCCCGGACCGATCCACACCGGAATGACCGCCGTCATCCCCGACGACGCGAAGGCGAAGTTCGCGCGGCGCCGCGTGCCGCTCCGCCGCTACGGCGACCCGGAGGAGGTGGCGCAGATGACCCTCGCGCTCGCGCTGCCCGCCGCCTCGTACACGAACGGCGCGATCATCCCCGTCGACGGCGGCATGCTCGCGAAGAACACCTAGGAGATCTCGTGCCCGATCTGCTCTTCGAGAAGCGCGGTGGCATCGCCTATCTCACGTTCAACCGACCGGAGCGCAAGAACGCGATCAGCCCGCAGCTGATGCTCCAGCTCGCCGACGCCTGGCTCGAGTTCCGCGACGATCCGGCGCTGCGCGTCGCGATCCTGACCGGGACGGGCGCCGAGGCCTTCTGCGTCGGCGGCGACCTCGCGCTCCTGATGCCGCTGTTTACCGGCGCGCGCGAGCCGGAGGACGACTGGGATCGCGAGCTGCTCGCAAACCTCGACAAGGTGCCGGTCGCGCTGCTCAAGCCCTTCGAGCTCTACAAGCCGATCATCGCCGCGGTGAATGGCTATGCGCTGGCAGGGGGCTGCGAGATCCTCCAGGCGACGGATCTCCGCGTCGCCTCGCGCACGGCGAGCTTCGGACTCTCCGAGGCGCAGCGCGGCCTCGTGCCGGGAGGTGGCTCGATGGTGCGCCTCGCGCGGCAGGTTCCGCACTGCAAGGCGATGGAGATCCTGCTGCTCGGCGAGCGGATGAGCGCCGAGGAGGCGTATCGGATCGGCCTGGTCAACGAGGTGGTCGAGCCCGACCTGGTGATGCCGCGCGCCGAGGCGTGGGCCGAACGGCTCGCGCGCAACGGTCCGCTCGCGCTGCGGAAGATCAAGGAAGCGGTGTTGCGCACGAGCGGCGAGCCGCTCGCGCGCGCCTACGAGATCGAGAACGAATGCTCGGCGGTGGTGATGGCTTCGAAGGACGCGCGCGAGGGGCCGCGCGCGTTCATGGAGAAGCGCGAGCCCGTCTACACGGGCGAGTAGATGCGCCGCCCCGTTCGTGTCGCCGGCGTCGTCGCGTGTTGTCTGGCCTTCGCGTTCGCTGCATCCGCCGCGTCCGCCGAGCTGGCGACGCTGCCGGGTGCGGCGCCCCTCGACCCGGCGCTGGCGAAGCGTCTCGCCGCGGCGG
>JAHEJV010000412.1 GCA_024638705.1 Deltaproteobacteria bacterium | reverse complement strand
AACGAGTTCGAGGGCGACGAGGCCTCGGGCGGCTCGATCCCGACGGATCCCGAGCTCGAGGCCGCGCTGCGCGAGGCGATGGAATCGGTCGAGAGCGCCGGCGAGCGCCCGAGGGGCGCCCCTTCGGACGACGGCCTGCTCCACGCCGAACCGGTCGGCGACGGCGATGCCGAGGCGCTCGTGTTCCGGCTGCGCGAAGAGCTCGCCGAGGCCCACGATCGCACGCTTCGCCTGCAGGCGGATTTCGACAATTTCCGGAAACGCGCGCTCAAGGAACGCCAGGAGGCCGTCCAGTACGGCTCCCAGAATCTCTTCAAGGACCTGCTTTCGGTGGTCGATAACTTCGATCGTGCCATCGGGCACGCTCGCGATAGTGGGGGCGCGGACTTAGAGAGTCTTCTGCAGGGAGTCGAGCTGGTGCGGCGCGAGTTGATCGCGGTCTTCGAGAAGCACCACGTGACCGAAATCGAAGCCCTGGGGAAGCCCTTCGATCCCGCCCTTCACGAAGCGATGGCGCAGGTGGAGACGGATGCCGCGCCGCCGAACACGATCGTCGAAGTCATGGAGAAGGGATTCCAGCTCAGAGATCGCCTGGTGAGACCATCGCGGGTCATCGTGGCCAAGGCGATGAAGGCATCGGGCCAGGATGGGGCCGACCCCACCGGTTGACGCCCGCCACGGCGGGTCTTTCGGGGAGCCGTCGAACAGCATGGGCAAAGTCATCGGAATCGATCTGGGCACGACGAACTCGTGCGTCGCGCTCTACGACAACGGCGAGACCCAGATCATCGCGAACGCCGAGGGCGCGCGGACGACGCCGTCGATGGTCGCGTTCTCCAACTCCGGCGAGAAGCTCGTCGGCCAGATCGCGAAGCGGCAGGCCGTCACCAACCCCGCCAGCACGATCTACGCGATCAAGCGCATGATCGGGCGCAAGTTCGACTCCGAAGAGGTCGAGCGTTTCGCCGAGATGGCACCCTTTAAGATCTCCGCCGCCGAAAACGGCGACGTGCGCGTTTCGATCGACGGACGTGCCTACTCCGCCCAGGAGATCTCGGCGATGGTGCTCGCGAAGATGCGCGAGACCGCGTCCGACTTCCTCGGCGAGCCGGTCACCCAGGCGGTGATCACGGTGCCCGCCTACTTCGACGACTCCCAGCGTCAGGCCACGCAGGACGCGGGCAAGATCGCCGGTCTCGAGGTGCTGCGCATCCTCAACGAGCCGACGGCCGCGGCCCTGGCTTTCGGACTCGACCAGAAGCAGAGCGGACGCGTCGTCGTCTTCGACCTCGGCGGTGGCACCTTCGACGTCTCGATCCTCGAGATCAACGACAGCGTCTTCGAGGTGCGCAGCACCAACGGCGACACCTACCTCGGCGGCGAAGACTGGGACCAGCGCCTCGCCGAGTACATGATCTCGGAGTTCAAGAAGAACTCGGACATCGATCTGCACGGCGACGCGATGGCGCTCCAGCGCATCAAGGAAGCGGCCGAGCGCGCGAAGCACGAGCTCTCGTCCTGCGCGCAGACCGACGTCAGCCTGCCCTTCATCGCCGCCGGCGAAGACGGGCCCCAACATCTCACGATGGAGATCACCCGCGAAGAGCTCGAGGAGCTGACGGTCGACCTCATCGAACGCCTCGAAGAGCCGTGCCGGACCGCCCTCGAGGACGCCGGGCTTGCGCCGGGCGATGTCGACGACGTGGTGATGGTCGGCGGCATGACGCGCATGCCGGCGATCCAGGCGAAGGTCGAGGAGATCTTCGGCAAGGCGCCGCACAAGGGCGTGAACCCCGACGAGGTGGTCGCGGCCGGCGCGGCGATCCAGGCGGGTGTGCTCTCGGGCGAAGTCGACGAAGTGCTGCTGCTCGACGTCACGCCCCTTTCGCTCGGCGTCGAGACCCAGGGCGGCGTCGCGACGAAGATGATTCCGCGCAACACGACGGTGCCGACGTCGATGACGCAGGTGTTCTCCACCACCGAGGACAACCAGACCGTCGTCCGCATCCACGTCGTCCAGGGCGAGCGCGACCTCGCCGCCGACAACAAGACCCTCGGACGCTTCGAGCTGGTCGGACTTCCGCCCGCGCCGCGCGGCGTCCCGCAGATCGAGGTCGCCTTCGACATCGACGCCGACGGCGTCGTGAAGGTCTCGGCGAAGGACCTCGGCACCGGCAAGTCACAGGCGATCGAAGTCACCGCATCGAGCGGACTCTCCGAGCAGGAGGTCGACGACCTGGTCGCCGAGGCGGCCGCGAACTCCGACGCCGACCAGCACCGCCGCGAGCTCATCGACCTGCGCAACCAGGTCGACGGCCTGATCTACTCGACGGAGCGCACGCTCGAGGAGTTCAAGGAGAACGTCAGCGACGATCAGCGATCGAAGCTGCTCGGTGCCGTGGAGGCCGCCCGTGAGGCCGCCGCGGGCGAAGACCTCGACGCGCTGCGCGCCGCCATGGAGCAGCTCTCGACCGACACCTACGAGATGACCGAGCACCTCTACGCCGAGCTGGGCGGGTCGGGCGAGGAGGCGGCCGCCGAGGCGCCCGAAGAGGCCGCCGACGAGTAGAACCCATCGAGATGGGCTCTAGAAAAGGCTGGGGAGCGCCCGCCGAGACGGGCTAGATTCCCCGACCTTGCCCGCCGCCCCGGCGGAAAGAGACCCCGTTGGCTGCGAAGCGCGACTACTACGAGATCCTGGGCGTCACGCGTGACGTCGACGCCGACGCGCTGAAGAAGGCCTATCGCGCGATCGCGATGCGCGACCATCCCGATCGCAACCCCGACGATCCGGTGGCCGAGGAGCGCTTCAAGGAGGCGTCCGAGGCCTACGCCGTGCTCTCGGATTCCGAGAAGCGCCGCGCCTACGACCGCTTCGGCCACGCCGGTGTGGGTGCGGGTCAGCCCGGCGCCGGGGGCTTCCAGGACTTCGGCGATCTCGGCAACTTCACCGACCTCTTCGACGATCTCTTCGGCGACCTGTTCGGCGGACGCCGCGCGGGCGGTCGTCGTCGCGGTCGCGGTCAGCGCGGCGCCGACCTCCGGTACAACCTCGAGATCGATCTCCAGGATGTGATCGAGGGGCTCGAGTCGACGATCAAGATCCCGAAGATGCGCGCCTGCGAAACCTGCAGCGGCTCGGGCGCACGCGCCGGCACGTCTCCGGAAACCTGCGACCGCTGTCGCGGCGCGGGCCAGGTGGTGCTCCAGCAGGGCTTCTTCCGGGTCAGTCGTCCGTGCGAGGAGTGCGCGGGCAGCGGCGAGATCGTGCGCGAGCGCTGCGAGGACTGCCGCGGCCAGGGACGCGTCGAGGGACAGCAGACGATCAGCGTGCGCATCCCCGCCGGCGTCGACGACGGCACCCGTCTGCGCCTCACCGGTGAGGGCGAGGCCGGCATCTCCGGCGGACCGAACGGCGATCTCTACGTCGTGATCAGCGTGCGTCGCCACGAGCTCTTCGAGCGCGAGGGCCCCGATCTCCACTGCCAGGTGCCGATCACGATGGTGCAGGCGGCGCTCGGCGCCGAGATCGACGTGCCCACCCTCGACGGCAAGGTGAAGCTCAAGATTCCCGAAGGCACCCAGTCGGGGAAGGTGATGCGGCTCAAGGGCAAGGGG
This sequence comes from Deltaproteobacteria bacterium, assembly GCA_024638705.1. Lineage (GTDB taxonomy): Bacteria > Myxococcota_A > UBA9160 > UBA9160 > SMWR01 > JAHEJV01. The sequence continues at coordinate 51 of JAHEJV010000412.1, read as the reverse complement.
TTGCCGACGCTGCGCTCGGGCGCGCGCGGCGATCAGCTGCTGCACATCTTC